>WTAL01000080.1 GCA_013139635.1 Paracoccaceae bacterium
GCCCGCGTATGTTTCCGATAGGAAACATGGTAGACCAGCGTATACCGATTCACATAAAGGTGGCCTTATGACTGAACCCCGTAAAACCCCGCTCTATGATCTGCACGTCGAAATGGGCGGCAAAATGGTTGATTTTGCTGGCTGGATGATGCCGGTAAATTATGAAGCAGGCGTGGCCGCCGAGCATAAGCAGTGCCGCGAAAAAGCCGCTCTGTTTGATGTATCCCACATGGGCCAAGTTGAGCTGCACGGCGAAAACGTCGCTCAAAAACTCGAATCCCTTTGCCCGTCCAGCTTCCAGCCGCTGCCCGAAGGCAAAGCCCGCTACACGTTTTTCACCAACCCCGAGGGTGGGATCATGGACGACCTGATCGTCGCCAACGCGGGCGATCACCATTTTGTGGTGGTCAACGCCTCGATGCGGGATCAGGACATCGCCCATATGCGCAGCCTCGATATTGAGGTCACAGAGCTGGCGCGCGCGTTAATTGCCGTGCAGGGGCCAGCCGCTGAAGCCATTGTGGCCGCTTGGGTCCCCGTGGCCCAAAGCCTTAACTTCATGGAAACCACAACCGCCCAGATGATCGGCGCTGATATTCGTATTTCACGGCTCGGTTACACTGGCGAAGATGGATATGAGATTTCGGTCCCGGAAGATAGAGTCGTCGACATATGCAGGACTCTACTCGCCCATCCAGACCTTGAACTAGCAGGCCTTGGCGCCCGCGACAGCCTACGTTTGGAGGCGGGCCTCTGTCTCTATGGCAACGACATTGACAATTCGACCTCCCCCGTCGAGGCCAACCTCACATGGGCGATGCAGAAAAAGCGCCGCAATGATGGCGGCTTCCCTGGGGCGGAGCACATACTTTTAGAATTGGAAAACGGGCCGCGTCGCAAACTGGTTGGAATTAAGCCAGATGGCCGCGCACCCGCAAGACGCGGTGTTGAAATAACAACTGTGGACGGGCGAATTATTGGCAAAGTGACTTCCGGTGGTTTCGGCCCAACATATGGTGGTCCGGTCTCAATGGGCTATGTCGAAACTGAATTCGCTGATCCCGAGAGTAAAGTAGCCTTATCCATTCGGGGCAAACCTCGCCCCGCCACCATCATCAAACTGCCCTTCGTGGCACAAAATTACAAACGCTAGAAAGGGTTATCCTATGACCACCTATTACACAGAAGAGCACGAATGGCTTGAAGTTGAGGGCGACACCGCCACTTTAGGTATTACAAAACACGCCGCCGAGGCCCTCGGCGAAGTGGTGTTTGTTGAGCTGCAAGAAACCGGCGAAACCTATGATAAAGACGACGAAATCGGCGTTGTTGAAAGCGTAAAAGCCGCCTCTGAGCTTTATGCCCCCCTAGCGATGGAAGTTCTTGAGTCTAACGGCGCGCTGGAAGACAACCCCGGCATGGTGAATGAAGACCCAGAGGGCAACGCTTGGTTTTACAAGATCAAAATCAGCGACACCGCCGAGCTGGAAAACCTGCTTGACGTAAACGCCTATAAAGCCCTGATCGACTAAACCTAACCGCCGGAGGCCCCCGCTTCCGGCGTATCTTTACCGGAGCCTGCCCATGCCCTTCGAGATCACGCAATACACGCCCTATGATTTTGCCAACCGCCGCCATATTGGCCCCTCGCCGATTGAGATGGCCGAGATGCTTAAAGTGGTAGAGGTCAAAACCCTCGATGAGCTGATTGACGAAACCGTGCCGGAGAGCATCCGGCAAGACGGCGTGCTTGATATCGGCAAAGGCATGACAGAGCGCGACGTGCTGCACCACATGGAAGCCGTGATCGGCCAAAACAAAGTGCTGACCTCGCTGATTGGCCAAGGCTACCATGGCACCATGACCCCGCCAGTTATCCAGCGGAATATCCTCGAAAATCCGGCATGGTATACTGCCTATACCCCCTATCAGCCCGAAATCGCGCAAGGCCGCCTAGAGGCCCTGCTGAATTTCCAAACCATGGTGTCTGATCTTACCGGCCTACCCATCGCCAACGCCTCCTTGCTTGATGAAGCCACGGCAGCCGCCGAAGCCATGACCATGGCCAAGCGCGGCAGCAAATCAAAAGCCAATGCATTTTTTGTCGATGAAAACTGCCATCCGCAAACCATCGAAGTTATCAAAACCCGCGCCGAGCCGCTGGGCATTGAGGTGATCGTAGACAGCCCCGAGCTGGAAATGGACGCCTCAAAAATCTTCGGCGCGATCTTCCAATACCCCGGCACCTATGGCCGCGTGCGCGATTTTACGCCCTGCATTGAGGCCCTGCACGCCGCCAAGGGCATCGCCATTATGGCCTGCGATATCCTCGCGCTCTGCCTGCTAAAATCCCCAGGTGAAATGGGCGCTGATATTGCCATCGGCACCACCCAACGCTTTGGCGTTCCCATGGGCTACGGTGGCCCGCACGCTGCCTATATGTCCACCACCGACAAGCTCAAACGCTCCATGCCGGGCCGGATTATTGGCGTTTCAGTCGATGCCCGTGGCAACAAAGCCTATCGCCTGTCGCTGCAAACCCGCGAGCAGCATATCCGCCGCGAAAAGGCCAATTCCAACGTCTGCACCGCGCAAGCCTTGCTGGCCGTTATGGCCTCTATGTATGCGGTTTTCTACGGCCCCAAGGGGCTAAAGGCGATTGCCCAATCGGTGCATCGCAAAACCTCGCGCCTTGCCAAGGGGCTTGAAAGCCTCGGCTTTAAAATTGAGCCAGAGGTGTTTTTTGACACCATCACCGTGAAGGTCGGGGCCCTACAGGGCGTTATTTTGAAGGCCGCCGTGAATGATGGTATTAACCTGCGCAAAATCGGCAAAAACCGCATCGGCATTTCGCTGGACGAGCAAACCTACCCCGAAACCATTGAGGCCGTTTGGCGCGCTTTTGGCGGCAATATCAAAGATGACAGCGCCAAGCACCGCGAGTATCGCCTGCCCAAAAACATGCTGCGGACAGACGAATACCTGACCCATCCGATTTTCCACATGAACCGCTCCGAGGCGGAAATGACCCGCTATATGCGCCGCCTCGCCGACCGAGACCTCGCGCTGGACCGCTCGATGATCCCCCTAGGATCGTGCACCATGAAGCTGAACGCCACCGCCGAGATGATCCCGCTCACGTGGCCCGGTATTGCGAACCTACACCCGTTTGTGCCGCTTGACCAAGCCAAGGGTTATACGGCACTTTCCGAGCAACTCATGGACCAGCTCTGCAAAATTACCGGCTATGACGCCATGTCACTCCAGCCGAATTCGGGCGCACAGGGCGAATATGCTGGCCTGCTGACCATCCGCAACTACCACGCCTCGCGCGGTGAGGCTGATCGCAATATCTGCCTCATTCCGGTGTCCGCCCACGGCACCAACCCCGCCTCGGCCCATATGGCTGGCTGGGATGTGGTGGTGGTGAAATCAGCCGATAACGGTGATATTGACCTAGAGGATTTCCGCACCAAAGCCGAAGCCGCTGGCGATAAACTAGCCGCCTGCATGATCACCTACCCCTCCACCCACGGCGTGTTTGAGGAAACCGTGCGCGAAGTTTGCGAAATAACCCACGGCCACGGCGGGCAAGTCTATATAGACGGCGCGAACATGAATGCCATGGTGGGCCTCGTGCAACCGGGCAAAATTGGCGGCGACGTTTCTCACCTCAACCTGCACAAAACCTTCGCCATTCCGCATGGCGGCGGCGGCCCCGGCATGGGACCGATCGGCGTTGGCGCTCACCTAGAGCCGTTCTTGCCGGGCGACCCTCGCGGCGGCGGCGTTGGCCCTGTGTCTGCGGCCCCGATGGGCAGCGGTTCCATCCTAGTGATCAGCTGGGCCTACCTGTTGTTGATGGGCAGTGAAGGCCTGACCCAAGCCACTAAGGTAGCCATTCTCAATGCCAACTACATCGCCAAGCGACTGGAAGGCGCTTACGATGTGCTGTTCAAATCCAAAATTGGCCGCGTGGCGCATGAGTGTATCCTAGATACCCGCCCGCTAAATGAGTGCTGCGGCGTCAGCGTTGACGACATCGCCAAACGCCTGATGGATAGCGGCTTTCACGCCCCCACCATGAGCTGGCCCGTGGCTGGCACCCTGATGGTGGAGCCAACGGAGTCCGAGCCAAAAGCTGAACTCGACCGTTTCATCGACGCCATGCTGGCCATTCGTGCAGAGGCGCAAGCGATCGAAGACGGCAAAATCGCCTATGAAGATAGCCCCCTCCACCACGCCCCGCACACAGTTGAAGACCTCGTGGGCGACTGGGAGCGCGTTTATACACGCGAACAAGCTTGCTACCCTCCGGGGGCCTTCCGTGTGGACAAATACTGGCCGCCGGTTAATCGCGTAGACAACGCCTACGGTGACCGCCACTTGGTTTGCACCTGCCCGCCGCTTAGCGATTACGAATAGTAAAAAGGCCGCCCTGTGCGGTCTTTTTACTTTGAAGGTTACCATAAAAAGACAAACAGAAATTGGCTTTCACCGCGCGGGCGAATAGCGACTGGAAGGGAACGGCCGCAAGCTCCATCTTGAGCAAGAGGCCAATACACCAAATATTCTTTACGCCTTCGTCGTCGACGGGTAGCTTTGCTATATCGGGAAAACCACACAGCCTCTCAAAAAAAGAATGTATTTTTACCAAAATCCGGGGAAAACCCAATCCACCAATATCAAAAAAATGCCCATATTCTGGTGCCTTGGAAAGTGGGCAATCTGTCGAAATCTATGTGTTGGCGGATGATGGCAGCCAGCGCCGAGGGCCGTTTCACTTAAATATTGCGGCAGGGCTGGAGGACGGCCTTATAGCAGAATTGAAGCCATGCTGGGACCATAAACGCCAAATAAAAGCACCTGTGCCAACGCAAAAAAAGGAGACTAAGGCAATGAAGCAATCCGCTGAGCGGAATACCTTCTCTGTCCACTTGGGGAAAGCCTATTACGAAATGGGTTTCTTTAATGTTGGCGTAAAAGAAGCTGACAAATTCGGGCCGGATGGTGCTGAAATCTTGGTGCGCCTTGGCAAGAACGGGCGGACGATTACCGCAACCATAAACCGGCGCGCCAATAGCAATGCTACGCCCCGCGTCATGTGCGGAACCGCGTATCGTGATTGGGTGCAAAAAACTTATCAAATGGGTGATAGCTTCTCAATCGATGTGCTTTCGCCACTAAGCCTGGAGTTATACTAAAAACGGTTCCCCCTATAGTTAGGCCAAATGCTGAAGCATGTAGCGGCTGTGCTTGCACAGCCCGCGCCGACGAGGTGGCCCGAAGGGTCGCCGAGGAGGCGCGACGCTAGAGCTGACCGCAAATCCCGAGCTTGCTTTGACCTCTGCGGGGGTAAACCCCCACTCGGCCAAAGCACATTTTTCAGTAAACTGAAAAACGCCAGCCGCTGGCGGTGGCCTCGCTACGCTCGGCGGCGCAAGCCATCAGATCATAAAAAAGGCGGCACGTCAGTGCCGCCTTTAACGTTTTCAGTTAGTGGTATTTTAAGCCGTCCACTCCATGATCTTCATACCAACAATCCCGCCGATCACGAGGAATGCAAACGTAATGAACGAACCCATCGCAAGGGTCGAAACCCCTGTTACGCCCTGCCCCAAAGTACAGCCAAGCGCCAGTACGCCGCCAATGCCCATCAAGGCCGCGCCAATGATATTACGCGCCGTATCGGCCTCACCATTAAAGGTGCGCAGCCGTGTATCGCGCTTAACAACCGAGCCGACAAAACCACCAAGCAGCGTGCCAAGCAGCACCGCAACGGGGAAGGCCATGGTATCAAACGCCGTGAAGCGCATCAGGTAATCGAGCGTGGAGCCAGACGGCTGCACGAATGTCAGCGAAGTAAGTGCCACCGGCACATCAGCAAAATCATCTTGCGCGAGGCCCGTAAGCACCCAGCCAGCTACAGCCAACAAGCCGATGCTGACACCCGCAAAAATATGCGTGGGCGAAGAGATGAATTTTTTATTCAGGAACACATAGCCCAACATCAGTGCTGCCACGCCGATAAAGGCATAAAGGTTAGCGTCTGCCGCATCTAGGCCTGTAAGCTTGCCAAGAAGGTCTCCGAAGCCCTGCCCAGCCATGCCGTAATCCGCAAGGTTTACCGTGCCAAGGTTAACGAAAAGCACCCGCCATGGGCCGATCAGCCCGCCGATGGTCATAAAAGAAAACACGCCGACAACAACCAGCACCAGCAACGAGCGCATATCGCCCGAGCCGGCCCGCACGAGATTGCGGCTCACGCAGCCCGCTGAAAGCACCATGCCTACGCCAAAAATAAACCCGCCGGTTACAAAGCCGATCCACGTAAAGGTGGGCGTCAGGAAAATACTATCCGTCGGGTTCATCACCCCCATTTTCTGGATCACAAAAACCCCGACCACCGCCGTGGCCCCCGCCAGCACCCAAGAGCGAAACCGCCGCCAGTCACCAAAGTTCACAAAGTCAGACACCGACCCCATAGAGCAAAAGTTCGTCAAGTAAACGATCGCACCCAGCAAGGTGCCGATCAGCAAGCCGCCATACATCATGTAAGCATTGGGGTTATCCAATATCGAATCTCTAAGTCCATCTAGCATTTTACGCTCCCTTTTGGTGATTCTCGCGCCGTTTACCCGCGCCTATTCTTTCGCTATTCCAAGATAAACATTAGCATATATGATAGTTTCTATGTAACCTAAACTATAAATTGCGCGAATTGCCGCGTTTTCCTCAAATTTCCGTGCGTGCGACACCGCCTTTCTTGACGTCCGCAGCTTTTTAGTATTCAATAATTCTAATTTGTAAGGCTAGCGATCATAAACGGGAGTAAAAATCATGGCTGACGGAGATTTTGGCAACGCGAAAAGCATGTCGATTATTGTAACAAAAGGCTCGCTTGACTGGGCGTATCCGCCTTTCATTCTCGGCACCACTGCCGCCGCGATGGACTTGGAAGTCACCATGTTCTTCACATTCTACGGCCTGCCGCTGCTCAATAAAAAGCTTGACCTTAAAATGACAACGCTGGGCAACCCTGCCATGAAAATGCCAATGGCTGGCATGCATATGGCCATGCCAAATATCGTGTCCGCCCTGCCGGGTGTTGACCGTGGTGCCACCACAATGATGAAAAATCTGTTTAAGAAAAAAGGCGTGGCTTCGATTGAAGACCTCCGCGAAGCAGCTGTTGAATCCGAAGTGCGGATGATTGCGTGCCAAATGACGCTGGACCTCTTCGAGATGGACCGCAAAGACATGATTGACGGCATCGAGCTGGGCGGCGCAGCCACCTATATCGACGTTGCCACCAAATCTGACATTAACCTGTTTATATAACCACCAAAGAAAGGCTCACCAACATGGCTGACCAAACTCTTAACGCAGAAGGCCTAAACTGCCCGCTGCCAATTATCAAAGCTAAAAAAGCCCTCAAAGGTCTGGAAGCTGGCCAAGTGCTCGAAGTGCGCTCAACAGATCCCGGCTCAATCGCTGACTTTGCTGCGTTTTGCACCCAAACCGGCAATGAGCTGCTTAGCTCAAACACCGAAGGTAACATCTACCTGTTCGAGATCAAAAAGAGCTAATCCAGTTCGGATGAACTTTGAAAGCCTCGCCTTTTGGCGGGGTTTTTTTATGAGGCAATGTTGCAAACACGACAGCTAGCTTCTCCCGCCCGTCAGGCCCCGATTTGCAAGCAAATCGAACCCTCCCGTTGGGCTTGGCCTCGCCTTCGGCTCGGTGGCGGCGCGCAAAACTTTGTCTATTTGGCGAGGATGAACTTGCGCCGCGCCGCAACAACAGCGTTTATGGTGAGACTCTAGAACGTCACCCCAGCTCACTTTTAACGCCCGCCAAAAGCACTGCATTCTCAGCGCGGCGCGGGCCACACCATTGCCACAAGCGAAAGGGCTGACGCGCCGCCACCGAGCGTAGCGAGGCCACGTCCGCTGCAAAGCAGCGGATAGGGTTATTATGGGTTAGCTTACCTGTTCTTCTCAAACTGCTTTCGTCGCACAAAGTCGACAAAACGCGATCCCCAAGGGGTAGCCTCAGAATTTCGCAAATGGCAAAAGCCCGCCAGCATATTATACGCCAACACCCCGTCATTTTTGCCATCTATCCCGTGTCCGCGCAGCACCTCATAGGCAAACTTTGTGTCGTCCGGCAGGTTATCTACCCGCGCATAATGGAACTCGTGCGCCAGCACTTCGGCGCCGGCTTCCCACATGCCGCCAAGGGCATTCATCCGCGTATAGCCCCGCCCCTGCGGCCGCGCATTCATTACCGCATCGCCTTTTACCACACCTACCATTTGGTGGGTTTCGCCATGCCAACTCAGGGTTTCGCACAAATACATCAGGCCGCCACATTCGGCATAGGTCGGCAATCCCGCCTCTATTTTGGTTTTGATATCTGCGCGCAAACTGGCATTGGTTTCCAGCTTGGCCATCTGGGTTTCGGGAAAACCGCCGCCGACGAACAACCCGTCAACCTCTGGCAGCTTCGCATCGGTGAGGGTGTTAAAAAACACCAACTCAGCGCCAGCGGCTTCCAGCGCCTCAAGGTCGTCAGCGTAGTAAAAACCAAAAGCGGTATCTCGCGCGATGCCGATTTTAACCATTGCGCCAAGCGGGGCGGCCTGCGGCGAAACCGCTGGCAAAGCTGGCGCAGTCGCGGCGATCGCGCGCAATGTTTCAAGCTCTACCGACCCACCCACAATCTCGCCAATCCGCGCGATTGTGGCCTTGAAAGCTCCGGTTTCCTCTGGTGTTGTCAGCCCCAAATGCCGCTCGCCGATCTCAAGTTCGGTATGTTTGCCAATCGCCCCGATCACCGGAATATCGGTATATGCCTCCACTGCTGCCCGCAGCTTGGACTCGTGCCGAGGCCCACCAACCTTGTTCAATATCACCCCAGCGATATTCACCTCAGGGTCAAAAGCTTGATAGCCAACCAGCAAAGGTGCAATGCCGCGTGTGGTGCCGACCGTATCGATCACCAGCACCACGGGGGCTTTTAGCAGCTTGGCGAGGGCGGCATTACTATCGGCCCCATCCAAGCTCACGCCGTCATAAAGCCCTTTGTTGGCTTCAATAAGCGAGATATCTCCGCCCGCACGGCTGGCGTAAAGCGCCAGCAGCTCGGCCTCGGGCATGGTGTTAAAATCAAGGTTATAGCACGGGTTGCCACTGGCCGCGCTTAGCCACATCGGGTCAATATAGTCCGGCCCCTTTTTAAAGGTTCGCACGTCTTGGCTTTGGCTTAGCGCCGCCGCCAAGCCGGTAGACACCACAGTTTTACCCGAGGATTTATGCGCAGCCGAGATGAAAAAGCGAGCCATGCCGCTTAGGCCTTAAGCGGCAAATAGCTACGGTCTCGCGCCGCCCACATTTCTTCCGCCAGCGTTTGCGCGGCTTCCATGCTATCAGCTTTACCCAGCGATTTTAGCGCAATAGCCAGCGTGCCGGTAACAGAAGCTACCGCATATTCGCTGTCCATTTTGCCCTGCCACAGGGCCACAAGGCCGGAGATATCCATCTCCTCATCGGGTGGCGCGTGGCCCTCAGCCAAAAGCTGCGGCCATGTTTCAAGCTGCATTTCGCTGCCATCAACCGTGGTGCCGACCTGCGTTGGCTTGTTCGGCCGCCGCTCCACTTCGCCACCTTCGCCACGAAAAACGCTGCAAACAGGCTCGCCTAAAATGGCCGCCGCGCCGGTGTGGATATCCATAAAGCCACGATGGAAAATGCCGATCACGCCAACGGGGGCGTTAAACGGATTCACCATTCGCGAAAAGCTATTCACCGGAGAGCGCAGGCCCAGCAGCGGCTTCAAATTCATCAGTGCGTCAAGCTTCGGCGATAGCACCTTCAGCGTGGTATAGCCAAAATTCCGCGCCTTAATATGCTCTGCGGCTTCCGTAAGCGAGCCCGCAATCGGAAAACCTAAATACTCCAGCACATCATCGGTATAAACCCGCCCCGGTGTATGCTCAGACGCGCCGTGCATCATCACCCGCGTGCCGTTATTGGCCAGCAAAAATGCCGCCAGCAAAAACCACGGCAACTGCCGCCGCTTGCCTGCGTAAGACGGCCAGTCGAGGTCCACTTCGGGCATCACCGAAGGCAACTCAAGCACATCGCGGGTGCCTTGCGCAAATCCCGCGATTTCGCTCGGGGCTTCTTCTTTAAGCCGCAGCAGCATCAAAAACGCGCCAATTTGCTCTGGCTCGGCTTCGCCGCGCAAAATCATAGACATGGCTTCGCGCGCTTCCTCAAAAGTAAGCGCGCGTTGCTTGGTTTTACCACGGCCAAGGATGGCCACGAATTTGGAAAACGGGTGCAGCTTCATGAAGCCTCCGGAAAGTTAGTCCGCCAGGAGGGACGGGTCTACATTATCATCCGAAAGGTTCTCCGGCACAATCCGTAAAAACTTCATGCCAAGGCCCGCGATCATCAGCGCCAGCGCGATGCCACCAAAGCCAAGCACAAACTCGATCCATTCAGGCGTGTATTCATTAATCACCCCGTCACTAAAGCCACTGCTCACCTCAAAACCGGGGAACATTTCCAGCGGAAACGCCTGCCCACCGACGATGATCACATAAAGCTGAGCGAAGCCGCCGAGCACCACCAGAAGCGCCGCCAAAAGCACATAGCCTTTTTTAACGTCGATCTTGGGGTGAAACAGCAGGATCATCGGAATGATTCCACCAATCAGCACTTGGCCAACCCAGAAAAGCGCTGTGTAAATGCCGCCATTCAGCAGTATCCAGCTTTCATAAGCGCCCTTTTTGGCGAGGTAGATATTGCTGAGGTGGTGCACAATAACAAAGTAAAGCACAGCCGCCACAAACACGCCCAGCAGGCGGGCCTGCCGCGTGCGCAGCTCGGGCGAATACACCCGCCGCGTAATTGACGTGGTTAAAATCATCACCAGCATAAACATAGCCATGCCAAAGGAAAACGACATCGCGATGAACATCGGGGCCATGATGGCTGAATCATATGCCGTGCGGGCCACAAGCCAGCCGAAAATAGAGCCGGTGCCGGTGGTAAGCGCCAAGCGCCACACAAAGGCCAACAGGCTCGCGGCTTTTAGCGCACGCGGGTCCACGTTTCGGGCCATAAGGGTATAAAGGTAAACCGCCACAACGCCCATAAAACCGCTATAAAGCAAGATATTCCACGCAAAAATCGAGGTGAAGTTATAGGTATACATCGCCATGACGAGGCGATCAGGCCGCCCAAGATCAAGCACCAGCACAGCAAGGCCACCAAGCAGCAGCGACACCGCCAGCAAATTCGCCAACCGCGCCACGGGCTTATAGGCCATTTTGCCAAAAACCGAGCCGATAGACGACACATTCAGCGCCCCCGAGGCCGCAATAATCAGGAAGATCGCAAACACATGTGGCACGCCCCAAACTATTTGGTTATTCATGCCAGTAACGATATGGCCATGATGCTCCACATAGAGCACCACAGCGCCCGCAGCGGCCACAAAAGCCGCACACAGCGCCATTACGCCCCACACTTTGGGCGTCGATCTTAGCTCGCGATATACAATCCGTTCCATGATGTCCCCCTAGATATTCTGGTAGCGCACGCCGAGGTTCAGACCGAGATCGGCGCGAAGCTCTACGCTGGCATAAGTTGCAACGGCGATGGCGATTTCCGATTCAGGATCATTAAGGTCCCCAAACATCATCGCGTTATTGCCGGTGGCTTGGCAGGCTTCCACGCAGGCGGTGGTGCCGTCGCCACGGTCAATTTTATGCACACACATGTTGCAGCCCTCAACCGTACCATTGCCGCGCGGCGAGGCCGTGCGCTGGTCGGTGACCTGCTCATGCACAAACGACCGCGCCTTAAACGGGCAGGCCATCATGCAATAGCGGCAGCCAATGCAGGTGTGCTTGTTCACCAGCACAATGCCGTCTTCGCGCTTAAATGAGGCGCCCGTCGGGCACACATCCACGCAAGGTGGCTCGTCACAATGCTGGCACATTACGGGCAGCGAATTCTCGCGGCCACTGGATTTCTCACGCAAGGTCACCTTGCGAATCCACTGCGGGTCGGTGTCGAGGCCGTTATCTTCCCAGCCATGCTCTTTTGAGCAGGCGGAAACACAGGCCGAGCAATCTTCAGGGCATTTGCCCGCGTCAATCAACAAGCCCCAGCGCGCGCCGGGCTTTAGCCCGTCAGCCGCCGCTTTGCCACCAAACGACATAAGCGTTACGCCAGATGCCAGCGTTACGGTGGCCATAGCCCCGCCTTTTTTCAGCAAATCACGGCGCGAAATCTCTGCGCCTTTTTCTTTTGTCGGGATTATCACTGGGAAATCCTCTCTAAATATGCGCGCAGGCTTTCCGGCGTGCCGCCAAGGCTTGGCAAAACGGCAGACCAATCAGCCGCTTCAGGCCGCGAATTGTGGCACTGAAAACAATCAACTTTCACCGCCACATATTCGTGGCACGTCATGCAGGCATGCTCTGGTGAAGCCGTCGTTACAGGCGCCGCATCTGGCCCTTCAACCGCGTGGCAGGCCACACAGGTTTTGAGTGAGCCGTCGATGTCGCGAATACCGTCCTGCACCGTCAGATCACGGTCATGGCTTAAAATTTCCGGGTGGTTAACCCGCCAAAATTCATTGCCCTCAGGGTGCGGCTCGCCCAAAGCGGCGGGGATGTTTGGCAACAACCCCTCCGCCAATACAGGCGCGCCCAGAAGTGCTGCCATCATCAGCACAGATACTAGCAGCTTCTTCATTTTACCCTCCGAGGCCCATCTGGATGTAGCCCGATGGGCAAACATCGGCGCAAATATGGCAGCCGATACACTTGGAATAATCGGTTTCCACATAGCGGCCCAAAGTGCGGTCGTTTTTCTTTACGCGCGCCACGGCATCCTGCGGGCAATAAATCACGCAGTTGTCGCACTCTAAGCACATGCCACAAGACATGCAGCGCTCGCCCTCTTTTTGCGCTTGCTCTTCGGAATACGCAATGATGCGCTCCTCAAAGTTGCCCAAAACGTTGTCGCCCTCAATGTGAACTTCATCGCGAATTTCACGTGCCACATAAGGGAAATGCCCCTTATATAGCTCGGTGTGCTTTACGATCTGGCCGTCGGAACGGTCCTCGTAATTGTGCACGGCGTAGTTTTCTGTATCCGTGCCGCGCTGGCCGCCAAGGTGCTCATAGGGTGAAGGATCATGGCCGCGCTCGTGCAGCTCTTCCAGCAGGTTAAAGCTGGCAATGTCGATTTTCGGGCGCTTGGCAATGTTGCCGTCGTCCAGATAATCGGTGATGGTTTCAGCCGCAACGCGACCGTGGCCAATGGCCGTGGTCAGCAGGTGAGGCTTCAAAATGTCGCCGCCAGCAAAGTGCTTGTCTTTGCCCTTAACTTTGTAGCCGGCCTCGATCTCGATAAAGCCGCGCTCGTTGCCGAGGTCATCAATGCCTTCAAAATCACCCGCTTGGCCAATGGCCGCGATGATAATATCGGCTTCGATCACAAACTCTGTGCCTTCAATGGCTACAGGCGCGTTGCCCTTCATTTCACATTCGCACATCTTCAGGCCAGTCGCGCGGCCTTCAGCGTTCAAGATAACCTCAAGCGGCATAACCGAGCCCTTAATGTCCACACCTTCGCGCTTCGCGTCTTCACGCTCATGCTCGGCAGCGGTCATTTGCTCAATCGGAAACAGCGATGTAAGCGTGGCCTGCATGCCCTCACGGGTCAGCACGCCAGCCGCGTCTTGCGCGGTAAAGTCGATCACAGAACCATCGGAATGCTCGGTTTTTGCAACGTTGGTAACGTGGCCCAAACGGCGGGCAACAGATGCAACGTCGATAGAGGTATCACCGCCGCCAACAACCACAACTTTTTGCGCGGTGCCGACAACCCAGCCCTTATTAAAGGCGTCGAGGAACTCAACACCGTCGATGCAGTTTTCTGTGCCTTCCCAGCCCGGAATGGGCAGTGGGCGGCCTTTTTGTGCGCCAAGCGCCCAGAAAATCGCGTCGTATTCTTCCTCAAGCGCAGCCACCGAAACATCAACACCAACTTTGGTGTTGAGCTTCACGTCTACGCCCATTTCGGTGATACGGCCAATTTCGATGTCCAGCATATCACGCGGGGTCCGGTAGCCCGGAATGCCATAGCGCATCATGCCGCCCAGCTTGCCATTGGCTTCAAAAACCGTAACCGCATGGCCGTCTTGGCGCATGAAATATGCGGCCGCAAGGCCAGCAGGGCCACCACCAATTACGGCGATTTTAAAGCCCGTGTCAGCGCCAGCGCCCACGAGCTTCACGCCCTTTTCGTTGGCCCAGTCGCCCACATATTGCTCAACCGCGTTGATGCCAACATAGTCGTCAACTTCATTGCGGTTACAACCGCTCTCGCAAGGCGCAGGGCAAACGCGGCCCATAGAAGCCGGAAACGGGTTGGCCTCGGTCATTTTGTGGAAAGCATATTCCTGCCAAGCTTGGCCCTCAACAGGCGGCTTATCCATGCCGCGCGCAATGGCAAGCCAGCCGCGGATATCGTGGCCCGAGGGGCACGAGCCGGAACAAGGCGCAGTTTTGTGCACGTAAGTTGGGCATTTATAGGAAGTATCCTGCTGGAAAATCTTCTCTTCCAGATCCCAATCATTATGGTCTGCACCCTCTTCGTAGCGCGTAAATGTGTGCTTAATATCGTTCATGGGGTTTCCTCCGCTGGGGCCTCATCGGCCTCGTCTGTTTCTTGTCCGTCAAGGATGACGGCATTGGCTACCAATTGGTGAACCGACATGATGCTGTCGAATTCATAGCCGTATTTCGGCATCACCTTGGCAAATTGTGTTTTACAAATGGCGCAAATTGCGGCCATTTTGTTCACGCCGTGATCTTCAGTCACTTGTTGCAGCGCGGTCATGCGAGGCTTGGCACCTTTAATGCGCAAGTCCATCAAATCATCGGTAAGCAACCCGCCCCCGCCGCCGCAGCAGAAGGTATTTTCGCGGATCGTATCACGTTCCATCTCGTGGAAATTATTGCACACGGCTTTGATAACCGCGCGCGGCACATCAAACTGGCCGCCCTCTTTCGGGCCCATCGCCGAGCCACGCGCCACGTTGCAGCTATCATGATAGGTCATGATGTTCGCATCATTACGCGACTTATCAATCTTCAGCTTGCCTGCTTCAATTTCGTCCAGCGTAAACTCAAGAATGTGCTGCGGAATAGGATAGTTTTGATCCAGAAAATCAAACGGCCCCGCCAGTGTGTTCAGGAAGCTATAACCCACCCGCCACGCATGGCCGCACTCGCCAAAAATAATCCGCTTCACGCCCAAATCTTTGGCCGCCTGCCGAATGCGCCAGCTGACCTCGCGCATATTTTCATAAGAGCCGATAAACATGCCAAAATTGGCCGCTTCAGAAGCATAAGAGCTGATCGTCCAGCTTACGCCCGAGGCATGAAACACCTTGGCATAGCCTAGCAGGCCATCAATATGCGGCTCGGCAAAAAAGTCTGCTGAGGGCGTAATGAGCAGCACATCGGCGCCCTTCACATCCAGCGGAATTTTCACCGCAATACCGGTTTCTTCTTCCAGATCTTCCTCAAGATCTTCCAGCGTCGCCCGCAAAGCCTTAGGGTTCATACCAAGGTTATTACCGGTTTTCTTCAGCTTGGCGATAATCTCGTTGCAATACTTTTGCCCCACGCCAACCGTGTCGAGAATCTCCCGCGCGGCCATCGAAATTTCAGCAGTATCAATGCCATAAGGGCAGGCAACGGCACAGCGGCGGCACTGCGAGCACTGGTGGTAATAGGTATACCACTCATCAAGCACTTCTTTGGTAAGGTCACGCGCGCCAACGAGCCACGGGAAATACTTCCCCGCGAATGTATAGTAGCGGCGGTAAACCGAGCGCAGCAGGTCTTGGCGCGCCACCGGCATGTTTTTAGGGTCACCCGTGCCAAGGAAATAGTGGCATTTATCGGTGCAAGCGCCACACTTTACGCAAGCATCCAGATACACCTGAAAAGCACGGTTTTTCTTCGCCAACTCACCGATTTTGGCAATGGCAACTTCTTTCCAGTCATCAATCAGCTCGCCCGGAAAGCCAAGGGCTTCGTTATGCTCGGGGTAGGCCTTATAAGTGTTGGTGTCGAGGCTCGCCCCACACTCAATTTTCGGAATTTTCAGCGGGTCGCCCATATACTTGGGCGCATCGTTTTTGTCTAAAGGAGCCATGTCTTATTTCTCCTCTTTGGCCGGAATGCCCTCAGGCAGCGGCGGCAGGTTACGCGCCCACTTTGATACGCGGCGTTTATCGCGGGCGTTATCAACAAGCGTGCGGCTTGGGGCAAAAAACACGCCGGGCACGTGCAGCAGCTTCGAGATCGGGAAGATGATCATCAAGATCACCACCATACCCAAATGCGCTAGCAAAATCGGGTCTGCTGGCAGTGTGTGGCTCAGATCAAACCGCATAAGGCCAAGGAAATAGGCTTTTACGTTGATAATATCGGTATGCGTCACATAGCTCATCAGCGTGCCGCTGCCAGCGATGCCGAGCAAAAGCGCCAGCATCAGGTGGTCTGACGGGGCCGAGATATAGCGAATGCGTTCTTGAAATATTCGCCGCGCCCAAAGGCCCAGCAGGCCGGCGATCATAGCAAATGCCATCAGCTTGCCGATGGGAGATATAATCTCAACCCACCACCAAGTTTCGAGCGTGAAATAGCGAAAGTGGCGCAGGAGCACAATCAGCATGCCCCAGTGAAACAGGTAGCCAAACAGCCAAATCCACTTATTGGATTTAAACAGGCTCTCAAAAAAGATGACCTCGCGGAACATCCGGAAAAACACACCGCGCTTGGTGCGCGGCGCAGGCGATACAACAATATTAAGGGGCACAGGCGTTGTGGCGTATTTAAACACCTTCATCCCAACGCCAGCCACCATTAAAAATGTGGCTAGATAGAACAGCACTGCATATACCGTGGAAATCACGATAGTCCCTCCCTTTAGTATGCCCCTGGCCTTTTCTCCCAAGCCAAGGGCAAAATCGTATCTGAGTAATTAGTGTGGGTTACACACAACCGGTCGGCTTAGGCAGACCAGCAATTTTACATGCCTGCTTCGCTGGGCCATATGGGAACAACTCATACATGTATTTGTTGTTGCCAACTTCTGGACCCATGGACTTTTTGATCGACTTGATCAAAACACGCACAGCCGGAGCAATTTGATACTCCTCGTAGTAATCACGCAGGAAGTTAACCACAGCCCAGTGCTCTTCGCCCATGTCTACGTTTTCAGCCTTAGAAATCACGTCAGCCAGCTCTTTTGTCCACTCGGACAAGTTGGTGATGTAGCCTTCTTCGTCATGCTCAACGGTAGTGCCGTTTACGTCATATGCAGCCATTTTTCTATTCCTTAGATATGCCCAAGCGGGCGTTTAAAGCCAGTTCTGTACGCGGTCACAGCTTGCAGCCATGCCCACAAATTCTTCATAATTCACCGAGGTAATCCCCTCAGCCACGCGCCCGGCATCAATGCCGCGCGCCGATACATCGGCACCAAGCACAAAGAGCTTAACATTTGCCCCCATGCCCGCCACAACTTCAGACATCGCATTGCCTGTCATTGCGCCATAAACGCCATCTTCCATTAGCAAAACCGAGTCGCCATCTTTAACGTGCCCAAGGCAGCTAATCAGCGTCTGGTTCTGAAACGGGGATTTGTTAACTGTGTGTAAAGTCGCCATAATTTCCCCCTAAAAGCTCAAGACAACGTCTTGATCAGCCATCACGTCAGCCATTCCGGCGCGTGAAACAACGATGATCGAAGGCTTTTCAGCGTAATCATCATCTTCGTCTTCCCACTGGATGTCCTGAAGGTCATCCAAGGTCAGGCCGCGCTCATCAAGCGATTCTTGCTCTACATAAAGCTTGGTGACCTCATAGTCGCCCAAAGCCCGGAATGTAGGCGAGAAGTTCTTCAAGCCGGCTTCTTTTGTGTCTTGCCCTTTGGTGAGCTGGAACACGCCGTCATCCAAGAATGCCATAGAAACATCCTGATCAAACGCCGCGCCAATAAGCACCACTTCGAGAGCCTCCTGAGCGTAAATCGTGCCGTAAGGCGCCTTACGATTCACGTAGAGGAATTTTTTAACTATGCTCATAATATCCTCCTAGTCGCCAAATGTGATCGTACGATCAGCCTGAATGCCCATCTCGATCAACTGGCCGAGGCCAGAAATCCGGAACCCATCCGCGATGTTATTCGCGTCCTTGCCCTGCCGATCGGCTTCATTTTGGTCTAGCAAGCCGCGGCGCTGGGCCGCGGCGATGCAGATCACCAAATCAAGCTCGTGCTCTTTCGCCAGAGCCGTCCACTGCTCCTGAATTTGGCGGTCATCTTGCGGCGGGATGGATAGGCGCGTGCCTACATTCACCCCGTCGTGATAAAAGAACACACGGCTAACCTCGTGGCCTGTGGCCAGCGCGGCTTTTACAAAGTTATAGGCCGAGTCAGACGCTTGGTGCGTATATGGCCCTTCACTTACTACGATTCCGAATTTCATTTTGCTTCGCCTCTAGAAGTGAACGTGAGCTGACTGGTTCATGGTCTTGCGAGCGCCAGTCCACGTATCAATGTGGTGCTTGGTGAAGGCCAATTCAGTCATTTCAAAGAAACGGTTCCAGCCGATACGCTCGATCCACTCGCCCATGCGCTCCCAATGCTTCGCGTCGCCCTTATAGGCTTTCACGATCTTGAGAACCACGGCATTAACCTCGGGCCAATGTGGCGCGTTGTTAGGTAGGTTGGCTACAACCAACTTGTGGAACGTAGGCTTGGAGCGTGCATTTGAGTGCTTACCGCCAACCCAGATAGCGATCTTTGTGCTATCATCACCGTTGATCTGCATCGGTGGGCATGGTGGGTAACAAGCACCGCAACATACGCACTTTTTCTCGTCGATTTCGAGCGAAGGCTTACCGTCAACCATAGCTGGGCGAATAGCCGCAACCGGGCAACGAGCTACAACAGCCGGGCGCTCACATACGTTAGCAACCAGATCGTGGTTGATCTTTGGTGGCTTGGTGTATTGCACGTTCACCGCGATGTCACCTTGGCCGCCACAGTTAATCTGGCAGCAAGAGGTGGTAATCCGCAGGCGGTTTGGCATCTCTTCGTTGATGAACTCGTGGTGCAGCATGTCCATCAGGCCCTTCACAACACCCGAGGCATCAGTGCCTGGGATGTCGCAGTGCAACCAACCTTGAGTGTGGCTAATCATCGAAACCGATGCACCGGTGCCGCCCACAGGGAAGCCATTAGCGCCAAGCTCTTCGATCAGCGGGGCCACTTTGGCCTCATCTGCTACCATATACTCGATGTTCGAGCGGGTGGTGAAGCGAATGAAACCGTCGGCGTAGTTGTCGCCAATGTCACAAAGCTTGCGAATGGTGTAAACGTCCATCTGGCGCTGAGTGCCGGCGCGAACCGTCCAGAGTTGGTCACCTGATTTTGCCACGTGGCGCAGCACGCCAACGCGTGGGCGATCGTGGTAATCCCATGTGCCGTAGTTTTTAATGCTCAGCGGGTGCATAAATGGTGCTGGGTCCGGAACGCCAACTTCATCTGGCATCCGTGGCTTAGCTTTCATCTCGTTCATAATTTCTCTCCCTTTTCCGCAGGATATTCTCCGCACGGGTAAAATCCGTAGGATGGGTGCTCGCACCCACCACTCGTTTTAGCTGTCAACAACCATGCCGGCTTCAGTCGCTTTGCGCTCAAACCACTTGTCGGCTTCAACGTCAAAGTCATCTGTACGCACGTAGCTAGATGTTGTTGGGTGGTTCACCATGTTCGGATCGGCAGGAATGTCCAAAGCATCCAAGAACGCCGGAACGCCGATACGGTCGATGCACTCACCAATACGCTCATGCTCAAGCGCGTTGTCAGCAAAGAACTCCATTACTTCTTCAGCAAAGTCTTCCAGTGCCTCAAAGTCCTCATCGGTTTCGAGCTTGATGAATGGCTTGATCATGGTGCCCATCAGGTCACCCACTTTCAGCGAGCGCTTGCCGCCGATCATGATGGATGCGCCACGGTCATCACCAGGGCTAAGCGCCTTGGTCATTACGTTGATACAGTGCATGCAACGAACGCATGACTTGTTATCAATTTCCAGCGTGTCATCATCATGCAGCGAAATCGCACGGGTCGGGCACATAGATACAACCGTATCAATCGTGTATTTCCGGCCTTTTTCAGCGATATGCTCTTTAACTTTTTCTTGGTTGATCTTGATGTCGTCGCGCCAAGTACCAATTACCGCAAAGTCTGCACGGTGGATGGCGTTTACGCAGTCATTACCGCAACCAGAGAACTTGAACTTGAACTTATAAGGCATCGAAGGACGGTGCATTTCGTCAAGCAAACGGTTGATGATACCACGGTGGGCCTTCACGCCGTCAAAGCAGCTCTGCTCGCAACGGGCATGGCCAACGCAAGACATCGCAGTCCGGAGTGCCGGGCCAGCGCCGCCAAGGTCAAAGCCAATTTCATTCAGCTCGTCAAAAGCCTTCTGCGCGTTTTCCGAGGTGCAACCCTGGAACATAATGTCACCAGACTGGCCGTGGAAAGCGATAAGGCCAGAGCCGTGCTTTTCCCAGATGTCGCAAAGTTGGCGCAACAGGTCTGTGGTATAGTGGTTACCCGCTGGCGGCATAATGCGCAGCGTGTGGAATTCTTTCGACGCCGGATAATCGCCAGCCACTTCAGAGAAGCGCGGGATGATGCCGCCACCATAGCCAAGAACAGACAGCGTGCCGCCCTTCCAATAGCCACGACGGGTTTCATATGAATGGTTTAGCTGGCCCAGCAGGTCGTTCATCATAGGCGCGTATTCCGCACCCTGTGTGTCCCGCAGCCGCTTAAGGCCGGTTACAAAACTAGGCCAAGGGCCATCTTCGAGTTGGTCGAGCATCGGTGTTGCGTGTACACCGTTCTGGTCACCATCATTCGTGTTTTCGCCGTCTTTCATTGCAATATCTCCCTTGCGCTAGCGTATCTCTGTTTCATTGGCCTCCGCAGCTCTTGACCGGCTGCTCGCCTGTCTCAGCTATAGCACAATCCTTAGTAATAAGGTTAACTATAGCCAGTGTCGGAAACCATTTGCATGATCCTGTATCAAATCTATATATTTCGATAATGGAATGTAAAGCAAAACATCAAGCCCAGCAGGGCATACAAAGATAAACCAAAGGATACACTTGGGGAAACCCAAGTATAGTTGAAAAATATGACAGCGAATACAAAAAACACGGTCGATTTGTCGCAATATCCCGGCGCGTTCGATTTAGCGAATGAAGCGGCTTATGCGGCGTGGCGCCGCAGCAAATTGGCGGTCACCCCCCGCGCTGGGGCGGCCAAAGTGCTAAAGGTGGTCGATCTGTCGCAGCCAACGGAATCAGAAAAAAACGCGATTTTACGCCAAGTTTCCGAATCAAATTTCGCCATTTATCAGGCTGAGCACTATAGCGCGGACGAGGGCGAGGTCGGCGCCCAGCTCCGCCAATTCACTGATGCTTTTGGCCTCCGCATCGCCGAGGCCCACCGCTCCGCCGGTAATAACGGCGTGGTCGCCCTCAAGGTCTCCATGGCCGAGCACCAGCGCGGCTTCATCCCCTATTCCCGCAAGGCGATGAACTGGCACACCGATGGCTATTATAACAGCGAAGCCGACACCATCCGCGCCTTCGTGCTGCACTGCGTGCGCCAAGCTGATATCGGCGGCCAAAGCCAGATCATCGACAACGAGATCGCCTATATCAGGCTGCGAGACGCCGCCCCCGAGGCCGTGGCCCTACTCATGGACCCCGCCGCGATGACCATCCCCGAATCCCCCGAGGCCGATGGTTCCGTCCGCCCCGTCAGTATCGGCCCTGTGTTTTTCATTGAAGACGAAAAGCTCATCATGCGCTACACCGCCCGCACCCGCTCGATAAGCTGGAAGTCTGAGGCCACCCAAAAAGCCGCTGCCCTGCTGCAAAAATTGCTGGAATCAGAGCGCGACTATCTGCACACTCTTACAATGCAGCCCGGTCAGGGTATACTCAACAACAACACACTGCATAACCGCACGGCGTTTGACCCGTCAGCGGATACCGGCGCCAGCCAGCGCATGCTCTACCGCGTCCGGTTTAACAACAGATTATAAGGGAGAATATCATGGCTAAGCTAAGTGATCTTATCATCGCCCACCGCGAGGTGGACAATTTTGACGAGCTAGAACGCCTCGTCGCCCACGCGGGCGAATCAGGCGAAATGTTTATCGAGTTTGACGTAAAGCCAGACTATAAAAACACCCCGAAAAAATGGGAGTGGCGGCTAGAAGCAGCCTTTACACGGGGTGTCCACTATGGGGATTGAGGACATGACCCTGATCGGCAAATACGACCTCCCTTATACAAGGAAGGCAAGTTTGCACGATCATGAGTATGAAAGCGGCATGCACCTTTTGCGCCTAACGCTGCGCGAAGGCCACCGCATTACCGCAATAGATATTGGGCCAGAGCAGGCCCTCGCCATCGGGCAAGAGATGCTCGACTGGGCAAAAAAACAAGGCTGACCTATGGACCATCTTCCTATATTCCTCGACGTCAAAGACAAAAAAGTCCTCGTCGATGGCGGCAACACCGCCGCCGCCCGCCGCGTTGAGCGCGCACTTTCTGCGGGCGCAAATGTGCACGTTTTCTGCCCCAATATGTCCGACGAGTTCCGCACCCTGCGTGACCACCCCCGCGTCACCCACCACCTCCGCGCCCCCGAGCCAGCGGATGTAGCAGACTGTGTAGTAGCCTACGGCGCGTCCGAGATTGAGTCGCGTGACAAGCGCCTTTACGACATGGCCAAAGCCGCCAAAGTCCTCGTAAACGTCGCCGACGTCACCAAATATTGTGATTTCATCACCCCCTCTATTGTCGACCGCTCCCCCCTCGTCGTCGCCATTTCGTCGGGCGGCAACGCCCCCGTGATCGCCCGCATCCTGCGCGCCCGTATAGAGGTCATGCTCCCCGCCGCCTATGGCCGCCTCGCCGCTTTTGTGGGCACCTTCCGCGACCGCGTAATGGCCCAGCTAAAATCCACCGAATCCCGCCGCCACTTCTGGGAAAACACCATCGAGGGCCAAGTAGGTGACCACTTCCTCGCCGGCGACGAAGAACGGGCCTCGGCCCGCCTGCTTGAGGATCTCGACGCTGCCGCCACCGGCACAAAATCCGCCCAAATCGGCGAAGTTTTCCTCGTCGGCGCTGGCCCCGGAGACCCAGACCTCCTCACCTTCCGCGCCCTGCACATCATGCAACGCGCCGATGTCGTGTTGTTTGACCGCCTCGTATCAGACGAAATAATGACCCTCGTGCGCCGAGACGCCGAGCGGGTTTACGTCGGCAAAGCCCCACAGCAGCACGCCATGGTGCAAGAAGAAATCTCCGAACTCATGGTCGAACTCGCCCAGCGAGGCAAACGCGTGCTGCGCCTAAAAGGCGGCGACCCGTTCATCTTTGGCCGCGGCGGTGAAGAGCTAGAACTCCTCGCCAAGCACAAAATTCCCTTCCAAGTCATCCCCGGCATCACCGCCGCCTCCGGCTGTGCCTCCTATGCAGGCATCCCCCTCACCCACCGCGACCACGCCCAATCCTGCGTCCTCATCACCGCCCATGGCCGCGATGGAATCCTAGACTTAGACTGGGAACGCCTCGTGCGCCCCGACCAAACCGTAGTGGTTTACATGGGCCTAGGCTCGGTCGACATCCTCTCCGAGCAATTCATAAAACGGGGGTTAGACCCCGCCACCCCAGCGGCTGTGGTCGATAACGGCACCCGCGCCTCCCAGCGCGTCGTCACCGGAGACCTCAGCAATATCGCAGAAAACGTGGTTGAATCCGGCATCAAAGGCCCCGCCCTCATCATCATTGGCTCAGTCGTCAGCCTACGTGATGAACTGAAATGGTTCGCCGACAGTGATAAAGAAATCCATCAAATGTCGCTACAAGCGCAAGAAACCCTCTAGCTTCATTCTTCCCCTAAATACTCACTGCAAGCCAAAGGCGCCGCACGCGGTGACGAGGGGGGCCTTTAGGCTCCCCGAGGAACCGCGCCACCAGAACTTGAGTCAAAACGCCCCTCCTCGGCGGCCCTTCGGGACACCTCCTCGGCGCGGGCTGTGGTGCCTAGCCAGCGAACTTAGCGGCTGCAATCCCAGCCGCACGCCCCGTCGCCAAACACCCGTTCAGCAAATACCCGCCCGTAGGCGCTTCCCAATCCAGCATCTCACCAGCACAAAACACCCCCGGCAAAGCCTCAAGCATAAGCCCCTCGTCCATCGCCGCATAAGGCACCCCGCCCGCCGTTGAAATCGCTTCATCCATCGGGCGCGCCGCTTTCAAATGCACTGGCAGCGCCTTTAGCAGCCCCGCCAAATCAAACGGATTATCCACCAGCCGCGCCTGTTCATTCTCAAAAAACAGCGCCGCTTTCGCCCCCGTAATCCCCACAGTTTTCCGCAAAAAATTCCCGAGGCTCGCCTTGCCACGCGTCTGCCGCACCTTTTCGGCAACCATCGGCATCGGCAGGTCCGGCAGCAAATCCACCAGCATATCTACACCGTCATACGTCATGCCATCCCGCAGCGCAGCCGACAGGTTATAAACCGCGCCGCCCTCCACGCCCTTGCGTGAAATCACAAATTCCCCACGCGTTTCCGCCTTACCAAACTTCAGCCGCACGGGCTTTATCGGCGCCCCAAAATGCGGTTCCATGTGCTTGGACCACTCCACCACAAACCCCATATTCGCAGGCTTAAACGGCGCCAATTCCACGCCCTTTTCCGCCAAAATCTCCGCCCATGCCCCGTTAGACCCAAGCCGCGCCCAGCTCGCCCCACCCAGCGCTAGCACCGTCGCTTTCGCCTGCACCACCTGCCGCCCCTCAGGCGTTTCAAACACCGCACCATCTTCAAAACCAACCCAGCGCCAACCAGTTTTAAACTGCACGCCCTTGCCCACTAGGCGCACCAGCCACGCCCGCAAAAGCGGTGAAGACTTCATGACTTCCGGAAACACCCGCCCGCTTGAGCCAGTAAACACCTTTTGCCCCAGCCCCTCGGCCCATTCCTGCACCTCGCTTGGGTTAAATTCTTCCAGCATCGGCACCATCCAACTGCGCGCCTTGCCATAAACCGCCATAAACGGCCCGTATTCCTCGTTTTTCGTCAGATTCAGGCCCGATTTACCGGCCATCAGCAGCTTGCGCCCCATGGTCGGCTTGGCCTCGGCCAGCACCACCGAATGCCCTGCATCCGCCAGCATTTCTGCCGCCATCAGCCCCGCAGGGCCGCCGCCAATTACCAGTGTATCAGCCACAGGAAACCTCCATTTTTTGCGTACCAAGCCCGTCTATGCCGAGCTCCAAAACATCACCATCACGCAGCCAGCGCTGTGGTTTTTGC
>WTAL01000019.1 GCA_013139635.1 Paracoccaceae bacterium
TGACAGGCGTGGCGATTGCCTCGCAGCTCGCCATGGTCTGGCTGCTATTTAAGCTTAACAGCAAGCATTTTGGCGCTGAAGCGCGGCAAGTGGCTGTGCCAGCTGAGTAAGTAAAGCAAAACGTAAAAAACCGGCAGGGCCCACGCTCTGCCGGTTTTTTATGCCTTCTTCAAAAACTGGGTCTTAAGCACGATAGTGGCTTTGCCCACACGGCACTCCACCTGCTCGGGGTTGCCCGTCGTGCGGATGCTCTTAATAACACTGCCCCGCTTCAGGGTTTTGCTCATCCCCTTCACCTTCAGGTCTTTGTTAACCATTACACTGTCGCCATCGGCCAATTCATTGCCGTTGCAGTCCATTGCGTCCATCGGGGTGTTCCTTATATGATGCGTTACATTCTCCTAACCAAAGGCGCGCGAAATGGCAAATACCGAAGATTTTGAACGGCACAACAAGAAAATGGCTAAAAAGAAAGCCGCGCGCGATAAGATTATGGCGACCAAAACCGACGCCAAGGGCTTGGTGATTGTGCATACGGGCAAAGGCAAAGGGAAGTCCTCGGCGGCGTTTGGCATGATTTTTCGGCATATCGCATGGGGGCGGCCTTGCGCCGTGGTGCAGTTTATTAAAGGCGGCATGGAGAGCGGCGAGAAAAAACTGATCACAGAGCAGTTTGCTGATATTTGCCCGTTTTATGCGATGGGAGAGGGCTTTACCTGGGAAACACAGGATAAATCCCGTGATATCGAAATGGCGCAGGCCGCGTGGGAAAAGGCTAAAGAGCTGATTTTGGACGAGAAAAACCAGATGGTGTTGCTCGACGAAATCAACATCGCGCTACGCTATGATTATCTTGATATCGCCGAAGTTGTGCGGTTTTTGACCGAAGAAAAGCCTGAGATGACCCATGTGGTGCTTACAGGTCGCAATGCCAAGCCCGAGCTTTTAGAGATCGCGGATCTGGCCACCGAAATGGAACTGCTCAAGCATCCGTTCCGGTCTGGGATCAAGGCACAGGAAGGCGTTGAATTCTAGAGCAGCGCTCAGGTTAGTTTTGCCGCTGCCGCAGGGCCGCCAGTGAATAGCTTTGCTTCACGGGGTTTGGCTCTGGCCTGAAACGTGGGTCGGCAGCCAAGCAACCAATGCCGCAAATTTGGGTGGTGCTCTGGGCGGCACCATCGGTAAACCACAACCGCCCGCCGGGGGTGGACACATAGCCGTTAATACCCTCGGTAATATCGCCCTCAAGGTCGGTGGAAGAGGGCACTTCGCTATCATAGCGCGGGGCATAGGCGGCGTGGGTGTGGTAAGAGGCGATGACCCGCATATTGGCGGGTGGGTTGTTGGGCGTGCAGCCCGCTGGTTGGCCGCGCTTGGGCCCGGAAATTGCAAAATCACCGTTGGGCAGCCGGCCAAGATAGCCGCAATACTCACGGTCTTCCGCGATGGAGCGCGGCTGGATGGCGTTGAGCTGGGCCTTCATAAAAGCCACCTCGGCAGCGCTGCGCGGCTGGGGCTGGCGGTCGGGGTTGGTCTCTATGGTCGAGAGCGACTGGCTGCTGCTCGTGAGTGCACTATTGGCAATGGGCGCTGGCGCGGAGGACGTAAGCAACGGCTGCGCACCGCCTATGGGGAGGGCCTCACAAGCCGAGAGGAGAAGCACGAGGGCGATGCTGGATTTAAGGATATGCATGGGTGGCCCCGTGGTTGTGGAATGTGGCGGGGAAGTAAAGCATTTGGGTTCAAGGAGTAGGAGTGCTAGCACCCACTCTACGCTTGCTGTACGCTACTCGCATGCCTACAACAGTTGCTCCAAAGGCTCGATCTCGATTTTTGACCAATCAGGAAAGGCAAGGGTTACCATCCCGCGCTCCGTTTTTTCATGCTTCACTTCGACAGGAATTAAAGCCTGAAAACTTCCCAAACCCTCGGTTCTACTGACAATCATATCCAAACCTACCCGAAGTTCCTTTTCGTCTCCTACAAACCCAAGCAGGCTGGGGCCGTGCAAGCCCCAAATAAAGGTCTGGCGATAACCCAGCGGATGCTGAAGCTGGACAATTTGAAGGTATCCTTGTTCTAAACGGCCACCACCTTTTGCAACGGAGCTATAATACAATTCGCCGGTTTTTCGGTCATGAATTGCATAGCGTGCGCGCTCCACCTCTTGATAGTTTTCAAACCGAATGGCATTCCGAATTTTGCCATCAAATTCGCCCAACGTGGTTTCGCCGTGGAGCATTTCCCAACGCAGCTTGAATTTTTTCGGGTCAGCCCTTGGAAGAAAAACGCCGGGCCGAAGCCGGTCTTCCACGCTCAGATCATAGCCTAGCAGGTGTGCGAGGTCCGGGTTTGATATCGGTCCGCCAAGCACAACAACATCGGTCAGTTCTTTATACTGCTTGGAATCGTAATCCGCACTGGTCCGCAGCTCTACCTCTGGGTGCGCTTTTGATAAAGCGCTCACAAGACGGCTTGCCGACATGTTGATGTAATGGCTTGGTTTGGCAGATTTGCCTTCCGAAACCCGCGCCATATTATAATTCCCAACGCTAATCTCCGGCAGATTAGGTCCGAGGAAGGTGGTCAGTAGGTCGGTGATATTTTGTTGTTTGGGAAGTATCAAATCTTTGGCGACGTTAAATATGCCACTAGAAGCGCTCGCCATTCCTGTACCAACGGCTCCTGCCGACCAAAGTCCAAATTTCAGGAAGTTACGCCTTGAAGGTGATTTCACGAGTTTTTCCTGTTCATCATTTATTGAAATATTTCCTTAATTGTTGCACGCATACATGGATGCAAGCAACAATAAATTGCATTCCACATTTATAGTAATAGGTTCTAACCAATCTAGCCTAGTAAAATTTCGAACGAGTCCAAGACAGTACCAAGCCCCAATGCCTCGATAACAAGCAAAAACAGATACCTACTAACGATAGCATTCCCCATTGTCGGGTCAAAAACTAAGAACTTTCGTTTTGAACCAGACACTTTCAGACAAACGTATGTTTTATACCCCGGTTTTTTACCTTGTTTGCCGTTCGGTATGCTGTTCCAATGGTTTCGCACTGTTTTTACTGAAACCTGCCTAACCACAATCGCCATATGCATTGTAATTTTTGAAACTACCAGCAATAGGAGCATTATCAGTGTCCAGTAGCTATCATACGGCACTTTCAACCTGTCAAATACTACCCAGCACAATGCAATTGTGGCCAGCACACCAAGCAAAAACAAGTAAAGAGTCTTTAATCTGGTTCCAAGCTCAACCCAAAAATTTTCACCTTGGCTCCATCGGTCGGCGGCGAATTGCAAAGCAAACACCAATCTGTGAATGGTTAAGCCAACCATTGTCCCAAACAGCACTTTTTCAAGTGTGTTAATCCAATCAAAATAATTGGGATATGATACTATTGAGCATGCAATCATCGCCCCGGCAAAACCACCGCTCAACCTGATGAAGTAAACGATGAATCTCCAATAGTTTGCTGCAAAAGCTACCGATATTCTAAAAAGGAAATCTACAGCGCGAATTCCTTTGTTGCGATATTTCCAGTCTTTCTTTCCAAGCCGAAGTGCGTCAGAAGACTGAATACTGACATAAAGAATAATGAAAACAAAAACATCACGCCAAGGGTCTACCAGTTCAAAATCTGGGAATGGCAAATAAAAGAAATCGATAATTGGTTGGAGAAAGTAAAAAAGGATATTTTTTGCATCGCTAAATACATCCAGTATAGGAAGTATTCCCCTAAAGTTAATACCCGCTGAAGCCGATACGCTTAGAATATTGAGAGCCTGAAGAAAACCCGCCATAGTGGTTAGAAACCCCAATGGGGAGTTGAGCGCGGCTAAAACTTTTTTCCAAAAAAATGTGAGGGGCATTTAGGCAGTCTCCATTTAAAAAATCGTTACATTTGGCTAACTCAACCTAACGGCTAATCCAGGAAAGGCAACACAATTACTCCATCACCGCCGCCTCTTGCTTTTTCCCTTCACCACAACCGTCCCCGCCCTGCCAGCCGTAGACCGTCCTTCGCTGGCCGCCGCTATCGCGCTTTGTCGCGCCAGTGGGTCATCGGCCACGGCCAGCTCTACCGCTTCCAGCCGTTGCACTTCGTCGCGCAGGCGGGCGGCGTCTTCAAACTCCAGGTTCTCGGCGTGTTTGCGCATTTGGGTGCGCATGGCCTCAAGATGGACCTTCAGGTTGGCGCCGTAAGCTTTTTTATCAATCTTGGTGGTGACGCGGCTTTGGTCGGTGTCGGCGTTAAACAGGCCTTCCAGTACGTCCTCCACATTTTTGCGGATCGTCTGCGGGGTGATACCGTGTTTTAGGTTATAGGCATGCTGCTTTTCGCGGCGGCGCTCGGTTTCACCCATGGCGCGCTCCATGCTGCCGGTGATCCGGTCGGCATACATTATTACGCGGCCATCTTCATTGCGCGCCGCCCTGCCGATGGTTTGCAC
>WTAL01000269.1 GCA_013139635.1 Paracoccaceae bacterium
GTGGCCAGCACGGCGCGCACAAATTCGTAGGGTTGCTCAATGAGCCACGCGATAGCGCGGGTGAATTCGGTGAAGGTAAACAGCCCGAAACTTGCGTCTTCGACCAGCCATTTCATGGCGGCAGACACGTAGTCTTTTAGCGGTAAAACCCATGTTTTTGGATACTCTATGGCCCATGCGAGGCCCGGGGCCTCAAGCCATGTGTTGCCAAATTTGGCCAGCACCCAAGTGGCGACAAAAAGCGCCAAAAATATCAGCGTTGATTTTTTAAGCACCCAAGCCATATCAGCGCACGCGCCCAATCAGGATGTCAATCACGGTTTCACGGTCGATCGCGCCCACGGCTTTCCCCGCGGCGTCCACCACCTTTTGTGGAACCTCTGCCGATACAACCGCTTCCGCGATATCTGCTATTTTACTGTCCATCGACAGCCCCGCGCCTTCGCCCGTAGCCCCTTCTTTCATAACCGCCCCCACCGAGATCACCTTGTCTCGCGGCACGTGCTTTGTGAATTCCTCCACATAATCCGAGGCTGGGTTCATCACCAGCTCCTCAGGCGCGGCCACCTGAATAATCGCCCCGTCTTTCATAATCGCAATGCGGTCGGCCAGTCGAATGGCCTCGTCAAAATCATGGGTTATAAATACAATCGTCTTTTTCAACATGCCTTGCAGGCGTAAAAATTCGTCCTGCATTTCACGGCGGATGAGCGGGTCTAGCGCCGAAAATGGCTCGTCTAGGAACCACAGTTCCGGCTCTACCGCCAATGAGCGGGCAATGCCAACCCGCTGCTGCTGCCCGCCTGAAAGCTCGCGCGGGTAGTAATTTTCACGCCCGCCAAGGCCGACCAATTCAATCACTTCAGCTGCTCGCGCCGCCGCTGCGGGCTTTGCTTGGCCCTGAATGGTCAGCGGAAAGGCCACATTTTCCAGCACCGTTAGGTGCGGCAGCAGGGCAAAATGCTGAAAAACCATACCCATTTTATGGCGGCGAATATCTATCAGGGTTTTTTCGGAGGCCTTGCGCAGGTCTTGCCCTTCAAAAAACAGCTCGCCCGCAGTTGGTTCAATCAGCCGAGACATACAGCGCACCAGTGTTGACTTGCCAGAGCCAGACAGGCCCATAATCACAAAGATCTCGCCGTCCCGCACGTCCACATTGGCACCGCGCACCGCTGGCACAAAGCCTGCGTTTTTAACCTGCTCTAGGTCGGCATCAGGGTTGGCTTTCAGGAAAGCAACTGCCCCAGGCCCGTAAAGCTTCCAGACATTGCGGCAAGCCAGCTTAATATTCTCAGCCATAAGTGTCCGACCTTAAAATATAGGAGGTCGGGGCCGCAAAAGCCGCCCCGACAATATTTTCGTTTACTGGCCGATCCAACCCATCCAGCGGGCCTCGTTATCGTCCATCCACGCATTCACCACATCGTCAATGCTCTGGCCGTCGAGGTCAACAGCCGCCACCATGGCGCTCATTTCTGCGTTGGTCAGGGTATAGGCCTGCACCGCTGAAAACGCGCCGGGCCATTTGTCTTCAAAGCCAGCCCAAGCTGCTTTCCAGATAGGCCCGCGGGGCTTACCGCAATCATAGGCCGCATTTGGGTTTAGGCCGACAGAAGGGTCGTTGTAGCACTCAGCTGAATATGGCGGAAATTCCACGAATTCGCCTTCATATTTGGCAGGCGCCCAGTGGGGCACATAGACCCACAAAATCACCGGCGCCTCGCGCTGATAAGCTGATTCAAGCTCGGCAAAAAGCGCGGCATCAGTGCCCGCGTGCACAACCTCAAAATCAAGGCCTAGCGCCTCAACCCGCTCCTCGTCAAACCCGCCCCACGTAACCGGCCCGCCTACATAGCGGCCTTTTGGCGCGGTTTCGGCGGTAGCAAAAGCCTCGGCGCAATTTTGCAGCGCGGTCCAATCCGGCAGGCCGGGGCAGCGCTCTTTCATATAAAGCGGATACCACCATTCCTCGATCGCATTCAGGCCGGTTTCGCCTGCGTTCACTACATTGCCGCTGGCCACGGCCTCGTCTAGGGCCTCTTGTCCGGTGGTCGCCCAAATCTCCATCGCGAGCGAAAGATCTCCGGTTTTTAGGCCGGCAAACTGCGCAATATAGTCAGCCTGCACATACTCAATGTTATAGCCGGCTTCCTCCAGAATGCTGCCCATAATTTGGGTATTTATCAGCTGGCCAGACCAATCATGCAGCGTGAGCTTGATCGGATCAGTGCTTTCAACCTGCGCCATCGCGGCGGTTGAAAGCACGGCGGCGGTGGCCGCGCCGATGAGGGATCTTGAAAAAGCGGTTGTCATATTCAGTTCTCCATAGCTAGCAAGTTTGGGCGAGAAGCCCCGCCGATGGGTAAACCCTGACGTATTAACCGTAAAAGTCAACAAAAAGCACAAAATATGTGGACAAATCGAGAGTTGTGTTGCTGTATAAGGGAAATAAGCAAGGATTACCGCTTTATGAACATCAATGCCAGCCAACGCGAACAAGAGATTTTGCGCGAGCTTCGCCTTGCGGGCGGCTCAAGCCGAATCACATATTTGGCGCAGCGGCTGGATGTGTCTGACGAAACTATTCGGCGGAACATCAAATCACTGGAGGCCAAAGGGCTGGCTGAAAAAAACCATGGCGGCGTTATATTAACGGAAACCATGTTGCACGCAGAGCAGCCGTTTCAGGCGCGTATGGACGAGAACGCCACAGTTAAGAAGGTGTTGGCTTACAAAGTGGCGCAAATGATCAAAGACGGGGATTCTCTGTTTCTCGACATCGCGTCCACAACGGCCTACGTGGCCGAGGCTCTCACCAACCATCATGACCTGTTTATTGTGACCAACTCCCTGGCGGTGGTAAATTGCCTTGCGGGTAAAAACAACAATCGGGTGTTTTTTGCCGGTGGTGAAATTCGGGCCCATGACGGCGGGTCTTTCGGGCTGGACGCCATTCACTTTGTCCAG
>WTAL01000066.1 GCA_013139635.1 Paracoccaceae bacterium
AGCTGTTGGACAGTATGGACATCGAGCGTGAGCGCGGGATTACCATTAAGGCCAACACGGTGCGGATCGAGTATAAGGCCAATGATGGCGAGACGTATGTGCTTAATCTGATCGACACCCCCGGCCACGTGGATTTTGCCTATGAAGTTAGCCGCAGTATGCGGGCGGTTGAGGGGTCGCTTTTGGTAGTGGATGCGGCGCAGGGCGTGGAGGCCCAGACGCTGGCGAATGTGTATCAGGCGATTGAGGCGGATCACGAGATCATTCCGGTGCTCAACAAGATAGACCTGCCAGCCGCCGAGCCGGAGCGGGTATGTGAGCAGATTGAAGATGTGATCGGGATTGATGCCTCGGACGCGGTGATGATTTCGGCCAAGACCGGCATTGGGATCCCTGACGTGCTGGAAGCGATTGTGACGCGGCTTCCGGCGCCTGAGGGTGACGCGAATGCGCCACTAAAAGCCATGCTGGTGGATAGCTGGTATGACCCCTATTTGGGTGTGGTCGTGCTGGTGCGCGTGATTGATGGCGTGCTTAGGAAGGGCGATAAAATCCGGATGATCGCCACGAATGCGACCTATCCGGTGGACCGCGTTGGCGTGTTTAAGCCCGAAATGCAGCCGATTGATAAGCTTGGCCCTGGGGAAATGGGGTTCCTTACGGCCAGCATTAAGCAGGTGCGTGATACCCGCGTGGGCGATACGATAACCAGTGATAAAAACGGCGTTGAAGTGGCCTTGCCCGGCTTTAAGCCTGCGCAACCCGTTGTTTTTTGTGGCTTGTTTCCTGTGGATACGGCCCTGTTTGAGGACCTGCGGGAGAGTATTGAAAAACTGGCGCTGAATGATGCGTCTTTCTCTTATGAAACCGAAAGCTCGGCGGCGCTGGGTTTTGGTTTCCGCTGTGGCTTCCTTGGGCTGCTGCACCTTGAGGTGATTCGTGACCGTTTGGAGCGGGAATACGATATTGACCTGATCACCACGGCGCCCTCGGTGATTTATAAGGTATATTTGCGCGATGGCACGGTTGTGGAGCTGCATAACCCCGCCGACATGCCGGACCTAACGCTGGTAGACCACATTGAGGAACCGCGAATCAAAGCTACGATTTTGGTGCCGGATGAGTATTTGGGCGACGTGCTGAAGCTGTGCCAAGACAGGCGCGGCATTCAGATAGACCTGACCTATGCGGGCACGCGGGCGATGGTTGTATATGATTTACCGTTAAACGAAGTGGTGTTTGATTTTTATGATCGGCTGAAGTCGGTCACCAAAGGCTATGCGAGCTTTGACTACAGCATGGAAGGCTATGCCGAAGACCAGCTGGTGAAAATGCAGATTTTGGTGAATGACGAGCCGGTAGATGCGCTGAGCACGATGGTGCACCGCGCGCGGGCCGAGGCGCGGGGGCGGGCGATGTGTGCCAAGCTGAAAGAGCTTATTCCGCAACACATGTTTAAAATTCCGATTCAAGCGGCGATTGGCGGGCGGGTTATTGCGCGCGAAACCATCTCGGCGCTGCGTAAAGACGTGACGGCGAAGTGTTACGGCGGGGATGCCACGCGGAAGCGTAAGCTGTTGGACAAGCAGAAAAAAGGTAAGAAAAAGATGCGGGAATTTGGCCGGGTCAGTATCCCGCAATCCGCATTTATCAGTGCTTTGAAAATGGATGATTAGAGCCAGCGCCCTTGCGTTTACGCTTTTCGCGGGGCCTGCGCTGGCAGAATGCCGCCATGCTTTGGCGCTCGGGCTGGATGTGTCCTCCTCCGTGGATGCGGTCGAATACAAGTTACAAATGGCCGGGCTTGCGGGCGCATTGGATGACCCCCGCGTGCGGCGTGCGCTCATCGGCGATGGCGGCGGGCATGTGGCGCTTATGGTTTATGAGTGGAGCGGGCAGGCGCATCAAACCGTGATTTTGCCTTGGGTAGAAATGGCTAGCCATGATGAGGTGAACCTCGCGATTGCGGTGCTGAATACTCACGGGCGCAGTGCCTCAAATGCGCCAACGGCTTTGGGTAATGCGCTTGGATTTGGTGCCGCGCAAATGGCGGTTAGCCCAAACTGCTGGCGCCAAACCTTGGACATTTCTGGCGATGGGGTTAACAACACCGGATATCGCCCTAAGCAGGCGTTTCTGAATTTTGACTTCTCAAATATAACTGTGAATGGCTTGGTTGTGTCGACTGAAGGCGATAACGATTTGCGCCAGTATTACCAGCAAGAGGTGATATATGGTGTGGGAAGCTTTGTGGAAATGGCCGCCGGATACGCCGATTATGAACGTGCAATCAAGCGAAAACTGTTGCGAGAGCTCACAGTCTTGGCCTTGAGCGGGCTTGAATAAGCTAGGTAAGGATATTCACACCCATAACACGCCAATTGTTCGATTTGTGCAAGTAATCGAGCCGTGTTAGCGAATAATTGTCGATTTTAAACGAAAAAACCGCAGCGGCTGGCATGCCCGTAGCGAGTTGTAAGGCCGCGAGAATGACCGCAAAATGAGCAGATATGATAATATTACCTTGCGGCCCAGATTGGTGGAGCTTTGATAGGGCCGCTTCAACCCGATCACTGAGTTGCTGCCAGCTTTCGCCATTTGGCGGGGCAGCACGGCCCGGCGTTTCCCAGAAGGCCCGCCAAAGCGTGGGGTCAGATTTTTCGACGGCGGCGAAGTCTTTTCCTTCCCAATCTCCAAAATGCATTTCCCTAAATTCCGGAGCTTCAGGCAGCCAGTTTTGGTTATTATAAATGGCGCGTGCGGTTTCACGCGTGCGGCTCAGATCAGAAGACAGGATTTTTGCGTCGGTCGGCAGATAGGATTTGAGCCGTGCGATTTGACCGGTGTCCGAAAGATCTGCCGGAAGGTCTGTATGACCACAAAACCCTTTGGCGTGGGTCGGGCCATGGCGGACAAACCAGTATGAGGTTGTCATGTTGGAGCCTTCAAGGAAAGCGGTAAGCCGGCGGCAACAAAAGTGACAGTATCGGCGGCTTCGGCAAAGCGCTGGTTAAGAAGACCTTGAGCATCGCGGAAGCTGCGCCCAAGAGGGGTAGCCGGCACAAGGCCGAGGCCAAGCTCATTGGAAACAGCGATTACATGGGCATTGCATTTTTGAATGGCAGACAGGAGTGATTTTGTTTGATCTACTATATTATGGTTTAATTCCAGATGGTTAGAAAGCCAAAGAGTCAGGCAGTCTAGCAAAACTATTTGGCTGGATGTGACCGATTGTAGGGCATTTGAAAGGGTCAACGGGGCCTCAATAAGATGCCAATTTGGGCCGCGGCGGGCTTGGTGGCGCATGATTTTATCGGACATTTCTCCGTCATGTGCCTGTGCCGTCGCGAGGTAAACCGGCGTGAGGCCAGCGGCAAGGGCCAAGCGTTCAGCATAGGCGGATTTTCCGCTGCTGGCGCCGCCGAGAATTAGGGTAAGGTTGTGCATTTTTACCTGTAGTTTGGTTTTTACCAAAGTATCACATAAAGTTTGGGGGGAAAACTTGTTATGTGAAGAAAAAGTATCTACGCTCTGAACGAGTAAAACAATGTGGGGTGCCATGCTGGCAGGTAAAAACATTTTGCTGATTATTGGCGGCGGTATCGCGGCTTATAAAGTGCTGGAATTGATCCGGCTTTTGGGGAAGTCGGGCGCGAAAGTGGTGCCGGTAATGACAAAAGCGGCTGAGGAATTTGTAACACCGCTGAGCGTGTCTGCTCTTGCAGGCGTGCCTGTTCGCAGCGCGCTGTTTAACCTCGAAGATGAAGCCGAAATGGGGCATATCCAGCTAACGCGCGATGCGGATATAGTAGTTGTTGCGCCTGCGACGGCTGATCTGATAGCTAAAATGGCGAACGGATTGGCCAATGATATGGCGTCTACCTTGTTGATTGCACGTAATAAACAGGTTTTGCTGGCACCTGCGATGAATGTTGCCATGTGGGGGAACGCCGCAACCACGCGCAATGTGGCGACGTTGCGCGAAGATGGCTGTGCGTTTGTTGGCCCTGATGAAGGGGATATGGCTTGCGGCGAGTTCGGGTATGGCCGGATGGCCGAGCCGGATGCGATTTTGGCAGCTATTGAAGCACGGTTTTCTGAGGGGCCGTTAAGGGGTAAACGAATTTTGGTAACTTCTGGCCCGACACATGAACCAATTGACCCGGTGCGCTATATTGCAAACCGCTCTTCCGGTTTGCAGGGCGCTGAAATTGCACGGGCGTTGGTGGCGCTGGGTGCCGAAGTGGACTTTGTGACGGGGCCGGCTGAGGCCGCGCGGCCAGAAGGGGCTAATGTGATTGAGGTTGAAACGGCGCTTGAAATGGCAGCGGCGGTGGAGGCCGCAGGCAAGCAGGACGTGGCAATTTTTGCGGCGGCGGTGGCTGATTGGCGCGTTGCCAATACGAGCGAAAGTAAGATGAAGAAATCAGCGGGTAGGGCCTTTCCAGAGCTAGAACTGATTGAAAACCCTGACATTTTGGCGACTGTCTCACAGCGAAGCACGGGGCGGCCATCGCTGGTGATCGGGTTTGCAGCAGAAACAAATGATGTGATTGAAAATGCCACAGCGAAGCGGTTGCGCAAAGGATGCGATTGGATTTTGGCAAATGATGTAGGCGGCGAACGTGCCGTGATGGGCGGGCCAGATAACCAAGTGGTTTTAATAAGTGAAAAGGGGGCTGAAAAGTGGCCTTGGATGAGCAAAAAACAAGTGGCTGAAGCTTTGGCGTTACGGATTTCTGAGGCACTGACATGAGCTTTGTAAAAGTGAAACATGTGCGTGAAATCGACTGGCCATTGCCGCAATACGAAAGCGATGGGGCTGCGGGAATGGATATCCGAGCTTTTGTTGAGGGCGGGTCATTTACCTTTAAACCAATGCAGCGGTTTTTGGTACCGACGGGACTAGCAATAGAGATTCCGCACGGTTTCGAAATGCAGATCAGGCCACGCTCTGGGTTGGCGTTAAAGCATGGCATAACAATGGTGAATGCGCCTGGGACCATTGATTCGGATTATCGAGGCGAAGTTGGTGTCGTCCTTATTAACTTGGGTGAAAGTGATTTTGAGTTGCGACATGGCGAGCGGATTGCACAAATGGTATTGGCCCCCGTTACGCGCTGCACATGGATTAATGTGGAAGAATTAGAAGAGACTCGCCGAGGTGTTGGCGGGTTTGGTTCAACGGGAAACTAGATGTATTTATTATCAAAAAAATCCAGCCTTGCGCTGGAAGCGGTTTTGGATGTGGCCTTTAATGCCCGCCCAAAACCTGTGCAATCAAAGGATATTACCGAGCGGCAAGGGATTCAGAGCCGCTATTTGGAACAGGTACTGCAATTTCTGGTAAAGCGTGGAATTTTGAAGGGCGTGCGAGGGCCAAAAGGGGGCTATACGCTAGCGCGAGAGCGGCGGCGCATAACGCTGGGCGATGTGCTGCGTGTGATCGAAGACCTCGAAAATGAAGATGATAAGATGGACTCGATTTCTGAATTGGGGGAAAAGGTGATTCAGCCGATTTGGGCCGAATTTCATAGTGATATGCTGCAAAAATTAGACAAAATAACACTCGAAGACTTATGCCAACAGGCCGAATCTACCGGCGTGGGGCGCGCTGAAAATGCGGGCCTTGATTTCGTAATTTAGGGAGTATGTGATGAGAAATAGAGCTAGAGGGCTGATATACAACGACATTACTGAAACCTATGGTGGCACACCCCTTGTTAAGTTTTCGCGCTTTGCGGCGGCTATGAACGTGGACGCAGAGATTTGCGGGAAATTGGAGTTTTTCAACCCGCTCGGCTCTGTGAAAGACCGGATCGGGGTGGCGATGGTGGATGCGCTGGAGGAAAGTGGGGCCTTGAAGCCGGGTGGTGTATTGATAGAGCCAACGTCGGGCAATACAGGCATTGCGCTGGCTTTTGTATGTGCGGCACGGGGCTATCGGCTTATTTTGACGATGCCCGAGAGCATGTCTGTTGAACGGCGGCAAATGTTGGCCCTTTTGGGGGCCGAGCTGGAGCTAACAGATGCGGCGCTGGGCATGAAGGGTGCCATTGCGCGTGCTGATGAATTGGCAAAAGAGATCGAAGGGTCGATTATTCCGCAACAGTTTGAAAACATGGCCAATCCGGACATTCACGAACAAACAACGGGCCGAGAGATTTGGGAAGATTGCGAGGGCAGGGTGGATGTTTTGATTTCGGGCGTTGGCACCGGCGGGACGCTAACGGGTGTGGCGCGCGTGCTAAAGGCAAAGAACCCAAATGTGCATGTTGTGGCCATTGAGCCGGAGGATTCGGCGGTGCTTTCGGGCGGCAATGCTGGCCCGCATTCCATTCAGGGGATAGGGGCGGGGTTTAACCCGATTACGCTCGATGATGCGCTCATTGACGAGATCTTAACAATAGGAAACGAGACCTCTTTTGACATGGCGCGCGCGCTAGCTGAAGTCGAAGGCGTTCCTGTCGGGATCTCATCGGGTGCGGCTTTGGCGGCGGCGGTAGAAATCGGGTTGCGGGATGAGATGGAAGGCAAACGGATCGTTGTGATTATCCCGAGTTTTGCGGAGCGCTACCTTTCATCGGGTCTGTTTGACGGGGTTTAATGGCTATTCTTTACAGTGGCGGAATGTGGACCGTGGCCTTGGTATTTGGGGTGTCATGTGGTTATGTGTGGGCACTTAATGGCCCCAGAATGGCATATAAAGCTCTGTTATTGCTTTCAATATTGGTAGTTGCCGCGGCTTTATTGCTACCCGAAACACATATGTTTCGGGTTCGTATTGTTGAGGGCCTGCATTGGTGGAAATGGGCGCTGGCAATTGCGATTCCGGTTTTTGGATACGGGATGCTGGTGCGATGGATAAAAACAAAGGCGGATGCGCGGCATGACTCCTGATGAGATAGAGCGCTACGCGCGGCACATCGTTTTGCGAGAGATCGGGGGGCCGGGGCAGAACAAATTATTAAACGCTAAACTACTTTGCATTGGTGCCGGTGGTTTAGGCAGCCCCGCCCTGCTTTATTTGGCGGCAGCGGGTGTGGGTACACTAGGCATTGTAGATGATGATGAGGTCAGCTTGTCAAACCTACAGCGGCAGGTTTTGCATGAAACCAATGCCGTGGGGGAAGCAAAAACGTCTAGCGCGGTGCGTGCACTTGCGCGGGTAAATCCGAATATCTCCGTCGTGCCGCACAACATTCGGCTTGAAGAAGCCAATGTAGACGAGCTGATCGCGCGCTATGATCTAGTGCTTGACGGCACTGATAATTTCGCAACACGGTATCTGATTAATGCGGCCTGTGTACGCGCCAAAACCCCGCTAATATCGGCAGCCATGAGCCAATGGGAAGGGCAAATAAGCGTTTATGACCCAGCCAATGGCGGGCCGTGTTACCAATGCGTATTCCCGCAAGCGCCAGCAGAAGGGCTGGCGCCAAATTGCGCGCAGGCGGGCGTAATGGGCGCTTTGGCTGGCGTGATGGGGTCTATGATGGCGGGCGAAGCCATTAAGCTCATTACGGGGGCGGGGCAGGTATTGCGCGGTGAAATATTGATCTATGATTCCCTGTATGGAGAAACTAGGAAGCTTAAAACATCGCCGCGCACAGATTGCCCGATCTGCGGCGTTCCATAATTCCAAATTGATCAAATATCCCGGGGGTGAGCGCAGCGAGGGGGCTGGCCCCCTACCGAGCCGCAGGCGCGGCTACCGCGCTAGAGCATGGCCGGCACAACAAGGTCTGGTGGACGGTGACCATCAGCGAAGGTCTTGATATTTATAATAACTTTTTCGCCCATCTCCAACCGCCCTTCCACGGTGGCAGACCCCATATGCGGCAAGAGCAGCACGTTATCCAGCCCCTTTAAGCGCGGGTTAATCTGGTTGCCATTCTCAAAAACATCCAGCCCCGCGCCCGCTATTTCGCCTGCGCGCAGCATTCTTGTTAGCGCGTTTTCATCAACAATCTCGCCACGCGCGGTGTTGATAATGTAAGCGCTCGGCTTCATTAATTTCAACCTGCGCGCATTAAGCAGGTGGAAGGTTCCGGGGGTATGCGGACAGTGAATGCTCAAAATATCAACCCGCGCCAGCATTTGGTCGAGGCTTTCCCAATAGGTCGCTTGCAGATCGGATTCGGTATCAAGATGCAGGCGCTTTCGGTTGTGATAATGCACTTGCAGCCCAAAAGCCGCCGCGCGCCGCGCCACAGCTTGGCCAATGCGGCCCATACCCAAAATCCCGAGCCTTTTTCCGCCAATTCGGTGCCCCATCAGCGCGGTGGGAGACCAGCCTTCCCATTCGCCCTGCTGCATCAACATGGTGCCTTCGCGCAAGCGTCGCGGCACGGCCAGAATCATGGCCATGGTCATATCGGCTGTATCATCGGTTAAGACACCGGGCGTGTTCGAAATCATGATTCCGCGTTGCAGTGCGGTTTGCACGTCGATATGGTCAAACCCCGCGCCATAATTGGCAATGAGGCGTAAGTTTTCACCAGCTTTAGCGAGTAGGCGCTGGTTTATGTGGTCCCCAATGGTGGTCACAAGCACATCGGCACGGGCCATGGCGCCTGCGAGCGCCTCTTCGTTCATTGGGCTTGCGCTGTTTAGTTCAACGTTAAACAACTCGCTCAGCCGTGTTTCAACCGGTTCCGGGAGCTGCCGCGTAACTACCACTTTAAGCGGCGCATTGCCTGCGGTTTTGAGGGCCATATCAAATCTTCCTTTTTGCACTGACTTGGCGCTATAATGGCAGGAAAACCCCCAAAGGGAAATATTATTTCGCACGGGTAAAAATGAGGCAGGCAGGGTGAAGTGTTTTGGAATTGTAAGTGTTGTCGCTGCGCTGGTTATCGCCAGTTTCGCCACGGCGCAACAGGCCAGCGAAGGGCAGGTCACGGGCCTGCCGACCCCGCGTTTTGTCTCTATGAAAAGTAGCTCTGCCAATGTGCGGCGCGGGCCATCGACCAGCAATCAGGTGGATTGGGTTTTGCGCCACCGTGGCACGCCGCTTGTTGTGCTGGCCGAATATCAGCAATGGTTTCGGATTGAGGACGTAGACGGCGAAGGCGGCTGGGTGCACACCAAGCTTTTAAGCCAGCGCCGAACTATATTGGTGCAAGAAGACCTGCTGGCGCTTCGGGAAACCCCTTCCAATTCAGCGCGAAAACTTGCGCGCTTAGAGGCTGGTGTGGTTTTGCGGCTTGGCGGCTGCCAACCCAACTGGTGCGAAGCCAGCATAGAAGGGCTTACAGGCTGGCTACCCAAAACCGGCATTTGGGGCGTGCTGCCCGAAGATGTTTTTTAAATAGTTTCGACGGAAGTGCGGCGGGTGTGCGTTAAGAGATGTAACGCAAGGAGGAATTGATGCTGACACGATCAGAAATAATTCAAGCTGCCCGGTTTGAATACGGCATAAGGCCGGATGAGACCCGCTTTCAGGGCGGGTTGCTTGAACAACTTACGGGCACAGACCCGCTTGATGCTCTGGTGCCTGTAGAAAGCACCGAGGCGCGTTTTGCGGAGCTGCGAAAATTTCGGGAATTGCGGCAATCTATGGGGGGCGATGCTGATACTATTAAGCAAGTGCAGCGGCGGCTCCGGCGGCATGCGGCCACAGATGCTATGCGCAACTTGGCCCGCATGGTGCAAAACCCGCGCGGCTTTCGCGAGCGGCTATTTGCCTTTTGGCTTGATCATTTCACGGTTTCTCCTAAGCGGGCGAATGAGGATTATATGCTCGGGGCCTATCTGGAAGAGGCCATTCGGCCCCATATTTCGGGGCAGTTTTCCGAGTTGCTCAAGGCCGCCGTTACCCACCCTTCCATGCTGTTTTACCTCGATCAAATTGCCTCTACGGGGCCTAATTCGGTGGCTGGGCAGCGGCAAGAGCGGGGCCTAAACGAAAACCTGGCGCGGGAGGTGCTGGAGCTGCACACGCTCGGGGTTGGCGGGCCATATACGCAAGACGATGTGCGGCAGTTTGCCGAGCTACTCACGGGCCTTGGCATTGGCCCTGAAGGCATGCGCTTTGCGCCCAATCGGGCGGAGCCGGGTGCCGAGGTGATTTTGGGCCACCGCTATGGTGGCGCACGAGCGCGGATCGAGCATATCTATGAATTCCTTGATGATTTGGCGATGAACCCCGCCACGGCCACGCATTTGGCGCGTAAATTGGTGGTGCATTTTATTGGCCCTCAGGCGCGCCCCGAATTAGTGGCAGATATGGCAGAGGCCTATCTGGCTTCGGGCGGAAACCTGACCGCGCTTTACGAAGTTTTGCTTGATAACCCAGCGGCAATGGCCGCGGACTTTCCTAAGGTTAGGCCTCCGGTTGAATATGTGGCAACGGTGCTGCGGGCGCTGAATTTTGACGCTGAGGCGATACTGAACGCCAATGCGGGCGACACGCGCAAACTGGCCAAAGCGCTAGAGGCGATGGGGCAGCGGCCCTTTAAGCCAAACGGCCCCGATGGCTGGCCTGAGGACGCTGAAAGCTGGATAACGCCACCGCAACTGGCGGCTCGCATTGCGTGGGCAGGCCAAGCCGCCCGCACTTATGCCAGTGAGCAAGACCCCCGCGCGCTGATGCAGGCCGTGCTGGGCAACACCGCGCCCGAATTCCTTTCTTTCGCCGTAAGCGGCGCTGAAACCAAATGGGAGGGCGTGGTGCTGTTGCTGGTTTCCCCTTCCCTTATGCGCCGATAGGAGGCTGACATGACCCTTTCCAGACGTAAATTTTTGATCAATTCCACCATGCTGGGCTGCTCGGCTGCGGCCTCGCCTTTGCTAACGCCGGTTACACTGGCCGCCGCGCCGGGAGACAACCGATTGGTGGTGATTATCCTGCGTGGCGCGATGGATGGCCTCGGCGTGGTGCGCCCTTTGGGGGATGCGGATTACGCCAGTTATCGGCCTAGTTTGGCGGCAGATGATGACATGCAAGACCTAGACGGGTTTTTCGCTTTGAACGGCGCGCTTAAGGAACTCATGCCGCTGTGGCGCGCCAAAGAGCTTTCATTTGTGCAAGCGGTTTCAACGCCTTACCGTGATAAGCGCAGCCATTTTGATGGTCAGGACCTGCTGGAAACCGGCAGTAATGACGCCACGGGCGCACCAAAATCGGGCCAAACAGGCTGGCTAAACCGTGCGCTGGCGCTGCTGCTCGAAGCGCGGCAGGAAACCGCGTTTTCGGTGGGCACCTCGCGGATGCTTTTGCTTGATGGGGCACAGCCTTATTCGAGCTGGTCACCGGGGGCAGACCTTGAAATGTCGCCCCAGACCGAGGCGCTTTTGGCGCGAATTTATGCGGATGACCCGCTGTTTGCCAGCTCTGCCGAGATGGCGCTGGACCTGTCGGCCAAAACCGAAAGCATGGCTGGCGGGCGGGCCGGAAATGCTAAGGCGCTGGCGGCTTTTGCAGCGGCGCGGCTAAATGAAGAAACGCGGATTGCGAGCTTTTCGATAGGCGGTTGGGATACGCATAACGGCCAAAAACGCAACCTCGCGCGGGCGCTTACGCAGCTTTCTGATGCGATTTTGGCGCTGAAATCTGGCCTTGGTGCCAACTGGCAGCGCACAACCGTTATGGCCGTTACGGAGTTTGGCCGCACCGCGCGGGAAAACGGCTCGGCTGGCACTGACCACGGCACCGGCGGGGCCATGGTGATGGCGGGCGGCGCGCTGAATGGCGGCCATGTTTTTGGCCAATGGCCGGGGCTGGGCGAGCTGGACCTTTACCAAAACCGTGACCTTGAGCCCACGGATGACGTGCGCCGCTATCTCGGCTGGGCGCTGCGAGATCTCTTCGGGATGGAGGCCAGCGCGCTCGGGTCCACCGTGTTTCCGGGGGTGGAAATGGGCGGTAATGTGGGGATAATCGCATAAGTTAACACTTTCTAAACCTATCCGGTAAATGGTTAACGGATGGATGCAAGTGTAGGGGTTATCGCCCGCAGTTATACGGTGGCCTTTCACGGGGTGGAGGCCAAAAAGATCGAGGTGCAGGTGGCGCTGTCCTCGGGGATTCCGGCTTTTAACCTTGTGGGCTTGCCTGATAAGGCGGTTTCTGAGGCGAAGGAACGCGTGCGGGCAGCGATCGGCGCGCTGGGGCTGGCGCTGCCGGCCAAGCGGATCACTATTAACCTTTCACCGGCGGACCTGCTTAAAACCGGCTCACATTTTGATTTACCCATTGCGCTGACGCTAATGGCCGCGATGGATGTTTTGCCCCGCGAGCATATCGAGGGGCAATATAGCCTTGGTGAACTTTCGCTCGATGGCTCGCTAGTGGCGGTCACGGGGGCCTTACCTGCGGCACTGGCGGCGGCTGAAGATAATTGCGGGCTGATTTGCCCTGCCAGCTGCGGGCCGGAGGCGGCTTGGGTGGAGGCCGCGCGAGTGCTTGCGCCGCATAACCTATTGGAATTGGTCAACCATTTTGCAGGCCGCGCGGTGCTTTCCGAGGCCTTGCCGGGCGAGGTGCAAGGGCTGGAAGACCACCGAGACCTCCGCGATGTGCGTGGGCAAGAAAAGGCCAAACGGGCGCTGGAAGTGGCCGCAGCGGGGGGGCACCATTTGCTGATGGTTGGCCCGCCCGGCTCTGGAAAATCTATGATGGCGGCGCGGATGCCGGGGCTTTTGCCACCGCTTTCCCCGAGTGAAGCGCTGGAAACCTCGATGATTCACTCGCTGGCGGGCGTGCTGGAAGAGGGCGGAATCTCGCGCCAGCGACCTTTTCGCAGCCCGCACCACACCGCGAGCATGGCGGCCATGGTTGGCGGCGGGCGCGGGGCGCAACCGGGTGAGATCTCGCTGGCGCATAACGGCGTGTTGTTCATGGATGAATTCCCCGAGTTTCCGCGCGCCGTGCTGGAAACCTTGCGACAGCCGATCGAAACCGGAGATGTGGTGGTTTCGCGTGCGAATGCCCATGTGCGCTACCCCGCGAGATTTATGCTTTTGGCCGCGGCTAACCCTTGTAAATGTGGTTATATGGGTGATGTGGAGCGGGCATGTGGGCGTGCGCCACAATGTGGAGAGGACTATTTGGGCAAGATCTCGGGGCCGCTTCTGGACCGATTCGACTTAAGAATCGAAGTGCCAGCAGTAGCGGTGGCTGATTTATCAAGCCCGCCCACGGGCGAGACCAGCGCTGTAGTGGCCGCGCGGGTGCGCGCCGCGCGGGAAATTCAGGTTGAGCGTTACAAGTCGCTTGAAGGAATCACCACCAATGTGGCGATTGAGGGTGATGTGCTGGAGCAGGCTTGCGTGCTGCGGCCCGAGGCCCGTGAAATGCTGCTGAGCGCCGTGGACAAATTCCGGCTTTCGGCGCGGGCGTTTCATCGAATTCAGCGCGTGGGGCGCACCATTGCGGACCTGCGGGGCGAGGATGAGATTAGTAAATCGGCGATTGCCGAGGCTATTGGCTATCGGCTGGCGTTTTGATAAAAGCGCTGCATGGACATTACATCAATCGGCTTTTTAAGCGAGACGCTTTTTCAGCGTTATAGTGGCATTGTGCGGGATTTGGGTGATTGCATTGAGGTGCGGACACCCGCGAATTATGACTTTTGGTTTGGCAATTATCTGCTGCTGGACGGGCCGCCAGCGGTGCCGGAAATTGCGGGTTGGACCGCGCGGTTTGAAGCTGCGTTTATCGATGCGCCTGCGGTGCGCCACAAGTGCTTGCAATGGCCTGATGATGGGAGAGATACAAGCGCAATGCGCACGGAATTTGAGCGCTTGGGCTGGGAGTTTGACCAGACATCGGTGCTGGCGGCGACGGAGAGCCAAGCGGTGCGAAAGCCACCCGAGGGGGTGGTTTTTCGGGAGGTTTTGGGTGCGGAGGACTGGGGGAAGATGCTGACGCTTCATGTGCTGACGCGGCCTGATGGTTTTAGTGAGGTTGCCTATAGAGCATTTAAGACCAAACGGTTAGAGGAATTTCAGGCGCTCATTTCGGCGGGGCGTGGCCATTGGCATGGCGCCTTTAAAGGCGCTGAACTGGTGGCGGATATGGGGATATTCCACCGCGAAGGGATTTCGCGGTTTCAGGAGGTGAGCACCCACCCTGAGCATCGGCGGCAAGGAATTTGCGCGGCGCTGGTGCATTATGTTTCTTGTGCGGAACAGGTGGCGCGGCGGGGCAACCGGATGGTGATTTTGGCCGACAAGGGCGAGCCTGCGGAGCGGATATACAAGCGCTGTGGCTATGCCGAGATTGAGCAGATCCAGTCAGTTGTTTTGCGGCCTAAAGGGTGGGCTGGCTGAGGAAGGTTTGCACCTTTTTCAGGGTCGCATCGGCCTCTGGCAGGCGACCATGGAAAAAGGGCCAAACGTGGGGGGCGTTCTCAAGGATTTCTAGCGTAACCGGCACGTTTTGGGCGCGCAGTTTGGCGGCCATGGCTAGGGTATCGTCTCGCAGAATTTCTGTGGTGCCGACGCATAGGAAAACCGGCGGGGCGTTTTTGAAATCACCAAAAAGCGGCGAGGCCAGCGGGTTTTTGAAATCCGCGGTGATATACATATCGCGGACCTCACCCATGCGCTCGGCGGGGAGCATGGCCTCGGATTTGGCGTTATCTTTGAGCGATTGGCTCTGCATGGTTTGGTCGGTCAGCGGGCTAAAGGCCACCACGGCGCGGGGTTTTGGGAAACCCTTGGCGAGGATGATATGCAAGAGCGCGAGGGCGAGGCCGCCGCCGGCGCTATCTCCGGCGATGGTGATGTTTTTGACACCGCGGCCCAGCAGGGCTTGGTAGGCGGTGAGGGCGTCATCAATTGCCGCCGGAAACGGGTGCTCGGGGGCGAGGCGGTAATCGACTGAGTAGGCCGTGAGGGCGTTGTCAGCTGCCAGTTTGGCGGCGAAACGGCGGTGGGTTTTGGCAGAGCCAAAAATGTAGGCACCACCGTGTAGGTAGAGTAGAACCCCCTGATTTCCGTTGCTGATTTTGAGGGCGGAAACGCTGGATTGGCCGTGGGCGAGGGCCTCTCGGGTTATCGGTGTGCCGCGCTTGGGGCGGAAGAAAAGGCGGGTTTGCAGCTCCATCCGGCGGCGGATTTTGACGGGTTCCTTAATGCGCGCCAAGGCGCGGCGCTCAATATTGCGTAACAGGAAATTGGTAAGGGCGAGGCGGATAGACATCAGCTGGTTTTTGCCTCGATCGCGTCCCAAATCAGCGCGGCTACGTTGGTACCGTCGAATTTTTCGAGCTCTTGGATGCCTGTGGGAGAGGTGACGTTGATTTCTGTCAGATAATCCCCAATTACATCGATTCCGACAAATATTTGGCCTTTTTCCTTGAGGAGAGGTCCGATTTGTGCACAAATCTCTAGGTCTCGCTCGGTCATCCCCACCTTTTCAGGGCGGCCTCCTACATGCATATTTGAGCGGGTCTCGCCTTTGGCGGGGACGCGGTTAATGGCGCCGACGGGTTCGCCGTCTACCAAGATTATCCGCTTATCACCGTTGGCAACATCGGGCAGAAACTTTTGCGCAATCAGTGGTTCGTTGTTTATGCCGGAGAAAAGCTCGTGAAGCGAGGTTAGGTTTTTGTCATCCGGGCCTAGGCGGAAAACGCCTGCGCCACCATTGCCGTAGAGCGGCTTTAGGATGATATCTTTATGCTCGGCCTTAAAGGCCTTGATGGTTTCAAGATCGCGGGCGATGGTGGTAGGGGGCGTGAGGCCCTCAAAGCCCAGCACGAGAAGTTTCTCGGGATAGTTGCGTACCCAGAAGGGGTCGTTCACCACTAAAGTATCGGGGTGGATCATATCCAGCAGGTGGGTGCTGGTAATATATCCCATATCAAATGGCGGGTCTTGCCGCAGCCAAACCACATCAAAATCAGCCAAATTTACCTTTTGCTTTTCACCGAGGGTGTAGAAATCCTCAGGATCACGCCGCACTTCAAGCGGCCAGCCACGGGCCGTAACCACGCCGCTTTCAAAGGCCAGTTGATCGGGCGTGTAGTAAAAAAGCTCATGGCCGCGCGCTTGGGCTTCTAGCGCTAGGCGGAAGCTGGAATCTCCGTCAATATTGACGTTTTCAATCGGGTCCATCTGGAAGGCGATTTTTAGGGGCATGCGGGCCTCGCTTAAGTTGCTTTTGTTTAAGGTGGCCCCGCGCGCGCAGAGTTTCAACCAAAACTATTGACAGAACGTGAATTTAGCGCCGAAACTGGGGGAAAAGGAGCATATCATGCGCCCCAGCCTGACCCTCGGGATTGAGGAAGAATACCTGATTGTGGATCGGGAGAGCTTTGATTTGGTGAAAACGCCGGAGCCGGCGTTTTTGGAGGCCTGTAGTGAGGCGCTCGGCGCGCAGGTGACGGGTGAGTTTTTGCAGTGCCAAGTGGAGGTGGGGACGAAGCCGCATGCCAAGGTAGGCGATGCGGCGGCGGAGCTTTTGAACTTGCGTAGGGGGGTGGCCAAGTGCGCGGCGCGCTTTGGCTATGCGCCGATTGCGGCGTCTACGCATCCGTTTGCCAAGTGGCGCAGCCAGAGCCACACGCGCAAACAGCGCTATGATGCGCTGAGCGATAACCTTGGGCAAGTGGTGCGGCGGATGCTGATTTGCGGCATGCATATTCATGTGGGAATTGAGGACGAGGACGAGCGGATTGACCTGATGGGGCAGGTGTCTTACTTCCTGCCGCACTTGCTGGCGTTTAGCACGTCATCGCCTTTTTGGGAGGGGGATGACACGGGGTTAAGCTCTTATAGGCTCACGGTTTTTGACGCTTTGCCGCGCACGGGGTTGCCTGACCCCGTGGAGAGTTATGGCGAGTATCAGCGGCTGGTGGGGGCCTTGGTTAAGGCGGGCTGCATAGAGGATGCGACGCGGATTTGGTGGGACATTCGGCCCTCGGACAAGTTTCCGACGCTGGAGCAGCGGATCACGGATATTTGCGGCACGGTAGGTGAGGCGGCGGGGGTTGCGGCGGCTTACCAAAGCCTGCTTTTGTATTTCCATCGGCTGAAGCAGAAAAACCAGAAATGGCGGCGGTATCCGAATACCTTGACACTGGAAAACCGCTGGCAGGCGCAGCGCCACGGGGTGAATGGCAAGCTGATAGACCTTGGCCGCGGGGAAATGGTGCCGTTTTCAGACCTGACGGAGGAGCTGATTGCACTGGTGCGGGACGAAGCCGAGGAGCTGGGCTGCCTTGCGGAGCTGGAAAGCCTGCGCGGGATTGCGCAGAATGGAAGTTCGGCGGATCGGCAGCGGGTGGTTTATAAGGCCGCGATGGCAGGCGGGGCTGATGGGCCAGCGGCGATGCGGGCGGTGGTTGAGCACCTTGTGGGGGCTTATCTGGAGGGATAATGCCTCTGTGATTCCCGCAAGGCTTCGGGTAAAGCATGGCTATGCGATACACTTTACCGCCGATTGCCGATTTGCCCTCTATACCGTTTGATACGGTGATTGACGTGCGCTCGCCGTCGGAATTTGCCGAGGACCATATGCCCGGCGCGATAAACCTGCCGGTTTTGAGTGATAAAGAGCGGGCGGCGGTGGGCACGATGTATGTGCAGGACAGCCCGTTTAAGGCACGCAAAATTGGCGCGGCGCTGGTGGCGCGCAATGCGGCGGGTCATTTGGAGCACGCTTTGATAGGCAAAGACGGCGGCTGGAAGCCGTTGGTTTATTGCTGGCGGGGTGGGCAGCGGTCTGGCTCTTTTACTACGATTTTACGGCAGGTTGGCTGGCGGGCTGAGGTGGTTGAGGGCGGCTATAAGGCTTATCGAAAGCTGGTGAAGCAGGCGCTTTATGACGAGGCGTTTGCGCCAAAAGTGGTGTTGCTCGACGGCAACACCGGCACTGCAAAAACCGATATTTTGGTGGCGCTGGCAGCGCGCGGTGTGCAGGTGATCGACCTTGAGGGGCTGGCGAACCATCGGGGGTCGCTCTTTGGGGCGCGGGCTGGCGGGCAGCCTTCGCAAAAGGCTTTTGAAAGCGCGCTGGCGCAGGTGATAGCGGGGTTGGACCCTTCGCGGCCAGTGGTGGTGGAGGCTGAAAGCTCCAAAATTGGGCGGCTTGCGGTGCCGCCGCAGCTGTGGGCGGCGATGCGCGTGGCGCGTAGGATTGAGATTAAAGCGCCGTTGGCGGCGCGGGCGCGGTATTTGGCGACGGTATATAGTGATATTGTTGAGGATAGCGCGCGGCTGGGGGAAACCCTTGATAAGTTGCGGACGTATCATTCGGCAGAGGTCATTGAGCAGTGGCACAAACTGGCGGCGGCAGGCGAGATGGAAGCGCTGGCGACCGTGCTGATGGCCGAGCATTATGACAGCCGTTATGGCAAGGCGAGGGGTGAAACGGCGGACGTGACGCCGCTGGTGGTATCGGGGTTAGGCGCTGCGGATATTGAAGCGGCGGCGGCGCGTATTGAGGCGATGCTGGCGTAGATCGCGCCTCCGCGGCGACCCTTCGGGCCACCTTGTCGGCGCGTGCGGCGCTGCGCTTGCAGGGGTTATGCGGTGATGCCGGTTTTAGCAGTGATTTCACCAATTTGGGCGGCGGGTATGCCGATGTTTTTGAGCTGCGTTAGCGTGGATCCAGCTTGGGCTGCGGGAATGGCGGCGAGGAGGCCGCCAGCGGTTTGGGGATCGAATAGCAGGATTTCGGCGGGGGTGTCACCTATCGGGGCGATTACGGCGGCGCGATTGGCGGCCCAGATGCTGGAGCGGATGCCTTGTGCAGCGAGGGTCGCTGCACCCTCAAGCAGGGGGATATTTTCGAGGGAAAGCTGGGCGCCGATATCGGCATTTTTGAGCATGGCGTTTAGGTGGCCCGCCAGACCAAATCCGGTGACGTCTGTCATGGCGT
>WTAL01000059.1 GCA_013139635.1 Paracoccaceae bacterium
TGGCCTGCCCCGAGCCTGTGCCAATCGCCTGTCGGCCTATGCCAAAGGTACGGGCCATGCCCATCATCAGCCGGTCAATCGGGGTGCCTTCTTGGGTGCCGGAGGTAAAATAAACCCCGCGCAAAAGTTGGCGCTCGCTGAATTTGTCTTCCTGAAAAACTTCGTTCAGGAACTCCTTGGCCACACTTTGCAGCGAGGCGATTTGCTGGGCAAAACCCGAGATCAGCCCGCGCCGTTGCGGGTCCATTTCCTGCTGAAGCCGCTCCAGTGAGAGGTTGTTAATCTGATTCAGCAAAGCCGCAAATTGCTCGTCAAAAGCCGCCATAGGCTCCGCCGCCTTTTTGCCCTTTTTAAACTTATAGGTAAAACCCCAAACCTGCTCGCGGTCTTCCCGTGACAGGTTTTCAAAGAACTCAGAAAAGCCCGCAATCAGGTCCGCCTTGGTGAACAGGATATAAACCGGAAAGCGCACGCCGAGCTTTTCGCGCAATTCCTTCAGCCGGTGGCGAATGGAATCCGCGTGCATTTTGCGTTGCTGGCCATCTTGCATCGAAAGGTCAGACAGCGAAATTGCCACAATCGCGCCGTTGATCGGTTGGCGTTTGCGGAATTTGCGCAGCATTTTCAGGAAGCCCGTCCACGCTTGGCTGTCGGCCTCCTCGTCAGAGTCTTGCGTGGTATAGCGGCCAGCGGTGTCGATCAGCACCGCCTCATTGGTAAACCACCAGTCACAATTCCGCGTGCCACCCACGCCGCCCAGCGCCTTCATGCCCAGCTTTTCGGCCAGCGGGAACTTAAGGCCGGAATTCACAATCGCCGTGGTTTTACCCGCCCCCGGAGGGCCGATCATAACATACCAAGGCAGCTGATAAATGCTCCGCCCGCCGAGCTTTGATTTCCGCAGGGTTTTCAGTGCGTCCTTCATGCGCACGCGCATTTCCTTCAGCTCTTCTTTAACCGCGTCATCGTCCTCGTCGTCATCATCATCGGCGACCATCTCGTCGCCCATCTTTTTCTCACGGCGGCGGCGCAGCAGCCAGCGGGTGATAAGCACCACAAAGATGAACACCCAGATACCGACAATCCACATGATTTGGGCAAACATAGTGCCAAAGGGCTGCCATTCGCCCAGTATAAGCAGCGGGCCAAAAAACCAGATCGCTACAGAAAGCGCGATGCCCATAAAGAGCAGGGCAAACAACAGCGAGGCAAAAATTTTACGTATATATCGAACCATGTCTCTGCCCTATTTCACCAAAATCACTTCAACGCGGCGGTTTTGAGCCCGCCCGGCGCGGGTGCCATTATCGGCAATCGGCTCTTTTTCAGCTCGTCCTTCGGCGCTTAGCCGGCTTGGGTCATCCAGCTCCCCCGCGATCGATTCCATAACCGCCTCGGCCCGTCTAAGCGAAAGCACTTGGTTATTTGGGAACCGCGCCGTTGAGATCGGACTGCTATCCGAATGGCCCGCCACAATCACGGTGCCGGATTGCCCATTCAGCGCCGCCGCCACCCGCGCCAAACGCTCGGGGTAGCCCGCTGCGAGGTTATCACTGCCCGCGCCAAACATTTCGTTGCCCGCAATGCGGATCACCAACGTGTTGCCTTGCTCAAAAATCGTCACAATGCCTTCGTCAATTTCGGCTTTCAGGAAACCTGTAACCACGTCCAGCCGCTCCTCAACCTCTGGTGCAGGCGGCGGCGGTGGAGGCGGCGGCGCACGGCGGGTTAGCTCTATTGGCTCGGGGGTGCCAAGGATTGCGAGAGTGCCTTGCAGCCGTTCGGTTTCGCCCGTAAGCGCATAAGAAAGGCCTACAAATGAGCCCGTGAGCACCACCACCAAAATGCCGGTAATAACCCATAGCGGCTTCCAGATATTCAGCGCTTTATGCGCCAGCTTAATGCCCTTCCAGAAGGGCGAAAGCGCGTGTTCTTGGTCGCCCCGTTGCGCCCGAATGAGCCGTGCGAGCCCTTCACGAATGCGCATATGCTTGTCGGTGCCTTGGTTTTCCACCCGCAGGCGGCCTTCAAAGCCAAGGCTCAGGCACACATAAATAAACTCAAGCGTTTCAAGGTTGTTGGCGGGGTCTTGCTCCATACGGGCCAGCAAATCAAAAAAGCGGTCGCCGCCGTGGGTCTCCTTGTGAAAGGTGCCAACCATGCTTTGGGTGGTCCACACAGAGCGGCCGCCCCACGGGGTATTTAGCACCACATCATCGACGGTAGCACACAAAAGATAACGCGCAATATTTACCTGTTGGGCAGGCACGCCCGCATGCAAACACCGCTGCTCAAACGCCTGAATTTCTTTCACCACCGAGGCGCGCAAAGCGGCAGGGTCATTATGCTGGGCGCGGTTTCTAATCCGGCCAATAAGCGCAAATATCTGGCTGGCGGCGGCGTTAAGCGTGTTCATGCCCGTAAGGGCAAAGCTGGCCTCGGCGGCGCGCGGAGCCTGCTGCGGCATTTGCGGCTGGACGGGTTGCGCGGGCGGCTGTTGCTGGCCAAAGCCTTGTTGCGGCTGGCCAAAACCCTGCTGTGGTTGGCCAAACCCTTGCTGGGGTGGCGGCTGTTGCTGCCCGAAGCCCTGCTGGGGCGGCGGCGCATAAGCGGGCTGCTGCGGGGCGGGCGCACGGCCCCCCGGGCGCAGGTTTACAATCGTTTTTTCCGTGTCATTTGGCTCGGCAAACGGATCATCATCATTGCTCATGCGTTTTCTCCCTTACCCGTTCCTAATCGCCCAAAGTTCCATTTGCAGCCCCGGCAAATCTCCGGCTACATGCACGGCCAGCCCACCCGAGCTTTGCAGCTGCTTCCAAAGCTCGCCGTTGCGATCGAGCTCAAAATAGGTAACCCCCGCGTGAAACGGAATTTGCCGCGGGGCCACCGGCATGGGCCGCATGCCAATGCCGGGCAGCGCCGAATTTACCAACTGGCGAATACCTTCAACCGGCCCAAGCTTGGCTTGCGTCGGGAAGTGCTTGCGAATGGTTTCGGGCGGCACATCCGCCTTGGCGGCCATAATAAAGCTCGCGCCTTGCAGCAGGCGTTTGTCGGCAATCATACCAACAGAAATGCCATATTTCCGCGCTTCCAGCGGTATTTGAATGGCGTTTTGCTCCAGCACTGCCGAGAGGTATTGCCGCAGTGCGCGCATCACATCCACAAATGTCGCGCTGAGGTTTTCGTGCTGGTAAAGCGGGAAGCTCGGCGGCTTTTTGGTGCTATCCATATAGGTGGAAAGCTCGCCCGCCAGCCCGATCAGAAACTGGTAGATCATCGCCGGATGGGCGTTTTGCAGCGCCGACAAGTGCCGCGTCATCGGCAGGTAGCGGTTTACGCAAATCAGCAGCAGGAAATCAGTGATTTCAGCAGCGGCCTTAGCGGGGCCGCTTTCCACCAGCCGCCCCGAAAGCGCATCAGAGCGATGCCCAAGCAGACCTTCGATTTCCCGCACAAAATCCGCCAGCGTGGTGGAGGCGCGAATATCAAGACAGGTCGGAATAAAGCTGCGATCCAACACCACCTCTTTATCAGATTTCACCTCGATAATCCGCGCAATCGGAATCGCGAGCCGATCAGACATGTCGTCCATTTCCAACGCAAATTCCAGCCGTAACTTGGCCACCGCTAGCGTGGTCGGCGTTTTCTGATTGCCCACCGCATTGGTAATTTCTATTTCGCTCGGCGCATAGCGCGCGGCTGATTTATCGGCGCCCGACATATCCACTTCGGTCGCCCCGTGGCGACGGGTGGGGATCGTGAGGTAGATAACGGTGTTTTTGATATTTTCCGGCACATCCAAGCTGGGCGGATGCCCCTCGGCAGCAGGCACGCGGAAAAGCGCGCCATCGGGCGTAAGCCCACTTACTGACTTAACCGCAAATTTACCGAGCCGCAGGAGTTCGTCATCAATCGTTAATTCACTCACGCCCCATGCGTGCGGGGTGAGGCTGCCAGCCAACCCACCCACGAGAGATTCCACATATCGGTCATTTTGCTGAAAGTGCTGCGGCTGCAAAAACAGCCCCTCACTCCACACAACTTTACTATCCCAAGCCACGTTTACGTCTCCCAAATGGCGGTTGCCCGCCCACCTTAGCGCAGTTTGCGCAATTGTTCTTCATAAGCTTTAGCAAATGCCGCGCCAAAAAGCGCCTGAAAATCGTCTTCGGCCTCCGAAGCGATTTCACTATACATTTTCTCAAACACATCCCAGCGCTTGGCTTTACCACCACCAAACAGGCCCTTCTTGGCCTCGATCTTCTCTGATAATGTGGCTGGGTCAAAGCGCTCTAGCAATTTTTTAATAGCCGCCTGCATGCCTGTCATCATCGCCACTTCATGCGCTTTAATATCGTTTACGGCCTCGGTGGCGGCCTTTTCGGCTTCCAGATACCCCGGCATATTGGGCTTAACCATCGCCTCTACGGCTTGGTCAGCGCTCACGGAAAACTTGATAGGGTTATTGCCATCGGGTGAGATCATAGTCTGCCCAAGGCGAAACTCTGATTTGATCGAAGCGCGGGTCATCAAGACATCACGCAGCCCTTCGACCATCACCCGGTAGGCCGCCCCCGTGCGCTCCATCGCGGCCAAAAGTTCGGCATCATCAAGGTCCTCTCCCGCTTTGACGGTGCTTAGAAAGGCGCGCGCAGCGTCGCCGGAAACGGGTGCGTGGGTTGCAGGCGGCGGCACGGCGGCCGCTTGCGGGGCCGAAATGGCTTCTTGAGGTGGCGGCGCGGCCACCGCCACAGATTCGCTCAAATCCCAATCGTCAGGAATAAGCGCACCTGCACCGGCCTGTGAAGGCGGGGCCGCAAAATAATCTTGCGCAGAGGC
>WTAL01000042.1 GCA_013139635.1 Paracoccaceae bacterium
CTCGCCGCCATATCCTCCCGAAACCCCTTCGCCAAATTCGTCATCGCCTCAAAATCCTGCACGCCTTTATGGTAGATCCAGCTCCACAGCTGGGCGACCCGCATTTTGGCCTGCCGCTCGGGGGTGCCCATGGCTATTAGCGCCGCGCGCATATCATCTCGCGTAAGCCCGATCAGGGATTGCAGCGCAGCGGGGGCCTCAATGCGGGGCATAACACGGGTGTCTGGGGTGAGCGCGGTCATGGGATGTCCTCAAAATCAAAGCGCCCTCTGCGGGGGCAGAGAGCGCTGATAGCCTAACGGTTTATTGCAGGTTTTGCCAGAGGCCTACTGGCACATCTCCTGCGCCTTTTCATAAGCGGCGGTGAAGCCGATCAGCGAAAAGACATCAGTGGTAATGGTGCCACGCGCCGAGGTGCCAATAATGGTCGCCTCAGAGCCGCCGCGCATGGCGGTGATCAGGTTTACGTCGTCATCAGGGCGCGGCCATGCATATTCCACGTTAATTTCTGCGTTCGGGTAGAGGTTGATCGTGGTGTCTTTCACCCGCATCTCTACCGGCGCATCTTGCTTCAGCGGATAGCCCGCCAAAAAGCTCGGCTCGCTGGCGATCTCCTCACCCGGGATGATCGAGATATAAAACCTAATGTCGCCACGGCGCACGGTTACAGCTTGGCCATCCCGCTGGGCTGACCAATCTGTGGGCTTGGAAACAATGAAGCATTCTTTCGGGCTTTCCGCCACATAAACGCTCCAGTCGGTTTCAGAATCCACCATCGCCAGCTCTTGCGCGGCCAAGGGCACTGCGCCCACGGCCAGAACGGCGGTCATCACTAATTTCTTAAACATATCGGGCTCCTGCTCAATCCGACGGCGCCGCTTTCCCTTGTTTTGCCAAGGTTCTGCAAAGCGGCTTGTGTTTTGCTCGTTTACAGCCGTAATCTAAGGTGAAACGCTGCCCAAAGGCCAGCTAAAAATCGCGGAATTATACCGCAACGGGCATGAAACTGCCTATTTTCGGAGGATACCCCCCTATGAACGACGCTGTAAAACTGGTCGAGCTGCACAGAAACGGCATTTTTGAGTCTGCGCATCGGGGCCATGTGGTGGTTTGTGATGCTGGCGGCGTGATCGCTGAATGGGGCAATGCGGACCAAGTGATCTTCCCACGCTCGGCCTATAAAATGCTGCAAGCCCTACCGCTGGTGGAAAGCGGCGCGGCTGATGCTGCAGGCCTTGGCGTGAACCACCTCGCGCTGTCCTGCGCCAGCCATCAAGGCGCGCATATGCATACAGACTTGGCGCGTGATTGGCTGGCGGGGCTGGATTTGGGTGAGGCAGACCTGCGCTGCGGCCCGCAAGTCCCGAATGATTTTGAGGCGCGGGCGCTTCTGAAAGAAAAGCCCGAATCCCCCTGCCAGTTTCATAACAACTGCTCCGGCAAGCACTCGGGGTTTTTGACGCTCAATAAGCATCTAGGCGGCGGGGCCGAGTATATCGAGCTAGACCACCCCGTGCAAAAAGCCGTAAAAACAGCCTTTGAAGAGATGATAGACGCGGAAGCAACCGGCTGGGGCATAGACGGCTGCTCCGCCCCAAATTTCACTTGTGAAGTGGGCCAGCTCGCCCGCGCTATGGCAAAAATGGCCGCGCCTGAAAGCTTGGGCGGCGTGCGCGCCAAAGCTGCCAAGCGCCTCATAAACGCCATGATGGCCCACCCGCTGCTCGTCGCCGGAACCACCCGCGCCTGCTCCGCCCTCATGGAGGCCGCCAACGGCAAAGCCGCCGTAAAAACCGGGGCCGAAGGCGTGTTTGTTGGCATAATCCCCGAGCGTGGCATTGGCATTGCGCTTAAAATTGAAGACGGAAATCATCGCGCCTCGGAGGCCGTTATGGCAGCCCTGCTGGTGCGGCTAGGGGTGGTTGAGGCAGCAGACCCGCGCGTGTCTGCCTACCTCCACCGCCCCGATATTAACCGGCGTGGCATCCGCGCGGCCGCGTTTAGTGTCACTGACACCGTGTTTTCTCAGGGCCAAGCGCTTTAGCGAAAGCGCTTGCGACCAATTCCACTTATGGCGTTGTATTTATTCGCTTTTAAGCATCCATCGCTTACTACTAACCTAGGTTAGTAGTTATGGTTCTCCCATGGGTTGCGCCCGGCCAATACCATTGATTGTGGCCAAGATATCACAGTTGCTGCTTAAACGCCTCGGCACGGTTGAGCCGAATCATATTCGTAGCTAAATAACCCCCAACACGTAACTTTGAACAGGAGGCCGACCCCATGATGACCATCTCGCAACCGCGCCTCAGGGCGACATTTAAGCCGGCCAACTAGGCCGCTTCCGGCGCTGCCATTTTGCAGCCCCCCCCTTCAAAGGATACCCCCAATGGGCCATTCCCTTTCTGGCGCGCCACATCTGGCCGCGTCTATCTCACGCTTTTATACACCGTCATCTTGGATAGACGGTAAAGCCGAAAACCAGCTCACCGCGCTTTCTCACAAAGAAGGCATTTTAAAAATCGCGGCTTTCCCCGATCTACATCCGGGGAAATACGGCCCCGTGGGCGCTGCTATTTTGGCTGATCGCATTTTCCCGCAGCTCGTCGGTAACGATATCGGCTGCGGCATGTCGTTGTTTTTGCTTGATATCCCGGCGCACCGGCTAAAAGCCGACAAAACAGCCAAGCGTTTGCGCGCGCTTTCTACGCCCAGCGATAGCCAGCTTGGCACCATCGGCGGTGGCAATCACTTTTGCGAGGTGCAAACGGTAAGCGAAATCCACCTGCCCGTGGCGGGCGTGAGCAAAAACAGTGTGTTTTTGTTGGTTCATTCCGGCTCTAGGGCTTTTGGCCAAACGGTGTTTATCGCGCATGCGTTAGATGCCGCAAACGGCCTTTCAGAGCCAAAAGCCGCGGCCTATCTGGTGGCCCATAATCAAGCCGTGCGCTGGGCATCGGCCAACCGGATGGCCATCGCAGAGCGCGCCGCCAAAGCCTTGCGCTGCGCGGCACTGCTGATTTGCGACGCGCCTCATAACCTTGTCGAAGCCACGCCAAATGGCTGGCTGCATCGCAAAGGGGCCGCCAAAGCCGACCAGCCGCTTGTGCCCGTGGCGGGCTCGCGAGAAGCGCCAAGCTATGTGCTAGTGCCAAGCCCACCCCCCGAGGCGCTCGCCTCTCTGGCGCATGGCGCAGGCCGGAAATTTGATCGGGCGTCTATGAAGGCGCGCGTTGGCAACCCCGCAAACCTATCCCACACGCGCTTTGGTGGCCGTGTTGTCTGTGAAGATAAGCAAATGCTAATCGAGGAGGCCCCCATAGCCTACAAAAATGTGCAAGCCGTGGTCGCGGATATCGAGGGCCAGCACCTTGCCAAACGCGCCCTCACCCTGCATCCCTTTGTGACCTTCAAAAAGGCGGTGCCTTCATGACCCGCCTTTTGATTAGCGCCGGTAATGGCCCGGCCGAATGCCGCCTGGCCGTTGCCCATATTCTGCGCCGGATAACGGCGGATTCTGCACCAGACTGGATTCAAAGCAAGCCCGACAAACATGGCCCGGCTTCAGCAATAATTAGCATGCCACCCGCAGAAGCCGCCCACTGGTGCGGCACCATTCTATGGCGGTGCCAAAGCCCGGTGCGGCCACATCACAGGCGCAAAAACTGGTTTGTCGGTGTATTCGCGCTAAGCACCCTACCCGTGCCCAAAGCCCATTTACACCCCAAAGACCTCCGTTTCACCAGCTTTCGCGCAGGCGGCCCGGGCGGGCAGCACCAAAACACAACAGACAGCGCCGTGCGTGTGCTGCATTTGCCTAGCGGGCTGGTGGCGGTCTCGCGTGACAAGCGCTCCCAGCATCGCAATAAAGCGCAAGCCTTATTGCGGTTGGAAGCCATGCTGGCGCTGGCAAGTGTTGATGCTGATAACCGGATGCGGGACGCACTCAACCATCTGCACCAGAATCTGAACAGAGGCTCGCCTGTGCGCGTTTTCTCCGGCGCTCAATTTAAGGAGCTTAGCTAGCCACGATCCCTTTGCAAGCGAAGCGCCGCACGCGCCAACGAGGTGGCCCGAAGGGTCGCCGAGGCGGCGCGACGCCAGAACTGCCCGACAGCTCCGAGCTTGCTTTGACCTCGGGGCGGGCAAGCCCACCCGCTCGGCCAAAGCATTAGGGGGTCCAGCCCTGTCGTTGCGCCGTCGCCGCTAGCGTAAATATTGGGCTGAGTCAGATATGAGCGTTGGGTCTTGCCCACCGATCACCATAAAGCCGTGCTTTGCCCCTTGCCAAAGCGCGGTTTCCAATCCCAAAAGCCGCGCAAATTCCATTTCGGAATCGCCCCCGCCTTCACCATTCATTATGCAAAATGCCACTGGCGTGCCGTCTTGGGCCGTATAAGCGATCTGGATCAAAGTGCGGCCTTCAAACCCCAAAACCTGAGCCCGGCGCAAGGTGAGGCCCGGCACGTTTGAAAGCGCCACTTGATCCAACTCAATGCCGAGCAGGCTTTCGGCGCGGGCCAGTTCCTTTTGCAGTCTGGCCGTATCAGGCGGAATGCTGGCAAGGGTTTCAGGTACGTAAAGCACCTGATAATGCGCCACTTCCATTTGCCAGCTTTCAACGCTTGGCTTTGAAAGCTGGCCAAAGGCAAGCCCAACAGCAAATAGCACAACCGCCGCTGTGGCCATGGCGGCCCATGCCCAATTGCGGCGTGGCTGCGGCAGTGAAACTGGCGGTGCCTCTGCCAGCAACGGCGCAAAGCCCAGTTGCAATGCGGAGGTATCAAGTTCCAGTGCAGCAACGCGTTTGGCAAAGCTCGGGCTGGCGGCGATCAGCGCATCCATCGCCGCGCGCCGCTCAGCACCCAGTTCCGCATCCAGATAGGCGGTTATGTCTTCATCCGAAAATGTCATTCTTTTGTTGCCTTCATAGGAGCCAAAGCTTTGCGCGCCGCCGCAAGCCGGCTCATTACCGTTCCTATCGGGATATCCAGAATCGCCGCCGCCTCTTTATAAGCGAACCCTTCAATATAAACCAATAACACCGTTTCACGCTGCGCATCTGGCAGCGCCATTACTTGGGATAACACCTGAGCCGCAAAAATGTTCGCTTCATTACGATCTTTTTCTACAAGCGGGTTATCGTCATCTATCGGAATGCAGCCGTTTCCGGTGCGCACTTTCCTTGCCCGCACTTCGTTAAGCCACAGGTTGCGGCAAATGGTAAACACCCAGCGGTCCACATGTGTGCCCGCTTTAAATCGCCCTGTATTTTGCAGCGCTTTCAAGCAAGCACTTTGCGCCAGATCTTCCGCATCATGTCGATTTTTTGAAAGCCCATAAGCAAAGCGCCAAAGCCGCGGCCAAAGCGCTTCCAGCTCAGACCGGATTTTTTTTCCTTCACGATCGAATATTTTTCTGTCCCCGGGTGTTGTTATTTCTGACGGCATTAATGCCGCTAACATAACAGGGAGAATAATTATGAACAGTCTGAAAACGCTTGTCGCCGGCTTTGGCTTTGCGCTAATCGCTGGCACCGCTTCAGCCCACGAATGGGCAATTGATAGCGGCGCGTCCTCGGTTTCGTTTGGCTCGGTCAAAAAAGATACCGTAGGGGAATCCCATACTTTCACCTCAGTCTCGGGCAATATCGAGCACGACGGCGCGGCCACTATTGTGGTGGGTCTTGGTTCAGTCGAAACAAACATTGAAATCCGCAATGAGCGCATTGTCGAGCATGTGTTTCACAATATGGCCTCCGCCAGCGTAACCGGCCAAATTGACGTGGAAACCCTAGAGGCGCTCGCCGTTGGGGAAATGGCCCCGGTTTATGTCGACGCCACTTTGCACCTGATGGGCAAAGAGATCGGCTTTGATGCCCCGATGATGGCCGTGCGCCTAAGTGAAACCCGCGCCATGGTTGTTTCGGATGGCCTAGCCTATATTTCGACCGATGATATGGGGATTGAGGGCGGCATAGATATGCTCATGGAGCTTGCCAGCCTGCCCGGCATTACCCGCACCGTGCCGATTACGGTGCGTCTGGTGTTTGATCTGCAAGAATAGCGCGCTCGGTTTCAGCCGACCACCCCAAATAAAGCTTGGCGCCCGCTTCAATCAGCGGGCGCTTCATGAGGGCCGGATGGGCTTGCATAAGAGCGATCGAATCGCTGGCGCGCTCGGCTTCATTCAAATTTCGCCATGCCGTTGAGCGCTTGTTAACCAGCGTATCAGGAAAAGACGCCAAAAACCCCAAGAGCTTTTCGCGTTCCAAAGGCGCATCTCGCACATCATGCATACGTGCTTTTGGCAGCGCTTTTCGCGCCTTACGCACCACGTCACAGTTTTTTAGCCCATAAATTATCACATTCAACTTCCAATGATTCGAAGAGAGCGGCAAACGTATTCTGAAGTTTTGCTGAAATTATGGCAGAAATGGCCAATTTATCGGCCACATGACAGGTTATCACCGCAATTTCCTTGATTTCTGTCAACACATAGGCGAAAACAGCATCGTGAGTAAAGTCTTTCACAGTTCCGCTGACGCCTTAATGCAGACTGCCCGAACAATACTGAAGACCGATTTCTGCACCGGAGCCACTGCACAATGCGGGTGGCACACAATTTAAGGAGAAGGCGGATGGCTACTGGCACCGTCAAATGGTTTAACGGCACTAAGGGTTATGGTTTTATCGCCCCTGACGATGGCGGCAAAGATGTGTTTGTGCACATTTCCGCTGTTGAGCGTGCTGGCTTGCAAGGTTTGCAAGACAACCAAAAAGTGACTTATGAGCTGGAAGAAGGTCGTAACGGCCGCGAAGCTGCATCAGAGCTTTCGTTGAACGACTAGAGCTAAGGCTCGATCACAAGCTTGGGGTGGCCGCGGAGAAATCCGGCGGCCATTTCTGTTTTTGGAGGGTGTCCACGCTATTGAAGATGGCATAAAATACGCAACCAATTGGCCACGCATTACGCAGGCTTATACGCTTGGCAGCATTTTGGCGGGTGCGGTTTTTATAGTCGGGTTTTCGATAATTGTGGCCATTAGTGACGCCGGTGTCACCAATGCCCCCAGTATGTGGGACCGGCAAGAGCTTCAGGCGGCTTTGTTGCTCTGGGCGATAGCCTCCATCGGATGGCTGCTTGGGCAAACGATATTGATTTCGCTCCCGTGGTATTTGCTCCACACTTCAGGCCGCACCCATTGGAAATACGCCGTGAGCCTCGGGTTTTTTAGCGTGCCCGCCACAGTTTCATTTATGGGCCTGAAGTTAGGGTGGGGCTATGCGGGCTTTGCGCTCTGGGGCGGCATTATGGGCTGGCTTATCTGGCGCATTGCCTATTTCAAAAACAACAACACGCCTTAGCCACCATGTGGGGTCAGTCTTCCCCCACCTCCGCCAACTCGATCTTGGCGTGCAGCATATCCAGCTCCATCATAAAATCATTGTTCGCTGCGGCGATAAACGCATCGCACTCAGTTTTGCTAGAAGGCCCGAAAGCGCGGCTATAGATCGGCAATACTTTGGTGCCAAGCGGCTGGGTAAAAAAGGTTTCATCCGGCACGTTCACCGCAGTTTTGCGGGCATACACAATATAAGCCCCCGGCTGATCGTCGGCCACCCGGTTTTCGGCAGGGCGGATGGCAATTTCATGCCGGCCAAGCGCATCAGTTACAAAAACTGAACTTTGGGCGCCCTCGACAATCAAAATAGCTTGCTGGCAGAAAGGCACGTGTTTTTCGTCACGGCATTCTTGTGTATAAAATACCGCTTCCCAATTGCCATCGCTTCGTTTTTCCAGCTGGGCAAAATGGTTGGCGCAGGGCAGAAACCCGCGTGCCGTGAGCTGCACTGCCATGCTGTCATCTAACCATTTTGCTTCATATTCTGCGCATCCCAACATGCGTGTGGTGCTCTTGCGTCCCATAATTCCCCATCCCATTTTAGGCGTATTCGCCTTTGATTTTTGAACTCGTGTACTCGTTAAAACTAATTCAATTAACCATTCGTCCGTGATTTCTGTGTGAGTCCCGCAAAAGGTGTAAATTCACATTTCCGGCTCCCCCTCAGCAAGAACGGGCTTGGCCGCGCCCGAGTTTTGGCGCAAAGTGCCGTTATGGTAAAAAGCAACCTTCAAAACCACTGGCAAAGGCATGATTGGCAAATCAGCCCTTTTGCCCCTGATCTAAAAATCGTGCAGGCCTTGGTAAGGGGCAAAACCGCCAGCGGCGCCGGGTTTTCCCGCTATGATGCCCTCGCACGCTGCCTAGGCGAAACCGCTGAAATTATTACCTTAAACCCAGAGGAAAGCAGCGAAGGACTGGCAGCTGGGCCAGATTTTGCCTTTGCCGCCGCGCAGGCGCTTTGTGAGCGTTTGGAGCGCTGGGCGCTGTGGAATTGGTGGCACGAATCGCTTAAAGCCGTGCCCGTTAGCGCTAACCCTTTGGTAAGCGCACTGCGGCACGGCGCAAAGGAATTTCGGGAAACCAGCCTATGGTATCTTGCCGAATTTCCCCATGTTCAGGTCGTTATTGCCCTTAGCCGTTCGCTTGCTGGCACTCAACCTATCCTAGGCTTTGGCGCCAATATTTGCCCGCAAAAAGCGGCACAATCAGCCCTTATTGAGCTGGGGTTAATGGAGCTAAATCTGCAAACGCAGCCCGCAAATTTGCACACATATTTCAAGCGCATACAGGATAACGCTGGCCGTCTTTTTCCAGCAGCCTCCCCATGCCCGCTGCCCCGCCCCAATAGCCCCCCGCTTGAAGCAACCCTCACCAACGCCAATGTAAATTTTACCTTGCAAGACCGTAGCCCGGCGGGTTTAGATATTGTGGTTGTTAAGGCAGATATTCTGGGGGCGCCGAGCTGGAGCGGCACGCTTGGCCCGCTTATGTAAGGCATTCACAGAGGATTCACACTTCCTTAATAAAAGTTAACCAAGGAGAGTTACCAGTGCCCCATGATACCAGATTTTTTGAGACCGCCGCGGAAAACAACCAGCCGCTCTCGGGTCGCGATGCGGCTCACAAGCAAGCTATCCCCGATTTTGCTTTTGACACGGCGCTCTGGCGAGAGAGCTGCAAAAGCAATGCCGTTATTCCCGCCGGATACACCTACCTTGCCCAGCTGATGGGCCATGATTTAGGCCACACGCTCCCCGCCAATGCCGTGCCATGGACAGCGCACCACGCTGATGAAAGCCAGCCCAACGCGCGCTATAATCTTATCGAAAACCCGCTCACGCTAGAAACCATCTATGGCAAAGGCCCCGTGGGCACGCACGGCCTCTACCACGCTCACAACTGCCTGTTTCGACTAGATAAAAACGCTACGCTTGCCCAGCGGGTGCGCTACACCCCTGATGAGCCAGCCGAGCCGCTGCTCGCCGATATGCGCAACCGCGCCACCCTTATGCTGCACAAAATGGCCGTGCTCTGGATGCAGTATCACAATAAAACCGCCCGCGAGATTATGGCTGCGGAAGGCTTCAGTGAAACCAGCCATGCCGAGCATGCTTACTTTTTTGATGTCTTCACCCGCGCCCGTCAGCGCGTTTTGCGCAGCTGGTATGCGGTGGTGATGCAAGATATTTTGCCGACGGTAGCCCACCCCGCCGCCATGGCGCTGCCTGAGCCCGAGCTGGAAAAAGTGTTTCTGCTCAGCGATATTCCGGTGCTTAACGGCATTATGCGGGCCTTTCACGCCCTGCCGCTCAAGCGCTATCGGCTAAATTCGGGCGGAGATTTCCCCTTTGGCCAGCTACGTGAAGGCGAAGTGGGCGAGCTGCGCAATTGGCGCATAGATTGGCAGCAGTTTTTTGGCCCCGAGGCGCGTAATAAAACCGGCTTTAGTGCCAGCTATTCCGCGCTTTTCACCATGCTTTCGGGGCGCTCGATCATGGAGGCGGATCTGAAATCAGCCATCATCGCCCTGCCCTATGACAAGCTGCACGCAGATGTGCTAAACGCGCACGCCGCCCTGCCCGACACGCTTAAGCGCGATATTTCAGCGGCAGAACTGGAGCGGTTATTTAATATTAAAGCCACTGCCTGTGGGGTGCAGGGCGTGCCTAAAGGGGCTTTTACGCAAATTCCGCTCTTTCTAATGCTGATGCTGGAAGCACAGTTTTATGGGGAAAACGGCGGCTTGGGTCCCTTTGGCTCGGGCCTGTTGCGCAGGTTTTTGGCCCATAAGATCAATGCTATAAGCACCGGCGGCGCAAAAAACGCTGCGCCAAACCACACATCAATTACCGAAATCATTAGTTATGTCGAAAATACTTAAAAGGAGAATTCTATGACTGAGCAAGATTATATTATTGTTGGCCGAGATGTCGGCGAAGCCAAATTTCACCTCGTGGGCGATAATATTTTGCCCGCCCAAGATAACCCCGGCGGCACCCCGCTAGATGTGGTATATATGGGCAAGCTCATCGGCGAAATGTCTGAGCGCATTGGGGAAGATCGCAAAGCCTCCGCCGAAGAAATCAAACTCATGCGCCTTTGCATGCGCGCAGATTCCCTGCCACCCGGCCAATTTGACGAGATGACAGAAAACACCCTCATCGACAATACCGAGATACAGGTGATATTTGAAACTCGCACTCCGGGCAGCTGTATCCACGAAGACAAAAATACCCGCGTCTTGGTTGTGCCCGCGGATGGCACGCTGAAAACAGGGCTGGAGCAGCTAGAAATGCCCGTGGTTGGCAAACCATTTGAGCCGCCGCTCACCTATCCGGTTGATAAAAACCTGATGCTTTCGTGGATGCTGGATGGCATAATCGAGCAGGTGGTGAATGTTGAAAGCCCCGAAGATTTGGACAATATGAGCTGGCACCAGATTCGCAAGCATTTTGCTGACGAGATCGAGGCACAACTGATCAAAGAAGCGGACGAGGACAAAGTCAGCCAAATCGCTGCCTTCCACCGTGCGGTTGGTATCTACGTGACCAACATGTGCCGCTAAACCACCACACGGCTACCGTGCTGGATTTAGCGCCAACCCCAAAGTTTCACGCAGCGCTTTCCCCGAAGATACTTCTTTTAGGGGGAAGCACGCTGTCAGCCAGTCCAGCACCTCAGCATTTTGTGGCTCGTCAGGCAATGACCACTGCTTTTTCACGAAATCTATATAGCCGAGGAGTCGCGCCTGCGCCTCCTCTTTCCGGCCAAGCTGGTAAAGCGCGGCGGCGTGCCATCCGCCAGCCGTTGTCATTATGTCGCCCGCCTGCGCACATTGCTCAACCGTGCGCGCATAATCACCACCCAGATAATTGACCGCCGCCATATATACCAAATGGAAGGGCTGCATAGCCCCCGGGGCGCTGAGCATCCGATCACAAATCTCTTTGGCAGGCGCATGGCGGCCCGCAAAAGCATAACCCAGCGCGCAAGAAGCCAATGTTAGGCTGTTGGAGCTGTTCAAATGCATCGCCTGCTCAAAGTGAAACTCCGCCAGCTCAAACTCGGCCTTGTGGCAATAGCACCATGCCAGCACGCGGTGAGCGCGGGTGTCTAGCGGGTCTAGTGAAATCGCCTCAAGCGCGTGGTGCAGGGCGCGCTGTTTTTCGGCTTCGGTTTGCTTGGTGCCGGGTAGCAAAATGTGGCGCACATTTAGCGCGCCCGCCAGCTCGGCGTGGGCGGGGCCAAAGCGCGGGGCGTCTATTGTAATGTTGCTCAGCATATCAATCGCCTCGCCCTCGGTCTCAGGTGACCAGCGGTCTATCAGCACTTGCGAGCGCAGCCAGCGGTCATAAATGCGGGCCTCTTGGGTGGGCGCGTGGTTGCCTCCCGCCCCGATAGATAGCGCGTTGGCGATGTTGCCCAGCTGGGTCCTCACTTTTTCGTCCCAGTTTTCCTGCGGGACCGGAATCATCTCGGCCCAGAGCAGGTTATTCGAGCCGGGGTTAGAAATTTCGATGTGCAGCGGCGCGTTGGGCATTTGCGGTAAAAGCTGTATTTTCACAACCAGGTCAACCACTTCTGGCCTGTCGCCATCAGCTATACCCCATTCACGAAAGCGCGAAAGCCGCATCCGAAGGTCAAGAAACAGCACATTCAGCAGGCTTTGCTCCTCGGGGGCCAAGCCGGATTCATTTTTCATCTGCACCAGAATTTTGGGCGGCGTGTCGGCGGCGGGGGCTTTATCCGGCAGCGGCTCTCCCAGTTTGATACTCGCCAAAAGCTCTATGGTTTCCGTTTCCGGATCTTGGTCAAAATTCTGGTCAAGATGGTCAAAAAGGGTGTTATAGGCCTCTATTGCGCGGTTGGGCTGCTGGTTCGCCCAAAAATGGCGCATTAAATAGCGGGTGGCCACCTCGTTTGAGGGCTCCACCACCTGTGCCAGCTTGGCCGCTTGCATAGCGTGGGCTTCGTTTTCCGGCGTGGTGTATTTGCTTTCCAGCACCTCGGCAATGCCTTGGGTTGCCTGCGCATTACGGATAGAAAGCCAGCTGTCAAACGCTTCTGAAGTGCCCAGCAGCAGCTCAAATTCTTGCAGGTAATGCCCCAGTTCTTGCGCCGTATTCTCAGCCCAGGGCGGGGTGGCCAACACGCTGCAAATGCAGGCATCAATCGCAGAATTATCATCACATTGCAGCCGCATATGCCCGCGCCGCGTTTCCAGCGCCAAGCCTTCGCTCTCCGAAAGCAATAGCCTGATTTGCCGGATGGTCTGGCGCAGGCTCGCCATGGCTTTGCTGTGCGGGTAATCTCCCCAAAACACATCGGCAATTTTTTCGCTCCGGTGGTCTTGCTCAGGGGCGTGCAGCAGAAAAAACAGCAGCGCACGGGCTTTCCTGAACCGGATCGACCTGACCAGCGAAAGCTTATAAGACACCCCTGACATTCAACCCAAACCTCAATTATCCCACCACGTTATGGTTTGCACATTCTAGCCGCAAATATCAAACCTCTTTTCAATTTTGGCAAAGAAATGAGCCATATAGCTATGGTTGCCCTATCTTTTTCAGCATCCTGTCACATTTCGGACACGGTTTGGGCGTTTGTAGGGTTAACAATAGTTAACGGCCAGAAAGGCCGGTGGGAGGCCAGAATGGTGGAGAATATAACGCGGCGATCGTTTCTAAAGCTGAGCGTGGGGATGGTTGCTATTAGCGTGCTGCCCGCAGGGGGATGGGCGCAATCAGGTAGCACCGCGGGCCATGCCAGCCAGCGGATAGATGGTCTCGCCAAGGTAACGGGCCAAAAGGTGTTTGCCCGTGATTTTAGCGCCGCTGATATGGGCTGGCAGGGTCCGCAATGGTATGCGCTTTTTGCCCGCGCGCTCACCACCTCGCAAAGTTTTTCAAGGCTTGATCTCTCAACCCTTCCTCCAGCGGCCATGCCCACCAAAGTTATATACGGTGACGAGCTCCACGCCACTGCCCGCGCTCCGCTGGTTATCGGCAAGCGGGATCTGCACATCGATCAACAAAACAGTTTTGATAAGCTCGACAGCTATATCTATGATCTTGTGGTCAAGCGCGGCCACGCCCCGGATTTCCTCGGCCAAGCCGTGGCGCTGATGATGTTTGATAGCGTTGAGAGCTACCGCGCCGCCCGCAGCGCCATGCAATTCCAAGATGCCAGTTTTCAGGTTTACGGCGCGGCCACGCCCCCGCCGCCTGCGAGCGTGTTTAGCCCCACCACATGGTATGTGCGGTATGACCAACCCACCGGCGATTTCTCTTTTGCGCAGGAAACATCCGAAACGTATGATAAGAACGCCCCGTTTTTTGCGGGACAGGTTAACGCCTACCTCGCCAACACCCCCGGCCTGATCAAACAGCCGTTTTCGGCGGATATGCAAGCGATGGACCCGATGTTTATGGAGCCAGAAGCAGGGCTGATCTGGGATGATGGCGGCCACCTTAAGCTGGTGCTTGGCACCCAGTCGCCGGATGGTGATATTAAAGATATCGCCGCGATGTATGATAGCCATGATGCCCCCGTGACCCTCACCGATATTACGCTAAAAAGCTGCTATCCTGGTGGAGGCTTTGGTGGGCGGGATTCCTCGCCGTTTTCGCTGATGCTGGCGCTCACCGCGCCTTATGCCGAGGGAAACCCCGTGCGGCTGGAATATGACCGCTTCGAGCAGTTTCGCGTCGGCCTTAAGCGCCATGCCTGCACCCTAAGCGGCGAAATCGCAGTGACGCCAGACCAGAAAATCATGGTCAACAAAACCAGCTTTAATTTTGATGGCGGCGGGCGCAAAAACCTTTCGCCCTATGTGGCCCAACTCGCGGCGCTTTGCTCTAGCGGGGCTTATGAAATCCCTATGGCCAATGTGCATGCAGAGGCCGAGCACTCCGAAAATATCTCCGGCGGCTCCCAGCGCGGCTTTGGTGGCCCGCAAGCCTATTTCGCGATTGAGACCGCGCTGGATGATATCTGCGTTAATCAGGGTTGGGACCAGTTCGCCCTCCGGCAAAACAATATTGTGGTCGAAGGTGGCCGCACGGTTTCAGGCGGTGAGATCGAGCAAAGCTTGCGCCTTTCCGAGATGCTGGGCCTCGCCCGCAATCACCCCGTTTGGGCTGATCGCGCCGCCATAAAAGCCAGCTATGCCGCCAAAGGGCAGGTTTATGGCACCGGCATGGCGATGTCCCTTCAGGCTTACGGCACCTCGGGCGACGGCATGGTCGCCTCGGTCGAAATGGACGCTGAGGGCAACATTTCGGTGGCCTCTGATGCGGTTGATATGGGCAATGGCTCCGCCACCACCCTCGCCACGGTTGTCGGTAAAATCCTTGGCCGCAATGCCAGCAGCATCACCATGGGCGGCTATCAGCTATTTGGCGAAACCGGCCTAAAAGACCCTTACGGCGGCGCGTGGAGTGACCCGACATGGACCGCCAAAGGCGTTGGCTCCTCCTCGGCCTGCCTCACAGGCTTGCACCAAGTGCACGTGGCCGAGCAAGCCGCCAAGGCCCTGTTTATGATGAGTTTTCTACCGCAAGCGCAAAACGCGTGGGATCTGCAAAGCCTAGCCCAAGAGCAAACCGCATGGGTGAACGGCGCGCTCACGTATCTGCCCGGCGGCAAAGCACCCCTTGCACAAGCCGACCTCGCAAAATGGAACTTCGCCAATATGGGGGCCTCGGGCGCGCTGGCGCATGGCTATATTCAGGGCACATGGGCCTCAGGCGAATATGATATTTTTGGCCCCAAACGGCTAGAAATCGACGGCCTTTCCATCAAATCCAGCCTCGGTGGTGGCTGGACCATGATGCCCCGCCAAAACACCATCGCCCCCAAGGGCAACCCCCGTGCGGGCCGCTATGCTTATGCCCCTGCCATCAACCTGATTGGCCTAATCGTCGATAAATCCTCAGGCCGCGTGCAGGTCGAAAACGCGGTCACCGTGCTCAACGCTGGCCGCATTCACGTAGAGCCTCTGGTCAGCGGCCAAGCCCAAGGCGGGCTGGCCATGGCCATGGGCTGGGCGCTATTGGAAGACATGCCGCCCGGCATGGATGGCCCCGCCGATGGCACCTGGAACCTCAACAAATATCACGTGCCGCGCTACCGTGATCTGCCGTTGAACGACACCTATACCGAGGGCGAACGCAGCCAAGAACTTATACTCCTACCCGCAAATGGCGACGCCCCCGGCCGCGGCATTGCCGAGGCCGTAATGGTCTCCGTCGCGCCCGCCATTTCCAATGCCCTGCGCGATGCCACTGGCGTGCGTTTCACATCCCTGCCGATCACGCCGGCGAAAATTCTGGAGGGGCTGGCATGAGCTTTTCACTTGAGATCAACGGCACCGCCTACACCGTAGACGAGGCCCAATCCGGCATGAAACTGCTGGATTTCCTGCATGATGTCGCCAATAAAACCGGCACCAAACTGTGCTGCGGCATCGGAATTTGCCGCGCCTGCACAGTGGCCGTGCAAAAAGCAGGCAATGATTTTGCCGAACCCATGATCGCCTGCTCCACGCCACTTTCCTTACTCAAGAATGCACGCATTACCACCGTTGAAGGCGTAGCCGATGGCGACCGCCTCTCCGCCATCCAGCAAGCCTTCCTCGACAATTTCGCCTTCCAGTGCGGCTACTGCGCCCCCGGCTTTGTCATGGCCTCCGAGGTATTTCTAAGCTGGCTACAAACAGCAAACGTCACCGAGCCCGAGCTAAACGCCCTCATTGAAAACGCCATCGGCGACCACATCTGCCGCTGCACCGGATACATCCGTTATTACGAGGCCCTAAAATCGGTCGCCACGCAAATGCTGGAGGCCAAGCCATGAAAAAATTCCTCATCCTACTGGCCCTCGCCAGCCCCGCCGCCGCCGAGCAAAGCTTTGCCGATTACGCCGCCCAATGCGCCGCCCAAATCTCCGAAATCCCGCCGATCAACTGCGGCGATGGCGTGCTGATCCCGATCACCGTCAACGGCGAAACCCCCGCCGCCTATACCAAAGACATGACCTGCGACCGCCCCGGCCAGCTGCCCAATGGCAGCGATTCAGACGGCCAATGCGTCCCCGGCTCCCGCGTGCTCGATCTCTCAACCGAGACCGTTCAAATTACCGCCATGTGCCGCCAAAAGAACATTCGCACACCCATTGATGCCCTGTGGTTTAACGAGGTCGACATCATCGCCCACAACCCCGCCACCGGCGCCACCTGCTGGTTTCAGGCCGAGGCGCCCAACGGCACCAGCATTAACGGCACCCTTGTGCCCTCGCCCAACGCCCCCGGTGCGGCCAATTTCTGGAACCCGATTAAGGACGTGGTAGACGCCGATTGCGGCGGCTGCCACGATAATGACCCGATCATGTATTCGCCCTTTATTGGGCAGGTTTGGGAAGAAATCGCCACCAACCCGCTGGGCCTTTATTACCACGTCGCCCCTGAAATGGGCTTCGGGAAATGGCCCACCACATCGCTGCAACCGCAGGGTAACACCTGCCTTGGCTGCCACCGCATTGGCATTCAATCCACCTGTAGCGTCCTTCTTGAGCAAGCCACCGGCCAAGCCCCGATTGACGGCGCAAATGCGTGGGCCAGCACCTTCCCCGGCAATACCTTTATGCCGCCACAACATGGCCAAACCCATGCCGCGTGGAACACCATTCACCAAAGCTCGGTGCAAGATTTGCAAAGCTGCTGCCATGACCCGGATCAAGCATTTTGCAATAAATCGCCCATTTTGGGGGCGACTGAGTAGCCGCTGGGGGCGCTATAGATATCTAGTTTTCCACGTAGTATCACAGCAGGAGAAACCTTTATCCCATCGTAGCCTTGGCGTTTCACCATAACTACTAACCTAGGTTAGTAGTTATGGTGAAACGATATTTTCGTGTTTATTCCCATTAGGTTACACAAGCCCCTCCATGCCACAATTTTTGAAATCGCAACGCGCAGCCGCGTTACGTAAATGCAAATGGCCCTTCAGGGTCATCCAGTGAAAACATATGCGTTATCAATTCCCCGTCTTCATTTAGCATGTGCCAAAGATAGGCCGGCTGAGAAACCAGAAAGCTGGATGCCGCTAGCGAATGTGGGCTCCAGTTCAGCCGCATGCCTATGCTGGGCGCGGTGCACACAAGGCAGCCCTGCCACAGCGCCTGTGCAAACAGGTGGATATGACCACATAAAATCCGCTCAATCTGGCTGTGCTGCGCCACGATATCGGCGAGCAAACGCGCCCCTTCAAGCGGCGGGCGGTCGGTTTCATCAACGGCAAATTTTAGCGGTGGGTGGTGCATCACAATAAGCGCGGGCTTGGCAGACACAGCCAGTTCCTTCGCCAGCCACCCCGCGCGCGCTTCGCAAATACGGCCATTCGGGGCATCGGGGTCGCTACTATCAAGCGCCAAAATTCGCATATCCGGCAGCTCGACCGCATAGCTCAAATGCCCGGCCTCACGCGCAGGCAGCACCGCCGCGGGCATCCCCTGTTGCAACGCTTCGCGCGTATCGTGGTTTCCCGGCACCACATAAAACGGCGCTTCCAGCTTCGCCAAAATCGACGCCGCCCGCTGCACCTCTGCCAGCGCGCCCGTATCCGCAATATCCCCGCTCACCAGCACCATATCCGGCCCCAGCCCGTTAATATGCGCCACCACTTTCTCTAGGTTTTCTGCCATGGGGGCCACGCCAAGGGTTTTCCCCTCGGCCACCACATGCAAATCACTTATCTGCGCAATTTTCATTTACCAGATACCAACGCTTTCCATGCTGGCCCACGGCTCCTGCGCCGGCAGATTTTCTCCGTTTTGCAAAAGCTCTATCGAGATATTATCCGGCGAGCGCACAAAAGCCATATGCCCGTCGCGCGGCGGGCGGTTAATAACCACCCCTGCTTCGGCCAGCTTTTGGCAGGTGGCATAAATGTCATCCACGCCGTAAGCGAGGTGGCCAAAATGGCGGCTGTCAGAGGGCAGCCCCTCATCACCATCCCAGTTATACGTTAGCTCCAAGGGCGCTTCATGCTGGCCCGGAGGCGCTAAAAACAGCAGCGTAAACCGCCCTTTTTTGCTCTCATAGCGCCGCGTTTCTTCCAGCCCGAGCAGCTCACAATAAAAGTGTAATGAAGCCTCAAGGTCTTTCACCCGCACCATTGTATGAAGATATGTCAAAGCCATGGATTTCCCCTATTTTTTAGATTATGCAAGTCAGACTATGGCGGAAAACTCCGCCAAGGCAAAGGGAATTTGGTATGGATGGCAGGCTGGCTATATTGTTTAATCTGGTGGCTCTATTGGGTGACAGCTATGAGGGCGAAGGCTGGACCATTGAGCGCGCCGATATGGCGGGCATGCTGACCACCTCTTACGGCATTGTGCAATATCAAACCCAGAATTGGGGTGAGGAATTGCGCTTTACCCAAAGCTATAAAAAATGGAAGCATTTTAACCCGGTTATTGATGTCGCGATCACAGATAAAGGCGGCGCGTGGCTTGGGCTCGGGCTTTATCAGCAATTTGATATGGATATCAACGGCACCCCGCTTTTTGTTGCCTTCACCATGGTCCCCGGCATTTATATGCAAGGCGAAGACGTAGACCTCGGCTTGCCGCTGGAGTTCCGCTCGGGTGTGGAAATGGGCATGCGGTTTGAAAACGGCTGGCAGGCCTCGCTCTCCTTTGACCACCGCTCCAATGCGGATCTCGTGCGCTTAAACCCGGGGCTGGAAACCATCCAGCTCAGAATCTCAAAATCTTTTAACTAACCTACAAAGCAACTGACAGAAGGGTGTCAGTTGGGCTATGTGATAACAGGGTGTCATCACATATAGGAGTTAATCATGACACATCCGATTATCGAAACCGTAAGCTTCAAGCTTACAGACGGCGTAACAGAATCCGCGTTTAGAGCCGAAATTCCGGCCAGCACGGCCTTTATTAAAGCCCGCCCCGGCTTTAGGGCGCGCCGCCTTTCCTGCGGGGAAGATGGCCGCTGGCTCGACCATATAGAGTGGGCCTCTATGGAGGCCGCGCAGTCGGCATCCGAGGCCTTTATGCAAGAGCAAAGCCTGATGGGGTTTGCCCAATGCATTGATATGGAAAGCGCCGAAATGCGCCACCAAGCGCTAGAGCTATCCGAGGGGTAACATGCGCCGAACCGACCGCCTTTTCGAGATCATCCAGTCTTTTAGAGGCGGCAAATTGGTGCGCGGCAAAGCGCTGGCTGAAAAGCTCGGCGTTTCGCTGCGCACCATATATCGCGATATTGATACCCTCACCGCCTCCGGCCTCCCGATAAAGGGAGAGCGCGGGGTGGGATATATGCTGGACGGCCCGATCTTTTTGCCCCCGCTGGCGTTGGATAAAGGCGAGCTAGAAGCGCTGCATCTGGGCATGGAGCTGGTCTCGCAACTGCCCGACAAAGCCCTGAATGAAAACGCGGCCCGGTTGTTGGAAAAGGTAAATGCCGGCCTGCCGCGCCATCTTGCGGGGCAGATGCATTTGCAAAACATGTCGGTTTTTCTTGAGTCGGCCACACCCGCCCCCGAGCGTTTGGCGCAGCTCAGGCAAGCCACAGCCGCGCAGCACACGCTTGATATCAGCTATATCACCCTCAGCGGCACCGAGAGCCAGCGGGTCATTCGCCCCCTACACCTAGAATATTGGGGCAAGGTCTGGACCTGCACCGCATGGTGCGAACTGCGGGAAAGCTTCCGCAGCTTTCGGCTCGACAGAATCCAAAGCTGTCAAAAAGCAGGCGTGTTTGCGCCGGAAGACGGCAAGCGCTACAGCGACTATTTAAAGATCGTCGATGTTAAGTAAGAAACCACACGGCAAGTGCGCCCGCCACTAGCCCCAGCGCCAGTGAGCGCGGGTTAAACCAGCCGGGTTTAGGCGCAGGTTCAAGCGGGGTTGCCGCCCGCAATAGCGCGGTTTCCGCCAGCCGTGGCAGGTGCGGGCCAAAGCGGCT
>WTAL01000200.1 GCA_013139635.1 Paracoccaceae bacterium
ACCTTTGATCAGGCAGGGGTTTCGGAGGGGTAGGGCGGTTGTCCGCCCGTATTGATTGCGCTTGCAGCTTTGGGCTGATTTGAGAAAAGATAAATGATGGAACCTATAAAAGGAAAGAAAATGAAACTTAAATTTTGTGCATTGTTCGTTGTGGCTGCATTGCTCCCAGGTTGTGTGACTGTAAACAACGAAACGGTGAAGGAAATGCCGACAGGCTACCTATGTTCTTTGCTTGATCCGAATACTTGGATTTCAACTGCCCCTGAGCGATCCGCAATTTTTTCGGAACTAAGGGTTCGAGGTGCTGATTGCACTTTGCCCTCGGGGTCGTCGCGGTATTGAACGCAAAATTTTGTGAGGAATAGAGTCTATTCGCTAGAAGGCCGCTCGCTAAAAAAGGCCCCCCAAACGGGAGGCCTTTGGAATGTAGGGTGGGGTGCTCGCACCCACCAATATTAGCAGCTGTAATACATGCCATACTCAACAGGGTGTGGCGTGTGCTCCATGGTGTAAACCTCTTCCCACTTAAGCTCGGCATAGCCTTCGATCTGGTCTTTGGTGAACACGTCACCAGCCGTCAGGAAGTCGTTGTCTTTTTCCAGCTCCTCCAAGGCTTCACGCAGCGAAGAACAAACCGTAGGAATGCCGGCCAGCTCTTCTGGTGGCAGATCATAAAGATCTTTATCAGACGCTTCGCCCGGGTCGATCTTGTTTTTGATACCGTCAAGGCCAGCCATAAGCAGCGCCGCAAAGCACAGGTATGGGTTGGCAGCTGGATCAGGGAAGCGAGCCTCTACGCGCTTGGCATTGGGGGATTCGGCCCAAGGGATGCGCACGGCGCCCGAGCGGTTGCGGGCAGAGTAAGCGCGCAAAACAGGGGCTTCAAAGCCCGGAATCAGGCGCTTGTAGCTGTTGGTCGCTGGGTTTGTGAACGCGTTAAGCGCTTTGGCGTGCGTAAGAATGCCGCCGATGAAGTAAAGCGCTTCTTGAGATAGGTCAGCGTATTTGTCGCCAGAAAACAACGGCTTACCGTCTTTCCAGATAGACATGTTTACGTGCATGCCAGTGCCGTTATCACCTGCGATAGGCTTAGGCATAAAGGTCGCTGATTTGCCATAAGCGTGCGCCACGTTGTGGATTACATACTTATATTTTTGCAACTCGTCCGCTTGCTTAACCAGCGTGCCGAAAACAAGGCCAAGCTCGTGCTGGCAAGAGCCAACCTCGTGGTGGTGCTTGTCAACTTTCATGCCAAGGCGCTTCATGGTGCTCAGCATTTCGCCGCGAATATCATGTGCTGCGTCGGTTGGGTTTACTGGGAAGTAGCCGCCCTTGATGCCGGGGCGGTGGCCCATGTTGCCCATTTCATACTCGGTATCGGTGTTCCATGAGGCATCCGCCGCATCGACTTCGAATGATACCTTGTTCATCGAGTTGCTAAAACGCACATCGTCAAACAAGAAAAACTCGGCTTCAGGGCCAAAATAGGCGGTGTCACCAATGCCGGTGGACTTTAGGTAAGCCTCGGCCTTTTCGGCGGTGCTGCGCGGATCGCGTGAATAGGCTTCGCCAGTATCTGGCTCATGCACTGAGCAATGGATGCACAGGGTTTTCTCGGCATAAAACGGGTCAATGTAGGCTGACGCGCAATCAGGGATCAGCTTCATGTCGCTTTCGTCAATGCTCTTCCAGCCTGCGATCGAAGAGCCGTCAAACATGAAGCCCTCTTCAAGGAAATCAGCCGTCACTTCGTCATTGATCAGCGTTACGTGCTGAAGCTTGCCGCGCGGGTCGGTGAAGCGGATGTCGACATACTCGATGTCGTTGTCTTTAATGCTGTCCAAAACAGCTTGAATATCACTCATGGTCTTTCCTTTGCTTAAAGGGCGAAGCTACAATGCGTCGGGCCCGTCTTCTTCTGTGCGAATGCGAATGGCTTGCTCAACGCTGGAAACAAAGATCTTCCCATCGCCTATTTTTCCGGTTTTGGCCGCGTCGATGATCGCCTTAATGGCTTCATCCACTTGCTCTGCTGCCAATACGATTTCGATTTTCACCTTGGGCAGAAAATCCACCACATATTCGGCACCCCGATAAAGCTCGGTGTGGCCCTTTTGGCGGCCGAAGCCCTTGGCCTCGATCACCGTTAGCCCCTGAATGCCCACCTCTTGCAAGGCTTCCTTCACTTCATCAAGTTTAAACGGTTTTATAATCGCTTCGATTTTCTTCATGTCGATGCTCCTAATTGCTAGCGCTTGTTAAGCACCGCTTGCACGGGGGGGCAATTTGAATGTGGGTAAGGCTGAGCGCTTGGGTGAAGGTTTTGACGTTACTGCCTAAAATTTCATCACTGGGATTAAATAAGCGTCAGATTGAAATGAAAGAGCGTGCTCTCCAAATCGGCTTATGGCCGCCAATCCTCTGGCATCGGGGCCGGCGTTAAATAGTCACGCACGTTTTGCGCAATATCGGGCGCGAGGCTTGGCAGCATAACGCGGGTGGTGAAGTTTCCAAAGGCGCGCCCATCCCGCTGGTAGGACCAATCAGAAATTTGAGACAGGGTAAACGTAACTTCACTGCCATAGGTAAGCCCGGGCAGCTCAACGGGCTCATTGGCCAGCAGCCCCAAAAATCCGGTTTCAGTTTCTATAAACGGGCTGACCCATATATGCTCGCCTGAAGTGCTGCCGGAGGCCGCCATCTCCACCTTCACGCTGAACGCGTCTAAAAATGCGCCGGTAACCTCTTCGTCCTCGTAATATTGAACCATAAACTGCGGAAAGGTTTCTTGCGCGCGGGCAATGGCGGCATTCATGGTTTTATCGGCTTCCGAATAGTGGATCACCTGATCCTGCGCGCGCGATTGAATCGGGGCTATGATGGCGAGTGCAAAAAATACTGCGGTTAAAAACTTCACTGTGAAAACCTCCATTTATGGTGGCAGCATGCCGGATTATGGCCCGCAAACATATACTTTTCTTTTATATCCGCCACAGCCCGTCATTTTCCCCTCGCCACCCGCAAAAACCTCTGCTAAAGAGGCGCGGAATTATCGGCCAACGCGCAAGCGTGGCTTTCTGCGGATGTGGTGGAATTGGTAGACACGCCAGATTTAGGTTCTGGTGCCGCGAGGCGTGGGGGTTCAAGTCCCTTCATCCGTACCAAATATTTAAGGCCCTGCGGGGCAGATGAACTGAGGAACTGACATGCAGGTTACCGAGACTTTGAACGAAGGCCTGAAGCGCGGCTTTGACATTGTGATTCCAGCAGGCGATCTGGAAATCAAAGTGAACGAGAAAATCGAAGCGGCGCGTGCTGATTTCCAGATGAAGGGTTTCCGCAAGGGTAAAGCTCCGTTGGCGCTGATGAAAAAGATGTTTGGCCAGTCAGTTTTGGGTGAAGCCTTGCAGGAAACTGTTGATGGCGCTGTTAAGGAGCAGTTTGATACATCCGGTGATCGCCCTGCGCAGCAGCCAAAGATTGAAATGACCAAGGAAGACTGGAAAGAGGGCGACGACGTAGAGGTTTCGGTTTCTTATGAGCGCTTTCCTGATGTGCCAGAAGCTGATTTCAGCGGCATGGAGCTGGAGCGTTTGGTTGTTGAGGCCGATGAGGACTCCATCCAAGAAGCGCTTGATAACATTGCGAAATCTACGAATAATTTCGAGAAACGTCGCAAAGGCTCAAAAGCCAAGAACGATGATCAGGTTGTGATTGATTTCCTCGGCAAGGTTGACGATGTGCCATTTGATGGCGGCCAAGCTGACGATTACCCGTTGGTGCTGGGCTCCAACAGCTTCATCCCCGGCTTTGAAGAGCAGCTTGTAGGCTGCAAAGAAGGCGACGAAGTTGAAGTTAAGGTGACGTTCCCTGCTGAGTATCAGGCCGAAAACCTGAAGGGCAAAGACGCTGTTTTCACTTGTAATATCAAAGCGGTAAACGAGCCTAAGCCTGCTGAAATTAACGACGAGCTGGCAACGCGCTATGGCGCTGAAGATCTTGACGGCTTGAAAAAGCAGGTTTCTGAGCGTTTGGCTGATGAGTATAAGGGCGCGGCACGCACTGTGCTTAAGCGTGGCCTGATGGACAAGCTCGATACCATGTTTGATTTTGACCTACCGCCAAGCCTTGTAGAGGCTGAAGCTGGCTCGATCGCGCACACTTTGTGGCATGATGATAACCCTGATGTGCAGGGCCATGATCACCCCGAGATCGAAACCACAGACGAGCACACAAAGCTTGCCGAACGCCGCGTGCGCCTTGGTTTGCTGTTGGCTGAGCTGGGCAACAAAAACGAAATTGCGATTTCGGACGAGGAAATGCAGAAGGCTATGTTTGAAGCCGCGCGTCAGTACCCGGGCCAAGAGCGCGAGTTCTTTGAATTCATTCAGAAAAATGGCGATGCACAGCAGCAGCTTCGCGCGCCGCTTTATGAAGATAAAGTGGTGGATTACATTCTGGAACTGGCCAAGGTTTCTGATAAATCTGTCAGCAAAGATGATTTGCAAAAAGCGATTGAAGCGCTCGAAAACGAGTAATCGTAGCATTAATGAAATACGAGAGGCGGGGCTAGTACCCCGCCTTTTTTATGCCCAAATCTCTCAGCAAGCACCGCCGAGCGCAGCGAGGCCACGGCCGGCGGCAACCCGTGTTTTCAGCTTGCTGAAAACCGTGCCTTTGGCGAGTGGGGCTTTAGCCCCGCAGAGCCAAAGGCAAGCTCGGAACTGCCGGACAGTCCCGAGCTTGCGCCTCCTCGGCGACCCTTCGGGCCACCTCGTCAGCGCAGGTTGCGCAAGCGCAACGCCCATAGCCGTTAGCTCATTTTGAATTGCAAGCGCAGCTCTTTGAGTGCTGCTGTTACAGCGTCTTCGCCTGTTTTTACGTCTTTACCGGCATCATTGCTGGCTTTGGCCGCTTTCATAAAGCCACCCGTATTGGCTTTGCTCAGCTGCTCCGCTTCGATCAAAAGTTTAGATATGTCTTTGAGGACAGTTTCAAGCCGCGCGGTATCGGCCTTAACGACAGTAGATTTGCTATCTTTTTTCGCATTGTTAAACGAGGAAAGGGCCTTGTTGGCGATAATCACAACTTTGTCCTGATCATTCAGCTTCGCGGTTTTTTGATACTTCGTCATAGCGCCAAATACGGCCTCCACCCCTTTTGCGCTTTGCATCGAGATCTTTTTATTGCTTTCGGAGATTTTTTTCATCCGGTCAAGCCGTGCCGTCATGGTTACGGTTGCCTTGCGAATTGACGCGATGTTTTTGTAAACCGAATTTGCATCTTCGGCGCCTTGCTTCAGCAGTTTGGTATTGCGTTCCCAGCCGCTATTTATCGCATCGATGGGTTTGGCCAAGTTTTGCATGCCACTCACTAAGGACGCCATGCCTGCCTGCGCTACGCGCCCTTTGCCACCGCGCCCAGCAATATCCAGCACACCGGTCATAAATTCCATTTTGTTGTCTTGCAGATCAACGCTTGAGAATTTCAGCTTCAAATCATCAAACTTGATGCTGGTTTTTTTCAAAGCGTCCTCAAGCGCATCATAGCCCGCGCGCTTTATGTCCACGCGCATAAACTGGTTCCAGTCGCGGACAATGTCTTCTTGCTGCGTGTCGGCATATGAGCGGATCTTGGTTTTTGATTCGCCCAAATGCATCCACTTCGCCAGCTGCTGCCGCGCTTTATCTATGCGTTCGTCTTGCTTTTTGGCCTTACCGCTGATTTTTCCATTAAAAAGAGACTCAAATTTGCTGACAATGCCTTTGCCCTCAGCGCCATTCAGCTCTACCCCGAGGTCAAAGCTGGCTTGGCAATCCAGCACGCCGCCGGGCAATACCCCGTCTTTTTTAAGGGTGAGCGTGCGCTTTACGGTAATTGTGTCTTTCTGGCTTGAAACGTCAAACATTGTTGTAACCAATATATAAAATAAAATATCTTACCCCAAAGCCTAGCCGAGGATTGTCACATAATAAACACCCTTGTGCATAAACTTGATGCAACGGGCCTTGAAGCTCCCCCTCGCAAGGCTTAAACCTTTATGAAACGAATTTGCATTAGAAGAATTCTGTGTGATTGAAAGGCTGCTCCGCATGTTTAACCCGATGATGAACGAAACCGGATTTGTGATTCCGAGCGTTGAGGAGACCACCGCGCGTGGCTCTGTGCGCTATGATATTTTCTCGCGTATGCTTAAGGAGCGGATTATTTTTGTTTCGGGGCAGGTTGAGGACCAGATGGCAACGATTATCGTGGCCCAGCTGCTTTATCTTGAAGCCGAAAATCCGAATAAAGAAATTGCGATGTATATCAATTCGCCCGGTGGTGTTGTCAGCTCTGGCTTGTCGATTTATGATACTATGCAGTTTATTAAACCAAAGATTTCAACGGTTTGTATTGGGCAAGCGGCCTCTATGGGGGCCTTGCTGCTTATTGCTGGCGAGCCAGGTATGCGCTTCACGCTGCCTAATTCGCGGATCATGTCTCACCAACCAAGTGGTGGTTTTCAGGGGCAAGCCTCTGATATCGCGCTGCATGCTAAAGAGATTCAGCTGGTTAAAGCGCGGTTGAATGATATTTATGTGAAGCACACAGGGCAGGCGCTCGCTGATGTTGAAGCGGCTCTTGATCGGGATAATTTCATGAACGCCGAGCAAGCGCTTGCCTTTGGCATGGTTGATGAAATTGTGCAAAAGCGGGGCGATGAGGCCGACGACTAAGCGCTTAGCGCTTGTGTTTCTTTGATTTGTGATGTTTTCTAGGAATATTCGCAAAAGATTATTGGGCAGGAGAATGCCATGACCAAATCAGCCGGGTCGGATAGTAAAAACACCCTATATTGCTCGTTTTGCGGCAAGAGCCAGCACGAGGTTCGCAAGCTTATTGCGGGGCCGACTGTGTTCATCTGTGATGAATGTGTTGAGCTTTGTATGGATATTATCCGTGAAGAGAGCAAATCCAGCCAGATAAAAAGCTCGGATGCCGTGCCGTCTCCGAAAGAGATTTGTGGCGTGCTGGATGATTATGTCATCGGGCAGGCGACGGCCAAAAAGGTGCTCTCTGTGGCTGTGCATAACCACTATAAGCGGTTAGAGCACGCGGGCAAAGATGACGGTGTGGAGTTGGCGAAATCCAACATTATGCTGATCGGGCCTACGGGCTGCGGCAAAACATTGCTGGCGCAAACACTGGCGCGCACGCTTGATGTGCCGTTTACGATGGCAGATGCGACCACGCTGACCGAGGCTGGCTATGTTGGGGAAGATGTGGAAAACATCATCCTCAAGCTGCTGCAATCGGCTGAATATAATGTAGAGCGCGCCGAGCGCGGCATCGTTTATATTGACGAAGTTGATAAGATTTCGCGCAAGGCGGAAAACCCGTCGATCACCCGCGATGTATCGGGTGAGGGCGTGCAGCAAGCTTTGCTGAAAATCATGGAAGGCACCGTTGCGAGTGTGCCGCCTCAAGGTGGGCGCAAGCATCCGCAGCAGGAGTTTTTGCAAGTGGATACCACTAACATCTTGTTTGTGTGTGGTGGCGCATTTGCAGGCCTTGATAAGATTATTTCCCAGCGGGGCAAAGGCTCGGCAGTGGGTTTTGGCGCTGATGTGCGCGATAATGATTTGCGCGGTGTCGGCGAGGTTTTCAAAGATTTGGAGCCGGAAGACCTGCTGAAGTTCGGGCTTATCCCCGAATTTGTTGGGCGTCTGCCGGTTATTGCCACTCTGGAAGATCTCGACAGCGAAGCGCTTGTGACCATTCTTTCCGAGCCAAAAAATGCGCTGATCAAACAATATCAGCGGCTTTTCGAGCTGGAAAACGTGGCGCTTACGTTCACGCCTGAGGCGATGGTGGCGATTGCCAACCGTGCTATCAAGCGTAAAACTGGCGCGCGTGGCTTGCGATCAATCCTCGAAGAAGTGCTGCTCGATACTATGTTTAACCTGCCTGGGCTGGATAACGTGGTCGAAGTTGTGGTTAATGAGGAGTCAATTTCAGGTGACGCCGAGCCGTTGATGATATATGCAGACAGCAAAGAGCAGGCCTCGGCCTCTTAAGCGGAGCGAACCCATGAAATTTATTCTTTCGTTGCTAACGTGGTGGAACGGCCAAACCCTTGGCACACGTATCTTTACGTGGCGGCATGGCAAACTTGTGGGCGAGGATGACCTCGGCAACAAGTACTATGAAAATGGTGCCCGCCGCTGGGTGATTTACAATGGCCCGATTGAAGGCTCGCGTGTACCGGCAGCATGGCATGGCTGGCTGCACCACACCTTTGATAACCGGCCGGGCAATGACCCGTTGCCGGAACATAGCTGGCAGAAACCAAGTGCGCCAAACCCAACTGGTTCGCCTGATGCGTATCACCCCAAGGGCAGCTTGGTAACCGGCGGCAAAGCGCGCGCTGATTATGAGGCGTGGCAGCCGGAATAGGGTGTAGTTATGGCAAGCAATCTTTCAGAAACGCTAATCGGAGCGGTGGTCGTGGCCACAGCTGTTGGCTTTTTGGCCTATGCAGGGCAGGTGGCGGGTGTATCTGCTGGCGGTGATAGCTATGAGCTACACGCTAAATTCGCCTCGGCGCAGGGCCTGAATATTGGCGGCGAAGTACAGCTTGCGGGCGTGCGTGTGGGCACCATTACCAAGCTCGAGCTTGATACAACCACCTATCAGGCTGTTACTACATTCACCGTGCGCGCTGATGTTGAAATCCCTGAAGATAGCGAAGCCAAAGTGGCCTCAGAAGGGCTGCTCGGCGGGAATTTTTTGGAGCTAACACCGGGTGGGTCTGACTATATGTTGGAGGGTGGCGCGGAAGTTGAGTTCACCCAAGGATCTGTTAGCCTTCTGAATTTACTGGCTAAATTTGCTTCGGGTTCCGGTAATGATGAATAAATTACTCCCGCTTTTGCTCTTGCCCGCCATGGCCAGCGCCCAAATCACCGTAGATACCCTGCCATCAATTGAGGAAAGCACTCTTGGCGATACGCTTGAAGTGCCGACCTTTAATTTTGACACTGAACGGAGTGCTAATTCTGATCTTGGCACCGGCGCCATTTTGCGCGGGTTAGACCGGATTACGGGTGCGGTCAATAACTTTAGTATGGCCGTGGGCGAGTCCCTCGAATTTGAGCGGTTGGAAGTCACGCTGGAAGCCTGTCGTTATCCGGTTGGCGATATTAACGCCGATGCATACGCACTCCTGAAAATCCGGGATATTCGCAATGTCGAGCCCTCATTTTATGGCTGGATGTTCGCTTCTAGCCCAGCTCTTTCAGCGCTTGACCACTCACGCTATGATATTTGGGTGCTGACTTGCGAAACTGAAAGCGCCAGCAGCGAATAGGTGTCTGTGGCCTTAAGCCGATAGAAGTCAGCCTTAAGAGGCAGGGCCGCTTCTAGCTGATTTTGATAATCTTTCTGCGAGATTTCAACACCACCAAGGCTTGCCAAATGTGGGGTCAGGAACTGCATATCCAGCAGCTTAAAGCTGCCCAAATTCAGCCGCGCTACCAGCCCGACAAGGGCAATTTTTGAAGCGTTGCTTTGGTGGGAAAACATGCTTTCCCCAAAAAAGGCCGCGCCAAGTGACACGCCGTAAAGGCCACCCACCAGATCAGAACCCTGCCAAACCTCTATTGAATGCGCGTGGCCAACCTCGTGTAACTCGGTGTATAGCGCCGTGATTTCGGGGTTTATCCAGGTTTCTTCGCGGTCAGCACAGGCGGCCATAACATCCGAAAAACACTGGTTTGCCGTGACCTTAAGCCCCCGCGCCCGCATGGCTTTGCGCAGGCTGCGTGAAACGTGCAGCCCGCCCAGCGGCATAACCCCGCGCATTTCGGGGTTAAACCAAAAAATCTCGCTCGACTCAGCACTTTCCGCCATCGGAAATACGCCCGAAGCATAAGCGGACAGCAATAGCCGGGGCGTTAACTCAGTCATTTAGATTTCCGGATTGGTCTCCAGCCATTGCTCCAGCCAGTGGATGGTGTAATCGCCGGTTTGCACCGCGTCTTCGCGCAGAAGGGCGTCAAACAGGGGCAGCGTGGTGTCGACCCCGTCCACCACTAGCTCCGAAAGCGCGCGCTCTAAGCGGGCCAAGGCCGTGGGGCGATCAGCGGCATGTACAATAAGCTTACCGATCAGGCTATCGTAATAGGGCGGGATTTTGTAGCCGTCATAAATGGCGCTATCCATCCGCACACCCAGCCCTCCGGGGGCATGATATTGCTTTACGGTGCCGGGGGAGGGCCGGAATTCGGGCACCTTTTCGGCATTAATGCGGCATTCAATCGCGTGGCCGTTAATGACCAGCTCATCTTGCACAAAGCTCAGCGGCAGCCCTTCGGCCACGCGGATTTGCTCGCGCACGAGGTCGATGCCAAAAATGGCTTCGGTCACGGGGTGCTCTACCTGTAGGCGAGTGTTCATCTCGATAAAATAGAACTCGTCATTTTCAAACAAGAATTCGATGGTGCCGGCGCCCGCATAACCGATGCCCGCAACCGCATCAGCGCAGGTTTTGCCAATGCGCTGGCGCTGCTCTTCGGTGATAACTGGCGATGGCGCTTCTTCAAAAACCTTTTGGTGGCGGCGTTGCAGCGAGCAATCCCGCTCACCCAGATGCACGGCTTTGCCTTTACCATCGCCAAAAACCTGCACCTCAATGTGGCGCGGCAGCTGCAAATATTTCTCAATGTAAACTTCGGGATTGCCAAAAACGGACTTACCTTCAGAGCGGGCGGTGCCAAAGGCCACGTCGATATCGTCAACCGAGGTTGCCACCTTCATGCCACGGCCACCACCACCAGCGGTGGCTTTAATAATAACCGGATAGCCCATTTCATCCGCAATTTTGCGAGCCTCTTCAATGGTATCTACGCCACCAGCTGAGCCGGGCACGCAAGGCACGCCAAGTTTGCGCATGGTTTCTTTGGCGGTAATTTTATCACCCATAATGCGGATATGCTCCGCCGTTGGGCCAATAAACTTAAGCCCGTGATCCTCGATCACCTGCACAAAATTGGCGTTTTCCGACAGGAAGCCATAGCCGGGGTGGATGGCTTCGGCCCCCGTGATTTCACAGGCTGAAATCAGGTTTGGCACGTTCAAATAGCTATCAGTGCCGGCGGGCGGGCCGATGCAAACGCTCTCATCAGCCATGCGCACATGCATGGCGTCAGCGTCAGCGGTGGAGTGTACGGCCACCGATTGAATGCCCATTTCACGGCAGGCACGAATAACCCGCAGGGCAATTTCACCACGGTTGGCGATCAGGATTTTTTTAAACATGGGTGGCCTACTCGATGATCATCAAGGGGGTGCCAAATTCGGCAGCGGCGGAGTCATCCACCAAAATGCGCTTCACCGTGCCCGCTTGGGTCGAAGGAATTTGGTTCATGGTTTTCATGGCTTCGATAATCAGCAGGGTTTGGCCCTCTGTCACCTTGTCACCAACCGAAACAAACGGCGCAGCACCAGGCTCGGTGGCCAGATAAACCGTGCCAACCATGGGCGAGGTTACTGCGCCAGCGTGTTGTGCTGGGTCTTCAGGCTGGGTGGCGGCGGCAGGTGCTGCGGCCGCGGCAGCAACAGGCGCAGCGGCTACGGCAACGGGGGCAGCCATAACAGCGGCCACCGGAATTTCCCGCGCGACCCGCACATCAATTGAATCGCTCTCGCCATAGTCGCGGCTCACTTCGATCTCGGTCAGGTCATTTTCCCGCAAAATCTCGGAAAGCGCTTTGATAAATTCGACGTCGGAATCCAGTTTTTTAGTGCCCATTTTTTCCCTCGGGTTATGCGTCCGGTTATGCCGGATGTAAATTTCCCACGCAGTATACGCCTTTACGGCATAAACGAAAAGCGCCGAGTTTGACCTCGGCGCTTTATTATTAACGGATTTTGGAATTTAGTTAAGCGCGGCGCGGGCCTCGTCCACAATTTGCTGCATGCCAGCCAACGGCACATAGCCGCGCAGCATATTGGTGCCGATCACATAAGTGGGCGTGCCGGAAACCTGCATTTGCTGGCCGAGCGTGCGGTTAGTCTGGATGATTTGGGTCACCAAGGCTGTATTCATTACTTCCACCATAGCAGCCGAATCTAATCCAAGACGCTCAGCAATCAGAGGCAGGGAAAGCTCGGTCAACGGTCCGTTTTCGCGCATCAAGGCGTCATGGAAAACCTCATAAGCTTCGTCGCCCTCGGTTATTTGCACGGCGATGGCCGCGCGGGAGGCCAAAATGCTTTCGGCACCGAGGATTGGATATTCTTTAACCACCATGCGGATGTCGGGGTTGTCCTCAACCAGCTGCAAAAGCTCTGGGTAGGCGCGCTTACAATAGCCGCATTTATAGTCGGAAAACTCAACAATTTCGATGGTGCCATCGGGGTTGCCCGATACATGAGAGAAGCCATCATGGAAGATTTGGTCGTAATATTGCGCCACCAAATCAACATCGCTGCCAGCGGCTTCTTGCTGCTGGCGCTCTTCCAGCACCGCTACAGCTTCCATAATTACCTCTGGGTTATCAAGCAGATAGGCACGCACGGCGGCACCAAAGGCCTCGGTTTCAGTGTCTGTCATATCAGCAAAGTTTTGCGCTGAGGCGATGCCTGTGAACAGCACCATGAAAAGGGAAAGGAAAAAAGATCGCATAGGGGCGCTCCGGTTGGGCCTTGCGCATCTTGACGGATGGCGCGTTATGGCGTCATTACAGTTGCGGCAGTAAGGAGTATTTTGATGCAAATATCAAGCCGTGGAGATGTCGCTCCCTTTATCGTGATGGACGTGATGGAGGCGGCGCGCCTTGAAGAGGCGAAAGGCCGCCATATTATCCATATGGAGGTGGGACAGCCGGCAACGGGGGCGCCTAAGGGCGCGGTTGAGGCGCTAAAGTCGGCGATGGACGCGGGGCCGCTGGGCTACACCGTGGCGCTTGGCTTGCCTGCGCTCAGGGCGCGAATCGCTGAGATGTATTTGGCGCGCTATGGCGTGCATATTGCGCCCGAGCGGGTGGTGGTGACGGCGGGGTCTTCGGCAGGGTTTTTGCTGAGCTTCATTAGTTTGTTTGATATTGGGGCCAAGGTCGGCATTGGTGATCCGGCCTATCCGAGCTATCGCAATATCCTTAAATCTCAAGAGCTTGAAGCGGTAACCTTGAAAACAAGTGTTGCGAGCAACTTCCAGCCGCTGCCCGCGCAGCTGAGTAAAAGCTTGAATGGATTGCTTGTGGCCTCGCCTTCAAACCCAACCGGCACCATGCTGGGGAAGGCCGAGTTGGCGGCGCTGGCCGCGGCTTGTGCCGAGAAGGATATCGCCCTGATTTCTGACGAAATATACCACGGGATCGAGTATAATACGCGGGCGGTTTCGGCGCTGGAGGTGAGTGATGATGTCTATGTCATCAACTCATTCTCGAAGTATTATTCGATGACGGGCTGGCGCGTGGGCTGGATGATTGTGCCCGAGGACCATGTGCGCCGCATTGAGCGCCTGAGCCAAAACCTGTTTATTTGTGCGCCTCATGCGGCGCAAGTGGCGGCACTGGCGGCGATGGAATGTGATGATGAGTTGCAAGGCCACCTCAAAACCTATGCCCGCAATCGCGAGGTGCTGGTGGAAGGCCTTCCCAAGGCGGGCTTTAGCAAGTTCGCCCCGCCCGACGGCGCGTTTTACATATATGCCGATGTGAGTGACCTGACGGATGATAGTCGCGCATTGGCCGCTGAAATTCTGAAAGATGCAGGGGTGGCCGTAACGCCAGGTTTGGATTTTGACCCCGAGCGTGGCCATAAAACCCTGCGGTTTTCTTACGCGCGTTCAACCGAAGATATGGTTGAAGGCGTGGCCCGTTTGCAAAGCTGGTTTAAGGCCCGCCCCTAAGAAAAACGCCGCTTCCAATGGAAGCGGCGTTAAATCTTATTTAGGCTTGCGAGACCACCAGCCGCGCCGTTTTGGCTTATCTTCTTCCGGCTCTGCGGCGGTTTCCGGTGCCACTGGTTCAGTGGGCGCTTCAGCCGACGCAACAGTTTCTTCCGGGGCTGAAGACGGGGCCTTTGCCGTAACACGCTTGCGCTTTTTCGGCGCGGGTGCTTCGGCTTTCACCTCTTCAACCGGAGCCGCCTCTACGGAGGCCGCGGTTTCAGGAGCGTCCTCAACCTTGGGCGCTTCAGCCGCAGGGGCCTTAGCCCGAGACCGCCGCTTGCGCTTTGGCTTTTCCTCTGTTTCCGCAGGGGCTTCCGCAGCTTCCACTGGTGCTTCTACAGCCTCGACTTCGTCCTTTTGCGGGCGGCGGCGAGTGCGCGAGCGTGAACGCTTGGGCTTTTCACCATCCTCAGCAGCCGCTTCCGGCTTAGGTTCAGCAGGCGCCTCAGCGTTTTCACCAGCCTCCGCTGCTTCACCATTCTCACCGTTTTCCGAGCGGTTCCGCCCACCACGACGGCGGCGACGGCGGCGCTTTTTGGGCTGCTCATCCGCTGTTTCAGTTGCTTCAACGGCGGCGTCTTCTGCCGCGGTCTCTACTTCCACCTCTGGCTCGTCCTCAAAGTCCGGCATATCGGTCATATCGACCACCGGCAAAGCCTCGGGGATAGGCACCACGCGTGTGGCGGTTTTGAAGCGCTCCACACGGTATTCTGGCGAAATCAGCGTTGGGTCGCTCTCCACGCGAATGGACAGGCCAAACCGGCTTTCGATTAAGCCGATATGCTCACGCTTGGCATTAAGAAGGTAGTTCGCCACATTAATCGGCGCGCTCACCAGCACCTCTTTGCTGCGGTTCTTCACGCCTTCTTCCTCAAGCTCACGCAAAATCGCGAGGCTCATAGAATCATTGGAGCGGGTAATGCCCGTGCCGTGGCAATGCGGGCAAGGCTGGGTAGAGGCCTCAAGCATGCCGGGCCGTAGCCGTTGGCGAGACATTTCCATCAAGCCAAAGCTTGAAATCCGGCCAACTTGTATCCGCGCACGGTCATTTTTCAGCCCGTCTTTCATGCGTTTTTCAACCGCGATATTATTGCGGCGGTCTTCCATGTCGATGAAGTCAATCACGATCAGGCCCGCGAGGTCACGCAACTTAAGCTGCCGCGCCACTTCAGACGCCGCCTCAAGGTTGGTTTTGGTCGCCGTATCCTCGATGGATTTTTCTTTGGTCGCACGGCCCGAGTTCACGTCAATCGCCACCAGCGCTTCGGTAATCCCGATCACGATGTAGCCACCAGATTTTAGCTGCACGGTGGGGTTAAACATGCCCGCGAGATAGTTTTCAACGTTGTGGCGCGAAAACAGCGGCAAGGAATCAGTATAGCGCTTCACGTTTTTGGCGTGGGACGGCATGAGCATTTTCATGTAGTCCTTGGCCTCACGATAGCCGCGCTCACCATCCACAATCACTTCGTCGATCTCTTTATTATAAAGATCACGGATCGAGCGTTTGATCAGGCTGCCTTCTTCATAAATCGGGGCAGGGGCGGTGGATTTCAGTGTCAGCGTGCGAATGTTTTCCCACTGGCGACGCAAGTATTCATAGTCCCGCTTGATCTCGGCTTTAGTGCGCTGCGCGCCCGCTGTCCGAATGATAAGCCCTGCGCCCTCAGGCACCGGCATGGAATTGGAAATCTCTTTCAGCTTTTTGCGATCAGCCACATTGGCGATTTTGCGGGAGATCCCGCCACCGCGCGCGGTGTTGGGCATAAGCACGCAATAGCGGCCAGCAAGGGAGAGGTAGGTCGAAACCGCCGCGCCTTTATTGCCGCGCTCTTCCTTCACCACCTGGATCAGCAAGATTTGCCGAACCTTGATAACTTCTTGAATTTTATAACGCCGCGCGCGGGGCTTGCGCACACGTGGCACGCGCACTTCGGCGATTTCAGCCTCGTCAGATTCCGAAACAACTTCGGCATCATCCGGGCCGTTGGCGCTGGTTTCAGGTGTCTCAACCAGTAGTGAAAGCGCGTCTTCCTCAGTCGGCACGGCTTCTTCAACAGGTGCGTCGGCCTCCTCAGCGGGGGCGTCGCCCTCGGCAGGTACTTCTTCCACAATCACTGCGTCATCAGCATTACCCGCGCCTTCAGCGGCAGGCTCTGATTTGCGACGGCGACGGCGGGAGCGGGATTTAGGCTTGTCAGCTGATTTCTCAGCCCGCTCTTTATCACGCTCTTCTTCCTCGGCAATCGCCTTAGCGTATTCGGCTTCTTCTTTTAGAATAGCCTCACGGTCCGCTTGCGGAATTTGGTAATAATCGGGGTGTATTTCCGAAAAGGCCAAAAAGCCGTGGCGATTCCCGCCATAGTCCACAAATGCGGCTTGGAGCGATGGCTCCACCCGCGTGACTTTGGCTAGGTATATATTTCCAGCTAGCTGGCGCTTGTTAAGGGCTTCGAAATCAAATTCGTCAACCCGGTTTCCATCAACCACAACAACGCGGGTCTCTTCCGCGTGGGTGGCATCGATAAGCATTTTTTTCGACATGTTTTCTCGCTCAAGCCTCCGGGGGGCGCTGCACTGCGTGCAGAACCCCTCGTAAAGGCTTGTAAAGTTTGGGCAAATTGGCGGGGGTGGGCAAGCAAAACGGGCCGCGCTGTGCGCCGCCTATCCTGCTCGATCATCCATTCCACACGCTTCATCGCGGTTTGTTCTCCAGCAAGGCCACAGGCCTGCTAAAATTTATACGCCCCGAAAAAAATAAAGTTCGGGGAATCCGATAGTGGTGCAATGCACCGGCCATTTTACCCGGCTGCGGTATCTTCCGCGGCGATTGGGCAAATGGCGAAACTGTTACAACGGCAAACGTATCTGCCGTCTTTTGACCATAAACCTGTTCTATATAGAAATACAATCTAATTCTGCGGCAATCCGCGCGAGGCATCACACTATTCTAATGATTAACAAATCCTTAAAATGCTACTTATTCGCGATCCTTTTCGCTGTTTTTGGGCTGGTGTCTCCCTTGGCGGCAGGCGGGGTTTTGGCGCAGGGCACCGCGCTTGAGCGTGAAGGCACGAGCCTTATATTCACGCTGGCGCTCTCCGAAAAAACGCCTTTCAGCGTTTACACGCTTGATAACCCGCGCCGTTTGTTGGTTGATCTTGGGGGCGTATCGCTTGAAAATATGCCCACTGGGCTAGCGGCGGGCAGTGCGCAGGTTGAGGCGCTGCGCTTTGGGCTGTTTCAGCTGGGGCAGTCTCGCATTGTGCTGGATCTGGCCGTGCCGCTGGTGGTGAAATCAGCGATTACGCACGAAGTTAGTGGCGGCATGCAGATAGAAGTCCGGCTTTCGCTTGCAAGCCCTGATGAATTCGCGGCGGCTTCGCTTTCTAATCCGGCCTCTTTATGGCGGGCCGAGCAGTTGGCACCGGAAATCGTGGGCGACGCGGGCCTGCCACTTATTGCCATTGATGCGGGCCATGGCGGGCTGGATAACGGCGCGCAGCAAGATGATATTTTTGAGAAAGACATCGTGTTGCAGGTCGCAACAGGGTTGCGTGATTTGCTGCTGGAAGATGGCCGGTTTCGAGTGATTTTAACCCGAGAAACCGACGTTTATATCCCCTTGGGAGAGCGTGTGGAAATTGCACGCCGCGCCGGCGCGCGGGCCTTTATTTCACTGCATGCCGATATTGTAACCCGCGGGCGGGCGCGCGGCACCACCGTTTTTAGCCTTTCAGAGGCGGGGGAAAGCCAGCAGGCCGTCACCATTGCCACACTAGAAAACCGCTCAGACCTTGTGGCGGGCATTTCGGTGGAGGGCGAGGACGACCAGCTTACGCAAATTCTGCTACAGCTCGCGCACCGTGAAACCGATGCGCTTTCAAACCGGTTTGCCGATACCATGGCCGAGGCGCTGTGGTTTCATAACGAATTGGAAATAAAATCTCGCCGTATGGCCGGTGGCTTCAGGGTTTTGCGCGCGCCTGATATCCCGTCGGTGCTGATAGAACTTGGCTTTATGTCAGATGAAACCGACCTTGAAAAGCTGCAAGACTCAGAATGGCAACTGGCCATGGCCGAGAATTTGCGGGACGGGCTGAGCCGGTGGCTACAGGTTGAAGACGAGATGCGCGGATTATTGCGCAATTAGGCGCGATGTTGTTTTGACCATTCCGCCCCGTGCCCCTATACGGGGGAGACATCTTTTTAGGAGAAGACTTTGGTATTAGCGATCGGGCGGTTTTTTGGCTTTATATTTGCGTGGCTCTCGCTAGGGCTTATCATGTCTGGCATCGGCCTTATGGGTGTGCTGTGGATGTATTCCCGCGACCTGCCAGACCTTGAGCAACTACGCAATTACTCCCCTGATGTGCTATCGCGGGTGTATTCGGCTGATGGCTACGTGCTGGATGAATTTGTGCGCGAGCGGCGTATTTATACGCCAACCGATGAAATTCCGGACGTGGTAAAGCACGCCTTTATCAGCGCCGAGGATAAAAACTTTTATCTGCATCGTGGCTATGATGCGCGCGGCATGGCGTCTGCGTTGCTCACAGCCATTCGCTCGCGCGGGCAAAATGTGCGCGGGGCCTCGACCATTACGCAACAGGTGATGAAGAATTTCCTGCTCGATGGCTCGCGCGAGGTGGACCGGAAAATCAAAGAGATCATTCTGGCGACGCGTGTTGAGCAAGTGCTGACCAAAGACGATATTTTGGCGCTCTATATGAATGACGTGTTTCTGGGCCAAAGCTCTTATGGGGTTACGGCAGCGGCGGCGAATTACTTTGGTAAAAGCCTTGAGGAGCTTACCATTGCCCAAGCAGCGTTTCTCGCGATTCACCTGAAAGACCCGAATGATTACCACCCCGTGCGCGACCATGACCGCGCCGTGGCCCGCCGCAATTTTGTGCTCAAAGAGATGTTTGAAAACGGTTATATTTCTGAGGCTGATATGCTGGTGGCGCAGGCCGACCCGTTAAACACCGTGCAATCAGGCCATTATATTTCGGGGCGGGCGCAGCTACCGCCGCGTAGCTATTTCACTGATGAAATCCGCCGTGAGCTGGAGGGTGAAATCGGGTCTGATCTGGTTTTTGGCGGTGGTTTGGCTATTCGCGCCACGCAAGACCCCGAGCTTCAGGAGGTTGCCGCACAGGCGCTCAGGAACCGGCTGGAGGAATATGACCGCGAGCTGGAAGTCTACTGGGGCGCCTATGCGCAAATTCCGGTGGAAGAGCTTGATGATTGGCGCGACGCCCTGCGTAGCCGCGCCTTGCCGCGTGACATCCCTGAATGGGACTTGGCCGTGGTGCTTGAGGTCGGCGAAAGCTCGGCTCGCGTGGGCATTGAGGGCGTTGAGGATGACGAGGACGGCCATTTCCTGACGGTGGCTGAAGCCAAATGGGCGCGGCCTCGGTTGGAAGACGGCACCACGGGCAGCCGCCCGCAGGTGGCTGCCGATATCTGGGCCGTGGGTGACGTTGTTTTTGTGAAAGAAATCCTGAATGAGGATGGCTCACTGGATTTCTGGTCACTCCGGCAAATCCCCGGCGTGCAGGGCGCTTTTGTAGCGATGGACCCGCAAACAGGCCGCGTGCTGGCCATGCAGGGCGGGTTTTCGTACCAAGCCAGCAGCTTTAACCGCGCTACGCAGGCACAGCGCCAGCCCGGCTCGGCCTTTAAGCCGTTTGTATATGCCGCGGCGCTGGATAACGGCTATACGCCGGCGTCTATCGTGGTGGATGCCCCGATTGAGGTGAACACAGGTGATGGCATTTGGCGGCCGCAAAATTCGTCTCGCAAGTTTTATGGCCCCGCGCCCATGCGCACCGGCATCGTAAATTCGCGGAACCTGATGACCGTGCGGATCGCGCAAGACGTGGGCATGGACGTGATCGCGGCCTATGCCGAGCGCTTTGGGGTTTATGATAATATGCCCGAGCATCTGGCCTTTTCGCTCGGGGCGGGTGAAACCACGCTTTACAAGATTGTGAGCGCTTATTCCGAGTTTGCCAATGGTGGCAAGCGGGTAGAGCCCACGCTGGTAGACCGCGTGCAAGACCGCAACGGCAACACGATTTTGCGCCACGATCCGCGCACCTGCGTAGATTGCTCTGGGCCAGACCTCGTGACCGATATGGAGCCTTGGGTGCGGGATTATGCCCCGCAAATAATGGACCCTGTTACCGCCTATCAGCTTTCGAGCATGATGCGTGGCGTGGTGGCGCGCGGCACGGCTGCCGCCACTGTTGGCCGCCTTGGCTTGCCGATTTCAGGCAAAACCGGCACCACCAACGGCGCAAAGGACGCGTGGTTTGTGGGCTTCACGCCGCAAATTGCGGCGGGCTGCTATATTGGCTATGACCAACCCACGCCAATGGGCCGCGGAGCTTACGGCGGCTCTATGTGCGGGCCGGTATTTGTGGACTTTATGGAGGCCTATCTGCCCCGCCACGGCTCCTTTGAATACCCCCAGCCCGGCGGCACGGTTTTTGTGAAAATCGACCGTTACACCGGCGAACGCCTGCCTGATAACGAGACAGGTGACAATGTAGTAACCGAGCTTTTTCGCGCCGGTGAGGAGCCAGCTTATGGTGCTTATGGCGAGTTTGTAGATGGCGGCTTTGTGATGGGCCGCGACCTGCTGTTCTTTGGCCGTGGCGAGGCCGACAGCCAAACGGTTGAGGTTGGCGGCGAGACCGTTATATTGCCCGCTCAAGCAACTTTCGGCGGGCTCTCCGCTGGCGACGAATATTAAGAAAAGAACTAGATTATGCGCGCAGAAACCGAGAATCAAGTTGCCCAGATTCGCAAAACCATTGATTTGCTGGCCCAACGGCTGAATCTGGAAACCGCCGAGCACCGGATGGAAGAGTTCAACGCCATGTCGGAAGACCCGGCGCTGTGGAACGACCCTGCCAAAGCGCAAAAGCTAATGCGCGAACGGCAAATGCTGGCCGATGCGCTGGACAATTACAAAAACCTCTCTTCCGAGCTGCAAGATAACATCGATATGATCGAGCTTGGCGAGATGGAAGAGGACACCGAGGTGGTAGAAGACGCCGAATCAGCCATCGCGGATTTGGTGGAAGACGCCGCCAAAAAGGAGCTGGAAGCGCTTTTGGACGGTGAAGTGGACGGTAACGATTGCTTCATAGAGATTAATGCGGGGGCCGGTGGCACCGAGAGTTGTGACTGGGCCTCAATGCTGGCGCGCATGTATGTTCGGTGGGCCGAAAAGCATGGTTATAAGGTCGAAACGACGTCTTATAACGGCGGAGATGAGGCCGGAATCAAGTCTGTCACCTACCAAGTTAAGGGGCAAAATGCTTACGGTTGGTTAAAAAGTGAGAGCGGCGTTCATCGTTTGGTAAGGATTTCACCGTTTGATAGTGCTGCACGGCGGCACACGTCTTTCAGCTCTGTCTGGGTTTACCCCGTCATTGATGACACGATCGAGATCGATATCAACCCGTCAGAACTTCGGGTGGATACCTACCGCTCTTCAGGGGCAGGCGGCCAGCACGTTAATAAAACCGATTCAGCTGTGCGGATGACCCACTTGCCAACAAACATTGTGGTGACGGCCTCTGCCAAGTCTCAGCACCAAAACCGCGCCACCTGTATGGCGGCGCTTAAATCACGGCTTTACGAGATTGAAATGCGCAAACGCACAGCCAGCATTCAGGACGCCCATGATGCCAAGGGCGACGCGGGCTGGGGCAACCAGATCCGCTCCTATGTGCTGCAACCCTACCAAATGGTAAAAGACCTGCGCACAAATGTGGAAACCTCAGACAGCCAAGGTGTGCTGGATGGTGACCTAGATAAATTTATGGCCGCCGCTTTGGCGCTCGAAGTTACGGGCAAAAGCCGCGCAGATGCACAAGCAGGCAGTTAATTCACACTTTTTTCAAGTTTAACCTAGACGCACCCAAGAAAATCCCCTTTAATTCGATAAAAAAGGGGAGACTGATGGAAGCGACCAGAGAAGAACACGCCAGTGAATTGCCGGAAATCAACACGATTACTACGGCAGACCTGTTTGAATGCTTGAAAAGCGGCTGGAACGACTACAAACGCGCACCTGCAATCGGATTTATGTTTTCCGCATTTTATGTGCTGGGCGGATACGTGATCGTTTCGGTCCTGTTTTTCGCAGGCGAAATCTGGTGGGTAATGCCGCTCACCGTTGGGTTCCCACTTCTGGCGCCCTTTGCCGGGGTTGGTTTTTATGCCACCTCCTGCTTGATTGAGCATAAGGAAACGGTTTCGTGGCGGCGGGTGCTAACCTGTGCTTTGTTAGAGCGAAAACGCCAAATACCGTGGGTCGGGGCGATCATTGTGATATGGTTTTTGCTCTATATGCTGATTAGTCACGCGATTTTTGCCATCACCATGGGGCTGACCGCGCTCACAAATATCACAAATTCATTTGGCCTGTTTTTTACGCCTTCGGGCATCGGAATGCTGATAGCTGAAGTTGTCGTTGGTGCCGGTTTTGCCTTCGCGCTTTTCTCGATCACGTTGGTGAGCCTGCCGCTTTTGCTCGAACGCGAAGTGGATTTTGTAACTGGGATTGTAACCAGCGTGCGGGCTGTAATGCTGAATTTTGGCGTGTTGATGGTCTGGGCATTTATTATTGCGGTAATTATGTTTGTGTCGATGATCCCGCTGTTGCTGGGCCTGTTTATAGCTATGCCGGTGCTTGGCCACGCCACATGGCATCTTTATCGCAAGTTGCTGGATGCGCCAGAAGTGCCAAAAGTACACTTTTAAAAACGCTTTCAGACGGTAGCGGCGCGGCAATGTTGCTTTGTTTCGCAACACTGCACGCGCGCCGCTCCTCAACTGAGGCGCTTGGGTCGAGGCACGGCGCGAATGCAGTATTTCAAAATAGTGCAATGCCAGACGCGCCGCCATGGCGTCGCACACGCATTTTTTGCTTGCAAAAAAGCCGCCCGAAGGGCGCATGGGGGGTCATGGCTTGGCGCGAAGGAGCATGCCAAACAGGTCTTTTGGCGTGTCCGGGTCCGCTAGCATATCCAGCTCGGTATGGTTGCCGGGCTTTAGCTGGTCGCGGATATAGCGCAGGGCTGAAAAATCCTCTATCGCGAAGCCGACGCTGTCAAACAGGGTGATTTGGCGCGGGTCAGTGCGGCCCTTGGTTTGGCTGGTGATCACTTGCCAAAGCTCGGTCACGGGGTGGTCGGCATCCAGCTGTTGAATTTCGCCTTCAATGCGAGTTTGCTCGGGGAATTCCACGAATATATCGGCGCGGAGGAGGATATCGCGATGCAGCTCTGTTTTGCCGGGGCAGTCACCGCCGATGGCGTTTATGTGCACGCCCGCGCCGACCATATTGTCGGTCAGGATGGTGGCGTATTGCTTATCGGCGGTTACCGTGGTGATGATATCGGCCCCTTCGACGGCGTCTTGGGCGGAAACGCATTTTATAATATTAAAGCCATAGCCAGCCAGATTACTGGCGCATTTCTCGGTGGCTTCATCGTCAATATCGTATAGCCGTAGAGTATCCACGCCGCAGATCGCTTTAAACGCCAGCGCCTGAAACTCGCTTTGCGCGCCGTTGCCGATCATCGCCATGATATGCGCGCCTTTGGGGGTGAGATACTTGGCTGCCATGGCTGAGGTGGCGGCGGTGCGCAGGGCCGTGAGCAGTGTCATTTCTGAAAGCAGAATCGGGTATCCGGTGGCCACATCGGCCAGCACGCCAAAGGCGGTTACGGTTTGCAGGCC
>WTAL01000046.1 GCA_013139635.1 Paracoccaceae bacterium
GCCGGCGCTGGTATTGGTGCCGTTTTGGGACGCGCCATTGGTGGCAATGGCCGCGGTGCGGTCATCGGCGGCATTATCGGCGCTGGTATCGGCGGCGCTATTGGTGATGATCTTGACCGGCAAGAAGCCGCGCTTCGTTCGCAAATGGGCGGCTCGGGGGTTACCATTGTAAACACCGGCAGCCAGCTGATCGTGACCCTGCCCGAGGCCATCACCTTCCCGGTGGATAGCGCCCAGCTAAAATCCAGTTTTGTGTCGTCGCTCAATGCCTTGGCGCGCAATTTGCAGCAGTATCCCAACACCACGGTAGAGGTTGTTGGCCATACAGACTCCACGGGTGCCGCCAGCTATAACCAGCAGCTCTCCGAGCGTCGCGCCCTGAGCGTGCGGTCTGTGCTGCTAAACGCTGGCGTTTCAGGCAGCCGCCTTCGGGCCTTTGGCCAAGGGGAAAATAACCCCGTGGCAAGCAATGGTTCCTCCGCGGGCCGGCAGCAAAACCGCCGTGTTGAAATTTTCATCACGCCCAACCGCTAAGACAATATTGTTGCACATTTCCAATACTAAAGCGGCTCACCTAGGTGGGCCGCTTTTTTGTGGCCTCGCTGCGCTCGGCTATCGCGGCGCGTCAAGCTTTGTTCTTTGTTGAGAGTTCAGGTTCGCGCCGCGCTGCAACAGTGGCACTTGGCGCAAAAGGTGCAGCGCGGCGCGGGCGCAATATTGCCAAGCCGAGCAAAGCTAGACGCGCCGCCACCGTGCGTTTTGCACACAAAAAAGGCCCAGCATTTGCCGGGCCTTTTTCAATAACCTTCAAAAAGCTTAGTGCAGTTTTGCACCCACATCCTTAATAGCCGCATCAATCAAGCCATTGGCGTCTTTCGCCGCCATGCCTTTATTAATCACGTCACTGGCAGCCGCAATGGCCACAGCCACAGCTTTATCCTTAACCTCACGCACCGCCGCATCTTGGGCAGATTTGATCTGGTCTTCGGCAGCCACCAAGCGGCGCGCAATGGTTTCTTTCAAGTCAGCTTTTGCCAGCTCAGCTGCCGCTTCCGCTTCAGCCTTGGCCGACGCGATGATAGACACCGTATGCTCCGCAACCTCTTTGCGCTTGCGCTCGTAAGACGCCAAAATGGTTTTGGCTTCTTCCTGCAACGCCCGCGCTTCGTCGATCTCGGTGCGAATGCCCGCCGCGCGGTCATCCAGCAATTTGGCAACCAGCTTAGGCACTTTCAAATAGAGCAGAACCCCGATGAAAAGCACAAACGCGATAGACACCACGAAGTTGGTATTGTTCAGCGTAAAGCCGGTAGCCGCTGCAAAAGCAGGGCTTGCACCAAGCATTGCCACACCCGAAAGGAGAGAAATCTTTTTCATGTTGCTACCCTTTCATCCGTGCTGTTACCGCTTTTTTGACCGCCGCATCATCCGATACAGACGGCATCAAAGCCGCAACAATTCCTGCCGTGGTTGCCAAAGCAACCTCACGCACATTTTCAACAGCGCTTTCACGAACAACCGCAATGGCTTTTTCGCTTTCAGCCGTTTTGGCTGCAATTTCCGCATCCGCCTTAGCCACAGCTTTATTCAGTTCTACCTGAATTTCCGCCTTGGTTTCAGCTGCAATCGCTTGAGCTTCACCGCGCGCTTGCGCCAGCGCCGCTTCATAATCAGCCTCAGCCTGTTCGGCCTGCTTTTTGAAGTCTGCGGCTTGGCTGATATAATCACTGATCACCGAATGGCGTTCCTCAAGAACCCCGCCGATGCGTGGCAAAATCACTTTTGACACGATGAAATAGACCACGACCAACGACACAACGAGCCAGAATATCTGGTTCGGGAAGGTCGAAAAATCTAGCTGCGGCATGCCGACAGCTTCGCCTGATGTTTCAGATGCCATAGCATCCTCCATAAACTAAGTGAACCATAGGCAGCCCGAAAAGGGCCGCCCGATCTTGATAGGTTCTAAAAGCCTACTGTGCGTACATCAGCAGCAGCGCTACGAGGAACGAGAAGATCCCCAGTGCTTCTGCAAACGCAATACCGATGAACATGGTGGCTGTTTGGCCGCCAGCTGCTGCCGGGTTGCGCAATGCGCCAGAAAGGTAGTTGCCTACAACGTGGCCAACACCAACGGCTGCGCCGCCCATGCCAGTACATGCAAGTCCTGCGCCGATCAGTGCGCCCATTTGTACGAGATCGCCTTCTACTGCCATTTGATTTCTCCTTATTAGAATGGCTAAAATTAGTTCTTAACTAGTGGCCCGGATGCAACGCATCATTAAGGTAAACACACGTCAGAATAGTGAACACATATGCCTGAATAACCACCACCAGCAGCTCAAGCCCATACACCGCCATAATGGCAACGATAGGGGCTACAAGGCCCACACCCAACGGGGTGCCAGCGGCCAGCACAGCGGCAAAACCGGCAAACACTTTAATCACCGCGTGGCCCGCCATCATGTTGCCAGCCAAACGAATGGAGTGGCTAACGGGGCGCACAAAGTACGAGATGATTTCGATGATCGCCAGAATAGGCCGCAGCACCAGTGGCGCTTCGGATATCCAGAAAATTTTGAGGAATTTGGTGCCGTTTTTGATGAAGCCCAGCAGCGTAACCGCCGTAAACACCGCCATCGCCAGCACGCCGGTTACGGCGATGTGGGAGGTTACGGTGAAGCTATAAGGCAGAAGGCCCAAAACATTGGTAAACAGAATAAGCAAGAACAGCGTCATGATATAAGGGAAGTATTTCAACCCGCCCTCACCCGTGATATCTACGATCATGCCACGCACGAAGCTATAGATCATCTCGGCAACCGACTGCCCACGGCTTGGCACAACATTGCGGCCGCGTGTGGCAATCACCATCAGCAGCACAATCGCGGCAACCGCGATAAACAGCCAAAGGGTTACGTTTGTTGGGGTATACCAATGCACAGGGCCATCGCCAAACAGCGAATGAATCTGGAACTGGTCCATAGGATGGATATTTAGCGTTGCGCCTTCAGCGTGTTCTTCAGCAGCCACTTTTTGTCCTCTGTTCTTCTCAGGCCCCAAACGGGGCTATTTTTTCTCTGCCAAAGCTTTCGCCTCGGCCTTTTTCTGGTGCGCTGTCGCTGTTTGCATCATAACGCGAACACCGGCAGCAAAGCCCAGCAATGTAAAAACCACGATGAACAATGGAGCTAACCCTGTCCAACTATCCAATGCCAGCCCCAATATGACCCCGATCGCCATGCCCGTTGTGAGCTCAACAACCATTTGCCATGCCGGACCAGCCCCGGAATATTTCCCCGCATCGTGTTTCTTGTGCACCGGCACCGCCTGCGCGACCTCCAGCTTTTCAGCCAGCGCCTTTAGGCGGTCAGGGTCCGGATTGTCGCTCATCGCGCCTCGCCCCTTCCATGTGCAGCACAAGATTCCCTATGCGTGGGATTTGGGCGCACATTATGGGCGGAAACACGCCAAGTCAAGTATTGGTTTACTGTGGCAAGATGGGTGCAAGATACTGATTTTATAGTGTTAATACGCATGTGCGACACCCTTGCACAGGGAGCGCCAAAAGTTTTTTAGCGCTGGCGACCTCACAACGCTAAACCACTTGGTTGACCATTCAAGCCCCCATATGATAGTCAACAATATGGTTGATTATCTCAAAAACCCGCTTGATACCGCCTTTGCCGCGCTGGCTGACCAAACCCGCCGTGCGATCCTGAGCCAGCTTCTGGAGCAGGATATGACGGTTAAACAAGTGGCTGATACTTACGAGATGTCGCTCGCGGCGGTTTCGAAGCACCTGCAGGTACTGACGCGCGCAGGGCTGGTACGGCAAATCAAGCAAGGGCGCGAAAAAATTTGCCAGTTAGAGCCGAATGCCCTACGGGCCGCAAGCCTGTGGATGGAGAGCTTTGGTTATTTTCCGGCTGAATTTTTAGACGGGGTGGAAGACGAGCTGGAGGCGCTTGGGGTTTCGCAAAATGCTGAATAACGCAACGTAGCTCTCCCGCCTGCCGGACTCCGTTTGGCTTCGTAAACAACACCGGCAGTTGGGCGTGGCCTCGGCTTCGCCATCGGCAAGGGGCGTGCCGCCCCCTCTGGCCAAACGGCCATTCACCCCCTCTTAAGTCGCCTGCCGAAGGATATCTGTGACTAATACCTGAATCGCAATCGGCCCAAGCACCTGCGCTGCCGCGCTATTGAGCGCGCGCCTAAGGTCCGCCATTTTTTCACCTGAAGTGAAATCACCATTAAAGCCGCCGGTATTGGCATGGCGAAAAAGTACTTGCAAAAAAGCGTCCCGGATTTTTGGCTCACGGTCATAAACATCAAGGGTGTATCCGGCCTCCACTTCAATCGAGAGCGACAGGACCACCAGCGAAATCACTTTATCATCGCTGACAATGGGCACGATCATTTGCCGTTGCAAGGCCACGTATTCTGGCTCATTGCCGGTGCCTTCAGTTGTGCCCGCCTCGTGGCCTCCATCTTCGGCCACGGAATCAGCTTCCCCGTGGTCACCCTCCTCGGCGGCCATTTCTTCGCCGTGGCCGCCAGCTTCAGCGGGCGTACAAAGTTCGTCACCCTCTGCACATTCTGCCATCATTTCCGGCTCATGAGGGGCGGGGCGCAGGAAATATCCGGCCCCCACGCCCCCACCACCACCTAAGAGCAGCAATATTATCGGCAATAGTTTTTTCATCTATTTCAGCCTTTCTAAAACGGGGCCAGAATTTCGAGAATCTGCTGGCCGTAGCGCGGGTCTTGCACATCCGAGATCATACCTCGTCCACCATAATAAATCCTTGCGCCTGCCATTTTATCGTAGGTGATGGTGTTTTGCCGCGAAATATCCTCGGGGCGAATGATGCCGGTGATCTGCAAATCCCGCAGTTCGCCATTCACCCGCACCTCTTGCGTACCGCGCACCACCAAGTGCCCGTTGGCCAGTTCTTGCACGACCGTGCCTGCCACGCGCAACATGATCTGCTCGTTACGGTTAATACTTCCTGAACCAGAGGTGTTGGAGCCACTAGAGAGGCCCACCGCGGGGTCCAGCACTTCGGCGCCCAATTCATTTGCAACGAGTCGGTCGATCCCAAACAAATCAGCGATCGCCAGATTTTCCCCCGCGCTTCGGGTGCGGCTGCTCGAGTTTTGCAAAGTTGCTTGATCATCAATATTAATGATCACCGTTAAAATATCGCCCATGCGTGCTGCGCGGCGGTCTCCAAATAGCGAAGCGGGGCCAGAGCGCCAGAGGGAGCCTTGCTCATAAACCTCGCGGCGCGGCGTGGGGGGGGCTATGGCCATGGCGGCGCGCTCTGCTGCGATATTGGCAGCAATGCCGTTATCTACGGCCGAAAGCTGAGGGCCTCGGCCCACTTCGCCCAGCCGCTCCAAGCAACCGGAAAGCGCCAAAACCATTGTGATTACTAATCCTGTTTTCATAAGCCTACCTCAATTACGCCATCAGCGCCCACGCGGCCAAATATCACCGCTTTTGAATCCATATTCATTACTTGCACCCGCTCGCCCACGCCCGCACGGGCCAGCACCCGGCCCTCGGAATATATCGTGAGCGCGCCGCGCGTGAAGCGCATCACCACGTTTTGGTTGCGCTCCAGAATGGCCGGCGCGCCCAGCGCATCGAGCATTATGGCGCGGCCGGGGTAAATATTTACCCGTGCTTCCATGCCGATCACTTGTTCGAGCGCCGTATAAGCGCCGAGAGTATCGGCCTCGGCCAGTGCCACCATTTGCGCGGTCACCACCGTTTGCGCCCGAATGCCGCTGAGCGCGACAACCGATTGGCCGTAAGCGGGCCACGCCCAAAGGGCGGCTATAAATACAAGCCCGCGCATTAGCGGATCTGCGTGGTGGCGCCGAGCATTTGGTCGGCTGCCGTTATTACTTTTGCATTCAGCTCATAGCCCCGCTGCGCCTCAATCAGCTCAGTGATTTCGCGCACGGCATCCACGGAAGAGCTTTCCAGATAACCCTGCCGCAGGGTGCCGCGGCCCTCTTCGCCCGCCACGCCCACTTGCGGCGTGCCTGAAGCGTTGGTTTCGCGGTAATAGTTATTGCCCGTGGCTTCTAGCCCCGCCTCATTGGTGAAAGTTGCGAGGGTTATTTGCCCAAGCAATTCAGGGTCCACCTGGTCTTCAAACAGTGCATAAATCTCGCCATCGGGGCTAATGGTTACGCCGCGTGCGCCGTCTGGAACGGTGATATTGGGCACAACCGCATAGCCTTCGGCGGTCACCAAAAGCCCATCGCCCGTCATTTTTAAAGAGCCATCACGCGTAAAACCCGAGGTGCCCGAGGGCAGCGCGATTTCGATATAGCCTTTGCCCTCAATTGAAATATCCAGCTCTCCGCCAGTTTGCTTGCTGGGGCCTTGCTCAACATTCATCATAACAGCGGCAGGCCGCACGCCCATGCCCAGTTGCACGCCCACAGGCAGCACTGCGCCAGAGGCAGACGAGACCGAGCCGGGAGCCTGCACTTGCCGATACATCAGATCAGCAAACTCAGCCCGCCGCGCGTTGTAGGCGGTGGTGTTCATATTGGCGAGGTTGTTGGAAATAACCTCGACGCGCATTTGCTGCGCATCCATGCCGGTAGCGGCGATTTGTAGGGCGTTCATTATATTCTCCTATGCACGTTGTCCGAGGGTGCGGGTCACGTTTCTGATCCGCTGGTCCTCGTTTTCTAAAAATTTCATGCCCATTTCATAGGTGCGCTGCACCTCGATCATCCGCGCCATTTCGGTTACCGGATTCACGTTGGACCCTTCCACAAAGCCTTGCAGCACCACGGCATTTTCCATCGCCAGCGGCTCATCATTGCCGGGGTCAAACATGGTGCCGTGCTGGCGGGAAAGCGCGGCTTCGTCTTGCACGTCAAAAATGCCGACCTGCGCCAAAGGGTTGCCATCGGCACTTACGGTGCCATCTTGCGCCACGCTCACATGGGCGGCATCAGGCGGAATGAATATCGGCGCGCCGCCGACATCAAGCAGGCGCAACCCATCAGGGTTCACCATTTCGCCCTCGGTGTTCATAGCAAAGGCCCCAGCCCGCGTTAGCCGGTTGCCATCGGGCGTTTCCAGCATAAAATAACCGCGGCCCTGAATGGCGAGGTCCATCTGGTTGCCCGTTTGGTTCATCGCACCTTGGGAGGGGTCAGAAAACCGCGCCCGCGCCGCGGCCATCGCCACACCGCCGCCCTCATTGGGCAGCGCGGCTAGCATCTCGGTAAACACCACGCCTTCACGGCGAAAACCGCTGGTGGAAAGGTTGGCCACGTTATTGGCCACAACCTGCATTTCTTTCCAAAGCCCCGTTTGGCGGCTCAGAGTTACATATCCGGCGGTTTCCATTTTGGCTCCTTAGTTCCCAGCAATGCGGGGTAAAATTTGATCATTGAAAAACGCGACAAGCAGCGCACCCGAGTAGCTCATAGAGAGCCAAAAGGCGGCCACAATCGCGCCGAGTTTTGGCACAAAGGTCAGCGTCATTTCCTGCACCGAGGTCAGCGCTTGAAACAAGCCAATGGCGAGCCCGACTACGAGCGCCACGCCGAGCACAGGCGCAGACATAACCAGCGCCATCCATAGCCCTTCACGCAGCACATCAAGGAGCTCGCCCTCGGTCATTATACTGGCATCCGCAATATTTCCTGGTATGCCTCGACCACACGGTCACGCACACTTACGGCGGTTTGGATGGCCATCTCGGAGGCGGCCAGCGCCTCGACCACGGTTTGCGCATCGGCCTTACCTGTCATGCCCGCAATGGCGGCACTTTCGCCCGCCTGCATGGTGGCCATAAAGTCATTTGCCATTTCGGCAAACAGACTACTGCCACCGTTTTGCGGCCCTTCAGGCTTCGCAATATTTTGGGCGTTAGTGTATAGTTGGGAGGCTATATGTGGGTTGGTTTGCATGGGTCAGCCTTTCTAGCGTCGCAATAGTTCAAGGAGGGAAGATGCCATTTGCCTAGATTGGTCAAACATCTTCAGGTTTGCTTCATAAGAGCGCTGCGCCTCGCGAGCGTCAGCGATCTGCACCATCAGGTTCACGTTGGAGCCTTGATAATATCCGTTTTCATCGGCCAGCGGATGGCCGGGGTCATACACTTGGGGCAGCTCAGCGTTGCTCAGTTCCACCCGTCCGGTTTTCACCTCGCCGCTGTTTTCCATAAAATCACTCACCGCCTGAAAGCTCACGCTTTTGGTGCGAAAGCCGGGCGTATCGGCATTGGCAATGTTTTCTGACACCAGCCGCAGCCGTGCCGCCTGTGCTGCCATGCCCGAGGCCGAAGCCGACATGGATGCGCTAAAATCACTCATTCGGGTTCTCCCTTATTTGCGCCCCATACTGGTGCGCATTATTTGTAAAGATTTCTGATAAATGCCGATGGCCATATCATGCTGCTGCCGAATATCGCTTGAGCGCATCATCTCGGCCTCCAGCGAAACGGTGTTGCCATTGGGCGACTCAACCCCAAACGGGCTAACAAACACAGTTTCATTTCGGTTGGTAATGTGCCCCGCCCGCGTGCCCCGCAGCCCCAGCGCACTTTGCGCCGCAAAACTATCTTCAAAGGCCACAAGATCCCGGGCTTTAAAGCCTGGCGTATCAGCATTGGCGATGTTTTCTGCCACAATCGCTTGGCGATCAGAGGCATGGCGGGTCAAACCGCTCGCAAGCTGAAAAATTGTCATGTTTTGTATCATTCGGGGCTTCTCCTCCGATAAATTTGAACCAAGAATTAACCAATCTTGGTGAATAAAGGGTAACCAACAGCCAGAATGGATACAGTTTTATGCAGTTTGATTTCGCCCCCCTCACCAGCAAGCTTTCCGCGATTCGCCCCATCACCCGCTACGGGCGGGTTATAGG
>WTAL01000061.1 GCA_013139635.1 Paracoccaceae bacterium
AGGAAAACCAATGGGTAAAACCGAAACCAAGGCGCAAGGCCCGGCTGTGGAAGTGAAGGCTGCACTGCAAGGGTTCTTGTCTGAATTCAATGAGTTCCAAGGCGAGCTTAAATCTAAACTTAAAGAACAGGAAAATCGTTTGAACATGCTTGATCGTAAATCTATTTCTACTTCCCGCCCGGCGCTTTCAACAGCTGCTGACCTTGATATGCCACACAAAAAGGCATTTTCAGCTTATCTTCGCTCGGGCGATGATGACGCGCTGCGTGGCCTTCCGATGGAAGAAAAAGCGCTTTCGACTGCCGTTTCGGCTGATGGTGGCTTTTTGGTAGACCCGCAGACAGCGGCGCAGATTACGTCTGTGCTTCGTGGTGCCTCCTCCATTCGTGCGATTGCGAATGTGGTGCAGGTGGAAAGCACGGCGTATGACGTGCTGGTCGACCAGACTGATATTGGTGCTGGTTGGGCGGATGAGACCTCCTCAACTTCTGAGACGGGCACACCGCAAATTGACCGGATTTCAATTCCGCTGCACGAGCTTTCGGCGCTGCCTAAAGCCTCGCAACGTTTGCTGGATGACAGCGCGTTTGACGTGGAAGGCTGGCTGGCGGGCCGCATTGCGGATAAATTCTCCCGCGCGGAAAGCCTTTCGTTTGTATCAGGTGATGGCGTGGACAAGCCTACGGGCTTTTTGACCCATACCACCGTAGACGAGAGCAGCTGGACTTGGGGCAACCTTGGCTATGTGGCCACGGGCGCTGCCGGTGATTTTGCGGCTGTTGATCAGGCGGATGCGGTTGTGGACCTCGTTTATGCGCTGAACGCGCAGTATCGTGCCAATGCTTCTTTTGTGATGAACTCCAAAACGGCGGGTGCGGTGCGCAAAATGAAGGACGTGGATGGTCGCTTCCTTTGGTCTGATGGCCTTGCGGCTGCTGAGCCAGCGCGCCTAATGGGCTACCCTGTGCTGATCGCCGAGGACATGCCTGACATTGCGGCAGACGCCATGGCGATTGCTTTTGGTGATTTTGGCGCGGGTTATACCGTAGCTGAGCGCCCTGACCTTCGCATTTTGCGGGATCCGTTTAGCGCCAAGCCTCACGTTCTTTTCTATGCCACCAAGCGTGTTGGCGGTGATGTGAGTGACTTCGCAGCCATCAAGCTGCTGAAATTTGCGGTGTCTTAAGGCTAACGCCTGACGTTGCAATAGGTCGCCCTTCGGGGCGGCTGGCCCCCCGTGCTTTCCGGTTTGCTGTTCCTCCCTCCGTATGGGCGGCACGGGGGATTTACCATTATCAAAAGACTGGACCTAAATGCGCGGCACAATTCTTAAAGACCCGAACTCCGAGCTGGCTTTCGCTATTGATTGGCGCGCCAGCGGGCTTTTGAAACATGAACAGGTGGTGGATGACCTGGGGTGGACGGTGCAACCCGTTGATAACGACCCGAACTGCCTGAGAATAATTGAACAAACGATAAGGGCGTGCTGCTCGCGTGTGGTGCTGACAGGGGGCGTGGAAGGGCAGGTTTACCTGCTGACCTGCACCATAGGCACAGACACTAAACGGGTGCTGAAACAGGCGGTGATCTTGCGGATTGCGGCGGATAAACTGAGTGGAGACTTCGATGAATTTGATTGAGACAACAACGCTAGGCAGCGCCGACTTTCCGATTGCCGAGTTGAAGGACCAGCTGCGGCTGGGCACCGGCTTTACGGATAGTGGCGCGCAAGACGGTTTGCTAGAAACCTGCCTACGAGCGGCGATGGGGGCGATTGAAGCGCGGACGAGCAAGATTTTGATCCGCCGACGGTTTTCATGGAATTTAAGAGCATGGCGATTGGACGGGGAGACACAGGCTTTTTCGGTTTCTCCTGTGACGTATATTTTCTATTTACGGATGGTTGCGGCAAATGGAACTTGGGTCGCAATTGACCCCTCTTCCATAACGTTGATTTTGGACGATCAACGACCAAAAGCAATGTTGCAGAACCAAAGCTTTCCGCAAATTGATGCTGGCGGTTCTGCCGAATTTTCAATTTCTGCTGGATATGGCGCGTGGAACGAGATTCCGGCGGGTTTGCGGCAGGCGATGCTGATGCTTGCGGCCTCTTATTACGAAAACCGGGATGGCATGATTAATGGCGGCGGGCAGATCCCCTTTGGGGTATCGGCTTTGCTGGAGCCATATAAACGCATACGGCTGGGAGCGGCACCATGAAGGCCCCTAACCTAAACCGCAACTTGGCACTGGAAGAGCTTTTGCGCGTGCCGGACGGCATGGGCGGCTTTACCGAGAGCTGGGTGTCTAAAGGGGCTTTGTGGGCCAACCTTGATGCCCGCGGGGCCGCGGAACGACAGGTAGGCGGGCGGACACTTTCTGTCAGCAAATTCAAGATTATCACGCGGGCAGCGCCTTTTGGGGCGGATAGCAGGCCGAGGCCTGACCAGCGCTTTCGCGAGGGTGGGCGCACGTTCGATATATTGGCCGTGGGCGAATATGACGAGGCGGGGCATTACCTTGAGATTTGGGCAGAGGAGGGCCGGCTATGAGCTATGCGATGAGCGCCGCCTTGCAAGAGGCTGTTTTTAATGCGCTTTCAGGCAATCCGGTTTTGATTGCGGCGTTGGAAGGCATTTATGATGCCCCTGTTGGCAGTGACGGCACGCCGCCGATTGGCACGTATATTACGCTCGGGGACGAGGTGGCCAAGGATCGGTCTAGTGGTAGCCATAAGGGGGTGACGCTGGATTTTGAGGTCAATATCCACTCGGATTTTGCCGGGTTTAGCGTGGCTAAAGGCGTGGCGGCTGAGGTGGTGGGCACTTTGGCTTGGGCTGACCTTGGGCTGAGCCGCGGGAATTTGGTGAACCTGAAATTTTTGAAATCGCGGACGCGCAGAGGCGCGGCCCCGGAAACTCGCCGGATTGCGCTGGTATTTCGCGCAATCCTTGATGATGGCACAATATAAGGATGCTTTAAAATGGCAGCTCAAAAGGGCAAAGACCTACTGATTAAGATCGATATGGACGGCACCGGGAGTTATTCGACCTTCGCTGGCCTGCGGGCCTCTCGGATCTCGTTTAACTCGGAAACGGTGGATATTACCAATATCGCCAGTGCTGGTGGGTGGCGGGAATTGCTGCCCTCGACCGGCATTCGCTCGGCTAGCGTGAGCGGCTCGGGGGTGTTTTTGGATGAAAACACCGTGGAGCGGGCGCAGAGCTATTTCTTTAATGCGGATATTCCGACGTTCGAGATTATTGTGCCGGCGCTTGGGGTTTTCCGCGGGGCGTTTCAGATTACCAGCCTTGAATTGGCGGGGAATTATGACGGCGAGGCGACGTATGAAATTACGCTGACTTCGGGGGGCGAGATTATTGCGACGCCTCCACCGCCACCTCCTGGGCCTGAACTATGAACCCATATCGTGGCGATGTGGCGCTGGTGCTGGATGGGGAGGCGCAGAATATGCGGCTTACCCTTGGGGCGCTGGCGGAGCTGGAGGCGGCCTTGGGGGCGGACTCTATGCTGGCGCTGGTGGGGCGGTTTGAGAACGGGGCGTTTAGCGCCTCGGACTTGATATCGCTGCTGCTGGCGGGGCTACGTGGCGGCGGGCTGGTTATTGAGCGGAGCGCGCTGATGGCGGGCACAATTGAGGGCGGGCCAGTGGCGGCGGCAAAGGCGGGAGCGCTTTTGCTGAAGCGGGCTTTTTCGGTGAGTGATGAAACGGTTTGATTGGCCAGCGCTCATGCGGCTGGGGCTGGGGCAGCTGCGGCTGCCACCAGACCAGTTTTGGGCGCTAACGCCGGCCGAGCTAACGCTGATGGCGGGCTTGGACGGGGCGCGGGTGCTGGGGCGCTCGGGGCTGGCGGAGCTGATGGCAATGTATCCTGATAAAGGGGAAGAAAATGGCTGAAGTGACAGCGGATGTTGAAAATTTGGATTTGGCGCTGGGGGATCTTGCGAACTCGATCGCGGGGACCGAGGCGGTGACGGCGGCGTTTAAAACGGAACTGGCTGGGGTGGCGACTGTGATGACGGCAACCAGTGCGCAGGCGACGGGATTCCAACGCTCGGTAGGCACCAGCTTGCGAAATGCATTTGATGCGCTGGTGTTTGACGGTGGGAAGCTGACGGATGTGCTGAGAGGGCTTTCGCTTTCTATTGCCGATTCTGCGCTGGATTCGGTGCTGAAACCCGTAACAAGCGGGTTGGGGAACCTAATTGGTGGCGGCTTGCAGGATTTGATTTCTGGCATTTTGCCGTTTGAAAACGGGGCGGCATTTTCCAGTGGTCGCGTGCAGGCCTTTGCCAAGGGTGGCGTGGTTTCGCAGGCGACGAGCTTTCCGATGCGGGGGGGCATGGGGCTGATGGGCGAAGCCGGGCCTGAAGCGATAATGCCGCTGGCGCGTGGGGCTGATGGAAAGCTTGGTGTGCGCGGCGGCGGTGGCGGTGCTGTGCAGATAACGATGAATATCAGCACGCCAGATGTAGCAGGATTCCAGCGCTCAAAGGCACAGATTGCGGCGCAGTATCAGCGGGCTTTGGCGCGCGGTCAGCGGAACCTTTAGATAGGTATTATGCGCTATGGTTTCACGAAAAGAGTGCTGAAGGCATGGAGCAAAGATGCTCGTAATGCGCTGAAAAAACAGCAAAAATAAGAAATAGTGGATAACTACTAACCTAGGTTAGTAGTTATCCTTTGCGTGGCGGGTTTTGACGTTTTTGGAATCCATTAATACATTGGGAGGTTAGCATGAATTTTCATGAGGTTCGGTTTCCGACGGCATTATCATTTGGCTCTAGCGGGGGGCCTGAGCGGCGTACTGAAATTGTGGCGCTGTCGAATGGGTTTGAGGAGCGAAACTCGCCCTGGGCGCAGTCTAGGCGGCGCTATGATGCGGGGCTTGGGATGCGGTCATTGGATGACCTTTCCGAGGTGTTTTCGTTTTTTGAAGCGCGGCGGGGGCAGCTTTTTGGCTTTCGCTGGAAGGACTGGACTGACTTTAAATCTTGTGTACCGTCTGAGAACTTTGGGCCGTTGGACCAGAAGTTTGGCGATGGAAACGGGGCGCGCTCAGATTTCCCGCTGATCAAGAATTATCGCTCGGGGGCGTTTAACTATGAACGGGTGATTAGTAAGCCACTTGAGGGCCGTGTTGCGGTGGCTTTGGCGGGTGATGTGCTGGCTGAGGGCGTGCATTTTAGCGTGGATTATTTCACGGGTGTGATTAGTTTTGTGACTCCGCCACCTTTGGACGCGATCCTAACGGCGGGCTATGAATTTGATGTGCCGGTGCGGTTTGATACTGACCGAATTGAGGCCAGTTCGGGGGCGTTTGCGGCAGGTGAAATTCCGGCGATTCCGGTAGTGGAGGTGCGGGTCTGATGGAGGTTTCTGTTGAGTTTCAGGCGCTGCTGGATGGCGGAGCTACGACGATTTGCCGGTGCTGGCGGCTGCTGCGCAAGGATGGGGTTTCGTTTGGGTTTACGGACCATGATCGGGATATTTCGTTTGGCGGGCAGGTGTATTTGGCGGGGTCGGGCATGGATGCTTCTGCTTTGGAAAGTAGCACTGGGCTGAGCGTGGATAACGGGCAGGCTGTGGGCGCTTTGAGCGCGGTTGGTTTGCGGGACTCGGATATTTTGGCGGGGAAGTTTGACCGCGCGGAAGTGATGCAATGGTTGGTGAACTGGGATGATGCGAGCGTGCGCGAGATGGTTTTTCGTGGCAGCTTGGGTGAGATCAGGCGGGGGGCTAGCGCCTTTGAGGTGGAGCTGCGTTCGCTGGCAGAGGGGCTAAATAAGCCGCTTGGGCGGGGGTATGTGCCCTCGTGTGATGCGGTGCTGGGGGATGCGCGCTGCGGGGCGGACCTTGGCGTGGCAGGACGGGTTGAGACTGTGAGCGTGCTGGGCGTGGTGAACGCGCGGCGGGTGCTTGTGGATGTGGTTGCTAGCGCGGATGCGGGCTGGTTTGCCAATGGGCATATGCGCTGGGTGAGCGGGGCCAATGCGGGGGTGATCTCGATTGTGAAGATTGACGGCTTGGCTGATGCGGCGCGGGATGTGGAACTTTGGGAAGAGCTGCGGGCACCTGTGGAAATTGGCGATGTGGCGGAGCTGGTGGCGGGCTGTGATAAGCTTGCGGAAACCTGCGGCGCGAAGTTTGGGAATTTGGCGAATTTTCGCGGATTTCCGACGATACCCGGTGAGGACTGGGTGGCGGATTTCCCGCGTGCTGACGGCGAAAACACTGGTGGGAGCCTATTGAATGGGTGAGCGCGTGGTGGCGCTGGCGCGGGGGTGGATTGGCACGCCTTATGAACATCAGGCGAGTTGTAAAGGGGCCGGGGCGGATTGCCTCGGCCTTTTGCGTGGGGTGTGGCGGGAGCTGCACGGCATGGAGCCGGAGCTGCCGGGGGCGTATACGCCGGACCTTTCAGAAGCTGATGGGCTGGAGCGGCTTTTGCCGGCGGCGCAGCGGCATATGGCTGAGGTGGCGGTGGCACGGGTTGGCGATGTGTTGCTGTTTCGGCTGGGGCGATGCGTGGTGAAACATGTGGCCATTTTGTCAGACGACACTATGGGCGCGGAGAAAATTATACATGCTTATTCGGGGCGCGGGGTGGTGGAAAGCCCGCTCACGCCTGCTTGGGCGCGGCGCATTGCCGGACGATTTCGAATTCCTGAGGGGAGAGCTTAAAAATGGCGACGATATTATTGGCGGCGGCTGGCGGGGCGATAGGCTCGGCTATTGGTGGCTCTGTGCTGGGCTTGGGGGCGGCTGTGATTGGCCGCGCTGTGGGCGGCACGATCGGGAATCTTATTGATCAAGGGTTGCTTGGTGGCTCGGCTCCTGTGGAGCATGGGCGGGTTGATACTTTGCGGGTGCAGGGGGCGGCTGAGGGGCGGCCTATGGCGCAGGTTTATGGGGCTATGCGGGTTGGCGGGCAGGTGATTTGGGCTAGTCGGTTTAAGGAGAATGTGGCGACCAGTGGGGGTAAGGGCTTTGGTGGGCCTAAGGTGCGGGATTATAGCTATTCTGTTTCGCTGGCGATTGCGCTCTGCGAGGGCGAGATTACGCGGATTGGGCGCGTGTGGGCGGATGGCAAGCTGCTGGATATGAGCGAGATTAACTGGCGGCTGCATGTGGGGGATGAAAGCCAAATGGCGGACCCTGCGATTGTGGCGGTTGAGGGCGATGTGCCGGCATACCGCGGCGTGGCCTATGTGGTTTTTGAGGATATGGACCTGACGCAGTTTGGCAACCGTGTGCCGCAGTTTAACTTTGAGGTTATCCGTGCGCGGGTGGATTCGGTGGCGGAGCAGGTGAAGGCTGTGGCGCTTATTCCGGGCTCGGGGGAGTATGCCTTGGCGACGGATGCGGTGCATTATCCGGAGGGTAAGGGTATGAGCCGCTCGGCGAATGTGAATAACGAGGCGGGGGGGACGGACCTTGAGGTTTCGCTTGGCCAGATGGCGGGGGATTTGCCGAATTGTGAGAGCGTTTCACTGGTGGTGAGCTGGTTTGGGGATGACTTGCGCTGTGGCAGCTGTGCGGTTGCGCCGAAGGTGGAGCAGGCCGATGTGGATGGTGACCCGATGGCTTGGGAAGTCAGCGGGGCAGGCCGTGGGGCCGTGCCGCTGATGAGCCGAGATGATGAGGACAGGCCGAATTTTGGCGGGACGCCTTGTGACGAGTCCGTTTTGCAGAGCATTGCGGCGATACAGGCGCAGGGGAAAGACGTGATGTTTTATCCGTTTGTGCTGATGGATATTCCGAGCGGTAACGCTTTGACGGACCCTTATGGCGGGGCGGAGCAGGCGACGTTTCCTTGGCGGGGGCGGATAACGGCTTCTGTTGCGCCGGGGGGCGTGGGAACGCCGGACAAGACGGCGGCGATGGATGCCGAGGTGGCGGCGTTTTTTGGCAGTGCGAGCGTGGGGGATTTTACGCCCAGCGGTGTGGGCGTGGCCTATGCGGGGCCGGTTGAGTGGTCTTACAGGCGGTTTATTTTGCATTATGCGCATTTATGCGCGCTGGCGGGGGGCGTGGAGGCCTTTTGTATTGGGTCGGAATTGCGGGGGCTGACTTCGTTGAGATCCGCCGCGGAAGTGTTTCCTGTGGTGGCGGCGCTGAAGGCTTTGGCTGCCGATGTGCGGGCGATATTGCCGGGGGCGAAAATTGGCTATGCGGCGGATTGGTCGGAGTATTTTGGCTATCAGCCCACGGATGGCTCGGGGGATGTTTTGTATCACCTTGATGCGCTGTGGTCAGACGATGAGATAGATTTTATTGGCATTGATAACTACATGCCGCTTTCGGATTGGCGCGCGGGGGAAGAGCATGCGGATGCGGGGCATGGGTCGATTTATGACTTGGATTACTTGAAGGGCAATGTGGCTGGAGGCGAAGGGTATGATTGGTATTATGCCAATGAGGAGGCTCGCGATTTGCAGGTGCGCACACCGATCGAGGATGGGGCTTATGGGGAGGACTGGGTTTTTCGCTATAAGGATATCGAGAACTGGTGGCGCTGGGGGCACAGGAACCGGGTTGGGGGCGTGCAGAACGTGGCGTATACCGACTGGATTCCGCAGAGTAAGCCGATTTGGTTTACGGAAATTGGCTGCCCGGCGATTGATAAGGGGACAAACCAGCCGAATGTGTTTTTGGACCCGAAATCGGTTGAATCTCAGGTGCCATATTTTAGCAGCGGTGGGCGAGATGACTTTGTGCAGGTGCAGTATTTGCGCGCGCTTTATGGCTATTGGGGGGAGAATAACCCTGTTTCGGATGTATATGCGGCACCGATGGTGGATATGGGGCGGGCCCATGTGTGGGCTTGGGATGCGCGGCCATTTCCGGACTTTCCATCGCGCGGAAGCGTTTGGTCTGACGGGGCGAATTTTGCGCGGGGGCATTGGGTTTCAGGCCGGATGACGGCGGCGCCGCTGGATGGCGTGGTGCGCGAGATTTGTGCGCGGAGCGGCGTCGATGCGGTGAAGACTGATGGGCTTTATGGCGTGGTTTCTGGGGCATTGCTGGACCGGAATGAAACGGCGCGGCAGGGGTTGCAGCCGTTGATGCTGGCTTATGGCTTTGAGAGCTTTGAGAGCGGTGGCGAGATTGTGTTTCGTACGCTGGACGGGCGGGCTAAGG
>WTAL01000174.1 GCA_013139635.1 Paracoccaceae bacterium
TCGGCTGGAAGTTCACATTCTTGAGCTGGATGGCGTTGGCCGCGCCGGTTGGCACCGGGTCAACCCCATAACTGGCCTCAATCTTGGCCAGAACAACCTTTGATTTCCATTTGATAGGCATTATTTATCCCCCCTTTTCTTGGCCACAGGTTTGGCGGCAACCGGTTCAGCGCCCGTGCGCTCTTTAAGTGTCAGCTTTCCGGAGTCTTCCCGGACGTAGCTGCCGCCCTCATTGGGGGTTTCAGGTGCCTTCTTCATGTTAAAATCCTCAGCTGGTCTTTGGTGGAGAAATCCACCTGATAAGTGATGGTGCCTGCGTTCAGGCTTTGCAGTTTGGCGCGGGTTAGGGCGAGCACATCAAAACCACCGGGCACGCGCCAGCCCGCCAGATTGGCGATAACAGCGTCCCGAAGCGTGTGGATTTTGCTCAGGCCTTTGCGGCCGTTCTTGTCATTTGCTATGGTTTGCACAATCACGATGCCGAAGCTTTCGGTGAACCCTTGGCGGTAAAGGCCGGTGACGGTGTCAGCGGGTTGGGCCACGATGCCAAGCGGCAGCACAAAAGCCGCTGGTGTGCGGTTTGGCGCACGGCCAGTTTTGACCAGTGCAGCCAGCTCGGCCGAACCTTCAACCCGCCCCTCGAATTCCGAGACCTGCGCGATTAGCCGGCTAATGATGTCCTCAACCTGCATCGCCAGCACCTCCAAAGGCTTCCGCGATGAAATCAAAGGCAATAGCTTCAATCTCAGCCTCGTCCTCACCGCTCAGGCCAATGAAGGGCCGCGCAGGAATGGTGACGGATTTTTTGGTAATAAAACCGATGCCCGGAATGCTGAAGCGCAACGCATCTGCACCGCTCGCCGAAATCGTTGCGCCAAACTGGTGTGTGGCGGCATAATGCATGTTGGTGCCGATCTCGACGCCATTCTGGTCAGCAATATGGGTGATTGACTGCTTCAAAGCACCTTTGTCGATCAGCGTTTTACCACCCTCAAACTGCGCGCGCAGTGAAACTGGCCATGGGTTACCTTCAGGGCTTTCTCCGCGATCAAAGCGCTGTTTGGTGCTTTCAACCATGGACGCACCGATGGCTTCATACATCCCCAACGGATACTCCAGCGTGTCATGCGCTTGAGAGAGCGCAGCGAGCGCCGTCGCTTCGCCTTCCAGTCTGATTTCCACGCCAGCCATCAGATAAAACTCCCCATGTTATCACGGGTCATTTCTGGCTTTCGGTCACAGCTTTTCACACCAGAGCCGCCCGAGCTGGATGGCTCGGCACCGGCCGCGCTGATCTTGATCTCGCCTTTGGAGATTTTCTCCAGCGTCTTCAGGGCATCGCGATAGTCAGCTTCTGCGCGCTCTGAAGCACTGAAGGTGTAGAGCTTATAAATGGTGATGGCTTCCGCCAAGGTGGTAACAAGCGCGGGAATGGCGCTGAGAGGCAGGGCGTAACGCCCGAGTAAATAGCCATCAATCAGAGCATCCGTGTCGGCCAATGCCGCATCAATCACGGTCGCATCCACCACACCAGCAGGCGGGGATGCGCGGTCAGAAAGCTCGATCAGCGTCTCTTCGCCAATGCGGGCTGTCAATCCTGTGAGATCAGCATAAGCCATTATTCAAATTCCGGTTTGGTTTGGAATCTGCCGCGGATGGCCCCGCGACAGATCTTCTTATGGGCCGGTCTGGCAAGAGAACCGGCCAGATCGGTGATGAGGTTATTCCCCCAACTGCACCACCAATGACGGGTCGGCTTCCAGTGCGACCAGCTGATCTTCACTAAGATCACCCAGAGGGATTTCACGCACTTCTGGGCCAAATTGGTATCCAGCACGCCAGCGCGATTTCACACCGCGCTTGGTTTTGATGGAAACCACTTCATCTTCAGCGTCGGCATCAGTCTTGGCTTTGAGCTCCGCTTCAGAATCCGCTTTTGCTTTGGCACCTGCTTCAGCCTCAGCGCCCGCCTTTGCCTTAGCTTCAGCCTCGGCTTCGGCTTTCGCCTTCGCTTCTTCCTCAGCTGCGGCCTTATCACCTGTCTTTTTGGCGTCGTCTTCGGCCTTTTTGGCAGCCCGCTTTTGGGCGTTTCCTGCCTTCTCGGCATCAGTCAGTTTGCGTCCCATAGGTCAGCCCTCCCTATGCCGCTGCAAGCCAAGGCACGACCAGAACTTCGGCTGTGCCTGCCCACTCGTTGGTTTCACCACCAGCGGCCAGCAGGTTTGTCACGATCTTATTGGCAGCACCCTCCAAGGATGGGGGCACAACCAGCAGGTCCGGCTTAATGCCAAGCGGGCGGCCGTGATCGCCGAGCATGCCCGACATCGCAACGCGGGCGATCTCGTAGTTGGCCGCATTGAGGGTTGCCTTTGAGCCATGCGCCAGCTGCCAAAGGCCAAAGCCAACATTGGCGCGGGCATCAGAGCCATAAATGAACTCTTTCTTATGGAACACGTTGTCATCAGTAAGCGCGTCTTTGGCAACGAATTGCCAAGGCTTGCGGTTTTGATAAATCAGCGGCTTGAGCGGGCGCTTTGTGCTCATCAGGAACCAAGGCGTGCTTGCCCCGGCCGTCATGTTGGAAACGGGTTGCTCTACGCCCTCTTTGTCCAATACCGGGTGATCGGTATCAAAGAAGGGTTGGCCATCGTAACAGTCGGTGGTGAACCCTTCTGCCAACAAACCAAATGTCAGCAGATCAGACTTTGACTGGGTCGACATCCCCATCTCTTGGAAGAGCGGTGCATATTGGCCGAGATCATCGTCCTCGATATCATTGCGATCCACCCCGAGTGTCAGCTCCCAGTCTTTGTTGAAGATCTGGTAAGAGTGCGATTTCAGGTTCTGGATAACCCGATCACCAATCCACTCACGCACATTGGGCATCTTGCCCAACCAGCCATAAGTGTTGGATTTGTTTGAGGAGGCGATTTCGGTGGCGACGCGCAAATACTGCGAATCCGACATCTCCAGCCCACCTTGGTAGGCAGCGCTCAAAGTGGTGTTAAGGGCGGATAATACCGCTGTAGTGACTCGCATGTTTCAGTCCTCCTAAAACTGAACCCAGACGCCTTGGGCGTCCACGTCAAAGATTTTGCCAGCAACCGAGCGTGTGCCGGTGCCATCGGTTTTGGCGACGGTTTGATCGTTGACCGCGTAGCAATTTGCGCCCACATCAGAGAGCGCAATGGCATCTGCAGCTGCGGAATTGGCGTAGTGAAAAGCGCCGGTATTAACCTCGCAGCGAAGATCACCCGCTGCCCCAGCGCTATTGAAGGCATCAGCTTCAGCTCGCCCGACCACCGTCAATGTGGTTGAGGTTGATGCCGGAACCAGATTGCCCGATGCATTCAGGGCGACCATGGCCCCTGCGTAAATCACGGCAGCGGCCTCCAGCGGAAAATTCCGGCGCTCGGCGCTGCGGGCGGGCGTATTACGCCCGGTGGTTAAAGGTGCCATTACAGAGCCTCCTGTTGTTTGAGTTCGGCAGCACGGGCTGCTTTGAACGCCTTTGGATCGGCATTCATCATCGCCATGACCTCGCGGTCCTCGGCGGTTAGGCCGTCTTTGTCGGCGCTTTGGAGCGTGGTAATATCACCACCTGTGAGTTTTCCGCTCAGGCTCGGCAGGCCAGCCAGCTCTTTTTCAACAGCCTTCGCACCATCACTGCTGGCCATGTGGCGGGCGATATAGTGATCACGCAGCCCCTTAACGCCAACGCGCTGCTCGGCAATGGCGGCATCTACAACGGTTTCGGCACGGTCTTTGCTGGTGCTGGAGAGCAAATCAGCCAGTTGTGACTGCATCGCCTTCATTTCATCCACCGAAGCGGAACTCCCCGCCAATGCGGTATCGAGTGCCGAGCAAATAGCGGTACTATCGGCTTTCACATCTTTGCCAAGCTTGGCGGCGATGCTTTTCAGCGCCGATTGCAATTCAGCATCGCCGCCTCTTCAGTTTCCGTGTCAGCCAGCTTTTTAATCACTGCCGTCACGTCTTCCTCTGTTGCGCCTTCTTCAAGGCCCAGCAGAGCAATCAGGACGCTAAGCTCCATGATAGTCTCCGTTTCAGGTTGGTTTTGATTGTGCAGGGCGGTCATGCCGAGCAGGTTTGGGTCGTTCGTCAGCGCCGCGCGCCGAATGAGGCCAATTTCGTTGGCCTTGTTGTGCATGATGACGGGTGAAATGCCGCGATAAGCGCGGCTCTCAACCAGCTCTTTGCCAAACGCGGTCCACTCCACTTGGGCCCAGATACCGTCTTCGCGGGCTTCCAGCGCCACCATCCAGCCAGCAGCCCGAGCGGTTACGCCGTAGGTTTTGGCGTCGGTGGCGTGGTTTTCATCAATCACAAGGCGTCCGCCGCCTTGCTTCATACTGGCCTGAAGCACAGCCCCGATTTTCTTCAGTTCATAGGGGCCACGCCCGTCGGTGGTCGTGATTTCGCCAGCGGGCAGGATGTGAATCCATTCCGGCACGTCACCTGTAGCTACCTCGGGAAGCCCCGATGCCTGAAGTGCGATGCTGTCGCTTAAATATGTTGCTTTATGTTTTGCCATGGGCCTAAACTGACCCAGCGGCGCGCCCCGATCTAACCGGACAGCTGTCCAATCGGATATTTCCCCAAATCATCTCACTCCAGACAAAACCTGCAATCCTGATCGTCCAGCCGCGCCGGTTTGCCCGCTAAGAGCCAAATAAGAGCGCTAAGAGTCGGGGTGCGTCGGTTTTTCGGGGGAGTGTGGCTTCGGGCCAACGACACAGGCCCCACGGGGCAGAAAACGCAGGGCTTGAATTTTGGCCAGTTTGTGCTTATTTTTGATCTACTCGCAGAGGCTGGACCGGTTTCCAATAGCCCGCGCGGGCGACAAGGCGATACCGGGCACCTTAGTTCCAAATCAATACACCTGAATGCCGGTGCGGATTGATTTTAGATAACTGGCGGCGCTGTTAAAGAATGTCAGCCCGACCCATTCTCCCTGCACTTCATAGCCAACCAGTATCAGCAGCTGCCCGTTGCCCATGTCATAATGCTTCACGAATTTGCGCCGTAAGGTCATCATGCCGCTGGCTTGATGGCGGTGCCAGCCGAGCCATATCTCTTGCGGGTTTTCAATCAGGTCTGAAATAAGCGGAAAATACCGCGTGCGAATTCTCTTGGACCGAGAGGTTGTGGGCTGCCCGTTGGGCTGGATCATGATATGGTCGGCAAGCGCTCTGGTTATTCTAACACGGTGGCCAGACGGGTCTTCAAACACCCGCTCGGGGCCGCCAATCGCCTCTGCCAGTAGCCGCCGCGCGTGCGCCGCGTCATCAGCAACCTCCCCAAGCTCGAAGCTTTGATCAATCAGCATCCTGTCCAGCTTCGGCAGCTGGCGTGCCTGAGCGCCCGGTGATGATACGTTGTCAAACAAGTCAGCGTCACCAAATAAGGCCAGCGCGCGGTGCTGCGTTCCGTAGCCAAATCCGGCAATGCCCGGATTATAGGCAAAGCCGGTGTGAATACCTTGGGGCACCATCACAGTGACCGTGCGATCACCCCCGACTTTCATCTGGCGTTCTTCCATAATGATCTCGGGATCATCAGAGACCTTCAGGCCCAGCTTCTTCAGACCGCGATCATTGATGCTATCTGCTCTGCAACGGCACCTCCAACCATTTGGCGGGTAGTGCGTTTCCCAGAACGGGTGATCGACAGGCAACACGAGATTATGCCAGACCTTGTGACCGGGACGGACCTTGATGTCATCCGCTGTGGAGTACCGAATATACGGAAAGTATTTTTTAGTGCGCTGTATAGAAGCCCAGTTACCAGCAGAATACGCGGCGCTCATATTGGTGCGGTAAATGATTTCGGAACGCCCGTTGCGACTGCCATTATAATCCCAGCCGTGCTTGGCGACAATCTGGTCAAAGTCCTGCCGAAATTGCTCAAGCGTTCGGCCATCCTCGATGGCGCTGGTGACCGCTGTGTGAAAATCCTCTATCAGCGCCGCCTTTTGTGCGCCCGCCACCATAAAGGCAGCACCGTGCATATCCTGCCAAATGTCATTCCAGCGTTCGGTTGGCACATTTAGCTTATTCTTCAGAAACGCTATCGCGTCCAGCGGCTGGACGCCAAAAGGCTTTGGATCAGGCAAGTTCATCCTCCCCGGTGAGTGCTGACCACACCATAGCCAATCGGAGGGCTTCTGCCAAATCGGCCTCGCTCATGCTTTTGTCCAGCTCCAGCAGCCGGTCGCGGAATTCTTCCATTGTTTTGACCTCACCAAGCAGTTTGCGAATCGTGTTGATCATCACTGTAGCCGGAGCTTCAGCAATATCAGTAGCCCCCTTGGTCAGCTGATCGTCCACGCTATCCTCATCATCCTGCGCGGCCTGAAGCGCCAATTGCGCGGCAGGCATTGGATGGTCGACTGGAAGCGGTGCCGCGCCAAGCAGCTGATCGCCAGCTTCTACTTCTGGCAGGCCGAGCAGTTCCTGCATGGTTTTTTGGCTCACCTTAAAACCGAGTGGTGCAAGCCGCTCGACCGATTCCACAATCAACTTCACATCCTTCTGCTCCGGTCGCGCGATGACCAAGCGCGGATATTTCTTCTGCGGACCATAGTTCAAATCAACGTAGGGGCGGACTAGATCGCGATTGAGCACCGCCTGAAGCGCTTTCGCATCTGCGCGCTCAATGTCTTCTTGAACCTGCCGATGCTCTTTGCTCACAGCGTGACCACCCGAGATCGCATCTGTAGTTGTGGTTTGCCCCAACACACCTTTGGAAACCTGCTGATCCAGCCAATCCGAGCGCTCTTTATATAGAGACAGGCTGGAGCCGGTGATTTTGCTCTCGATAAACTCGATTTCCATGCTGGAAGGCATGATGGCCGCGCAATCGCCGGCGATGTTTTGCACCGCTCTAAATAAGGTCTCTTTGTCTTCTTCGGTCGCGCCGTTCTGGTATTTGCCCACGCGGATCGGCTGCCCGAAGTTTTGTGTAAATATCGCCCAGTCCCGCTGGGTGAACATTTTGAACATCCAGCCCCAGGCCGCGAGCCGCGCAAGTCCACCACGAATAGGCAAACCGGATTTCGCCGAAATGACCGTGTTAATGAATTTGAACGGCTCAAGAGGTACGTCACCGTTTTCCGTGCGCAGAAGTGGCGTGCGCAAATCAACGCGATCCAATGTCGTCCAGCGCGGGTCCACATATTCCAGACGATTAGGCTCAAACTGACCAGTTGAGGAATCCCATATGATTTCGGTGACAGAATAGCCTTTACCAACTGCATCCAGCATGTTGAAAAGCTCAGTCGACAACTCATCGCGCTCCAACCATGTGCGGATCATTTCCGCATGCTCAACATGGTGCTTCTCGTCACTGGCAGCTTTCACTGTAATATCAATCTGCGCTACAGATCGCTTGCGTGTACCTAATACGCCAGCATAGTGAAGATCTCGCTCCTCCATCACCTCGGCCAACTCGAAATATCGTAGAGCGTTGCCACTTTCGGCCTCTCGTAGAATTGAAGCCAGCCGGGTCGGATCAATATTGGCAGCTGGGTGACCAGTGATAGGTGAGCGCACACCCACTGTTTGCGCAGCCGCAATTTCATTCTTTAGGCCCGCGCGTTTTACAGGGCGGCCACGGGCATCTAATAGTGTTGGTTTTCTCATGTTCAAAATCCTCCGCGAATGCGGGCCCCATTTGGAGCTTTGCTAAATATGTCTGTTGTGCGGTCACGGCCAAAGCCGCGCGGGGCGTTGGCGTTGGCAGTTTCTTGCCCGGCACCTCGGTAGCCGTATTCATGCCATTCGCCCTTGATGGCAGCGTGGGCCAACACCAACGCCACCGCGAAGTCACCATGGCGCTGGCCTCCATCGGCCCCTTTAGATTTACCTTCAGGCACAGTTGGAATACCGCGCACCATTTTTACCACCCGCAGGTCGTTCTTTAGGTCAGCATCCATTGGGTATTTGATACTGCGATCTTCGTGCGCTGCTTTAAGGGGTGGGAAGTGTTCAAGATACCACGCCTGTGTAGACATCACGGCTTCAACCATCTCTCCGAATTTTTGCCGCGCAAACTCAGCAAGATACTGGCCATTGCCACGGGCATCATGCTTAGCTGCCACGAAATTTGGAAGGTGTTCAGCTGCGTAAAACACCAGCTGCTCTTGTTCCCGAAATGGCACGTTTCGGATCTCGATAACAAACGGCACCCGCAGGGCCAAATCCTGCTGCTCTTCAATCGGCACCATCACAGATAGGTCACCTGAACGGGCAAAGTCAAAACCGTAGGCATGCTTATTCCCCGCCCTCAGCGTCGCCAGCACAGGGTCTAAATGTTCTTCGATCCAATCATCCACAAATGATTTGCGCAGCCGATCTGGTAACATCTCAAAGTTTTTGGGACATTCAATGCGCAAAACAGGCAGGCTCTTGTCCATCGCCGCCTCGATCTGGGCCGAGGTCAACCAAGTGCCAGAACCTTTTGACGGCACGCAGTCCAGCTCCTCTTCGGCCCCAGAACCGTAAAATCCTCGAATTTTTCTGGCCCAATCCGCTTCGCCTTCAGCAGTCCATTCAATTCCGCGCACCAAGCAGATACGCCTATATAGGCCTTGCTCTATCGCATCATCAAAGGTGACCCGCACAATCTTACTATCTGGAATACGACCTTCGCGTATCTCTTGGATCAACTCATTGAACGGGTTGTCTTCACCGTTATGGGTGGAAATCACTAAAACTTTGCCGCCCCAGATCGTAAGCGCCATTGCTGCTTTTAGCAGTTCCTTGGCATCATCATGGAATGCGAACTCATCCAAAATCACAAAGCCCTGCCTTGAACGCAGGCTGCGCGGTTTGCTCGAAAGGGCCTTTATCTCAAATCCGGAGGCAAAGGATATCCGGAAAGCCTTGATCGCCAGCCGCTCCCCCTTTTCGCCTTCATCCTCAAATATAAACTCTTTTACTTCAGAGCATACATGGGAAAAAGCCTTGGCCCACATTGCGCAGGTATCAATAAATTCGCGCGCCATATCCAGATTATAGCCGAGGTAAAGCGTGTCCATGCCGCCCTCAGAGCGTGCGGATGAGCTGGTTAATACAGCATCAGACCCAACTGCCCATGTCATCCCTACACGACGGCTTTTATCTGTAGCTACAAGCTGGTAATTCGCTGTGCTTCTCAGCAGTTCTTGCTGATAGCTAAGCAAAATTCCATCTTTACCAAGCCCACTCAGCTCTTTCGGAAAGGCTTGCCGGGATTCCGTCCGGTTCTTTTCCCAGTCTTTATCGGTGATTGGCGCGTTCACACCTGCACCCCAAGAATTTCAGATTTGATCGCGGCAACCGTATCCTTGGTCAAGCCTTTGATTTTGGCCACGGCGTCAACGACTTTTTCTGCCTCGGCCGCAAACTCCGCTTGCACTTTGCGGCGACGCTCTGAGCTCACGGATTGTGCCGCTGTGGCAGCGCGCAGCGCGTTGGCCAGCTCCATGGCCTCCTTAGGTGTTCGTCCAGCTTGCCCGCCATCTTCCAATAGCTCAAACACCAGCGACTTAATGGCTTCCGCCGCCATTAGCGTCAGATCATCGGAGGTTTCCGCATCAAACCGCTCTGAAATTGTCTTGGCGATTTCGCGGGTGTCCTCCAGCCGCCGCAGCATGGCGGCTTGGCGCATTGAGTAGCGATTGAAAGCTGAGTTGCTGGGCGTTTTGATCTCCAGACCCGACGCTGTGCGGATCTCTTCCAGCTTGGTGCAGAACTCAAAGTAAATCTCGGTCTGGCTCCGGTCTCGCTTTGCCAGCTCCTGATTTGCCCATGAAATCAGGTCCGAGCATTCGTCAGGCAGCATATCTATAGTAGACAGCCTCCCACGGCCTTTCAGGCGGCGACCGGCAGCCATTACCGCACCTCGGGGCGCAAAACACCCTTCAGAATAACGCGGCCCTGCACATGCTCCAAGCCCGCCTCAGTGATTTTGGCAATCAGGAGATCCCCGGCCTTAATCAGCGTGACCGCTTTCAGCGCCTCAAGCTCAGACATGCAGGTGCGCACAAAGCTCCGCGCCACCGGCACGCCGCCAGTGGCATCAAGCCACGCCTGAAGCAACTGCTCGTTGCTGCTGTAAGAGGCCTCCTCGGCCAGTGCCAAAAGCACATTCAGCTTGGCGCGCTCAGCAGCGACAATATCATTGATCTCGTTCATTCTTTGGGCTTTCTAAAGTCACGGATATCCGTTTCCATGCGCGTTATAGTTTGGTTTGTATTGTCGACCGTAGTGCTGACCTGTGCCAGCGCGACCTTCAGCTCGGAAATCTGCTCGCGGGTCGGCAGGTGCTTGAAATTGTCTTCGAGGTGCTGGATGCGGCGGTCATAGTTGACCTGTTTTTTCTCGATCACCTTCAGGCGGGCCGAAAGCTCCTCACCCATCGCTTTGATAGTCTCGGTGTTTTCCTTGCTGCGCCGCGTGAGCCACGCATAGATAATGCCACCGATGGAAAGAAAGACGGCTATCGCGCCGCCCCATTCCTTGATTAGGTCGGCGTTCATTGCAAAACCCACCCGCATTTGCGCTCACCCACGCGGTTATTGCCATCAATCTGCTCAAGGGCATCACGTTCGCCAAAGCTGAGCAGTAGCGGCACAGATTTCGGGTTATCAAACTGGACAGGCCCTCGGGGGCTATCGCAGAGTTCGGCTAGAGCCGGTGCACAGCTACTTATCGCGAGTGAGGCGATCAATAAGGCTAGCGTCTGTTTGTGATTTCGCATCGTCATAATCCTGTTTTGCAAGTTGTGTTTCTTTGAGGCGCTCGACGGCTTGCTCAGCCTTCAGCTCCGCTTTGCCCCGGCGCGCGCCCATGCCCTCAATCAGCTTCAGAAAGCCGAGGGCCGCGAAAACCATGCCAAGCCAGCGGGCAAGCTTCGAGCTCTTCAGCCAAATAATCAGAGCCATCCGCGCTTCTCCGCCAAATACCAGCCAACCGAAATCAGCCCGATGGCGACACCCGTCATGTATTCCAGCGTTGCGTCAGCGGCGACGCCGTCACTGATAATCGCGCCGGAAAGCACCTTGATGCTCATGCGGATAAATGGGGTGTAGGGCCGCAGCTTGGCCGCATAAGCTTTAATCGCTTCCATTAGGCTTCTCCATTTGTGATTTTTGCGCGGATGCCAAATAGGCGACCTCGGTTGCGATAGGCCCAGCCGAGCACGATACCCGCGACAATCACCCCGGCAACCACGGCCAGTGCCGTCATGCTGTTAATGCCTTCAATCGGCAAAGCGCCACCGCCTGTGATTGCACCCGAAGCAACACTGGCCTTGTTGGCATTCTTGGCAGCCAAGACCCGCTGTAATGTGGCACGGGTGGCGGGGCCAGCAATGCCATCGACCACGAGATCATTTTGCTGCTGGAAAACCTCAATAGCATTTGTGACCATACCTGCGCTTAGAGGGCTTGAACCGCCGGAAACAACCGCAGACCGCAAATAGCCAAGACTTTGAAGGTGTCCAATGGTCGTGTTTTCCTCATGGCTTTCTGGACGAACTGCGCTTTGCGCCACGGGCCACTTATTCAGAAAGATGATATCCGCCTCGCGCTCACGCCGCGCTACCAACCCACGCAGACGCTTGCCGCCCGCCTTATTCCAGAGCAGAAAGCGGCGGCGGGCTTGGCCCACGTCTTCCGCTTCCCAGAACTTCACCCAGCTGGCTTTGTGAATTGCGCCAGTATTGAAATCAAAGCTCGTCGCGCCCTCAAGCTCATGCGGAGCAGAGTGCGGCATAGCGGTCTCGCAGCGCTTAGCGAACTTGGCCAAGTCTTTGCGCAGCAGCTCAAACACCTGCTGGCGGGTGAGGGTCATGCCTGCTTTAACCACCAACCCGCCTGCCGCCGTGGTATGCCCAACTCCGATGGTCAAAATGCCCACCGGATCACGATACGCGCGTGTCACCACGCCCTCTTCTGCCGCCACAAAATCAGTCAGTCTTTGAGATACTTGCATTAAAAAAAGCCCCGTGCCATTGTCTGGCTCGAAGCTACTCTTTCTTACGTTCAGGAATACAACCGGACAGCTGTCCAACGTGCAGCTTAATAAGGGCTATACAGATGCTTGCAAAACTTATCCTATTATTGTTGTCTTTGTCTGTTTTCGCCGTTAGTGCGAGTGCTCAAAGTGATCGAGCCACCCTCATAGCCCTACAAACCAAACTTTACGATCTTGGCTATTATCAGGGTGAAATTGACGGCTTAACTGGACCCGCAACAAGTCGCGCATTGGCCGGATACTCTACCGAGAATGGGGGGAGCAATACGGTTGCTGGCGTTATCACTACAATAATCGCCCAGCAACCAACAACATTGAAGGGTATTGTTACCGATGCAATGAAGGCCGCTGTGAGAGAGCGCTTCAACGAAGTTTTATCCGACGGGGAATCGGCAAAATATATCTTTGATTTTTCTTATCCCGCAGCCCAATTTGAGCCAACCAGTGAGATTGCAGTTTGTGGCAGAGTGAACGGGAAAAACCAATACGGTGCATATGTTGGTTACACACCTTTTCTGGTCATTCTTTCCCCGACGAGCTGGGAATCTGGTGAGACTTATTATGTAATGCATGGAGACCCAACTCAAGATTCGAGCGAGTTGGAATGCCTTCTGGCGACTTCTGCAATAGCAGGAATTATTGAGAGATAGTTCACCAATTTATCAACTCACTGTCCAACAAGGCTAATCGGGGAACATATCTTTGATGGCTCGCTCGGCATGTGCCCTTCGTTGAATCCCAGCCCGCCGCATCGGGGCATCATAGGTATTGTGGCACCGCTGGCACCACGCTTTCAGGTTGGAATCGGCACAGTTTTCAGGGATGTGATCCAAATGCGCGGTGGTTAACACAACTGTTGAACCAGTAACCGGGTGGGGCCTTCCGTTCTCAGCACGGCAATCCGGAAATGCTGGAGACCCTTCACAGCGATTGCCTGCACGCGCGCGGGCTGCCAAGCTGATAGCCTTCCAATCCTTGGGGTAGCGTTTCCTATTTTCCGGACGGATGGGCATCTACCGTTCATCCTCAAGCCACGTAATTTCAACGAAGTTACCCTGTCGTTGGATGTCAACCTGTAAGGCCCCATTTGAAACTATATCAGCAACAAAATCCTGCACCTTTTCATCATGCAGGTCTCTAGCGTTGGCAATCTGGAACCTGCACTCGGTAAGGTCAGAGTCATTGGGTAGGCAGAAACCTTTCATGGGCCGGTGGTGGCCGGAAGTTACGACCAGTTTTACATCTGGATAGTGATAGCTTTTTAAGTCATCTACTAAGAAACCTCTCCAAATCCCTGCTATTTCATTAAGCGTTTTCGCCATCATTTTGCCCCTTTATTCTTTCCTTGAAGTTGATAATCAGCCGCTATGCAAAACACATTCACGAGGCCATGGCCGAATTCGTCATGCTCGATCTGGGTGCGGTAAAACCCTACATATTTCATCTCCAACCGCCGCTCATGATCTGACTTGGCCGGGTATCCGCAAGTCAGGACCAACCTACGGTAATCTCGCCCAACCAGTCTTTTGGTCCAATAAGGCGTGATCAAACGATATTCACGGCGTTTTGTGCCGGATTTTATCTGGTCAAAGTAGAGCTTTTTAAGCGGGATATAGAGAGTGTCACTCAAAACAAATCCCCCTGATTGGGGTCTGGTTCCTGCCGCCCTTGCCGCGCTTTTTCACGGCGCACCGTGCGGCCCGCGCAGCCAATGCGGCGCGCAATATCATGCTCGGTGCCACCCGCTGCCACTGCATCCGCAAGCTGGCGGCGGTATTGGCCAAATAACCCAGTAGGCCCCATGGGCAGCTCGATCTCTACGCCGCCTGTGCCTTCCTTCGAGAATTGCGCTACCAGCGCGGTAGCAGCCTCGAAGCCCATGATCTGCACCAGATCGTGGTCATCCGTCAGTTTGCCCGGCACATAAATGCGCGTGCCGCCATGTGCAGAAACCAGCCGCAGGGCTGGTCCGTCACCGCAGATTTCGGCTAGTGCATCTAGGCGCAGATATTCAGCCATCAGAAAGCACCTCGAATTTGCCGGTTTCATTGCCCCAAGCATCCCAGCCTTTGGCTTTCTGGCGAGCAAACAGCTCCACCCTTGGGCCTCTATAAAGCCTCTCAAGCGCCTCTCTGGCCTCGTCGGGTTTGCGGGAATGCTCGCGGCGCGGGTCCAGTATCAACTGGCGCACAGAGGCGTCCAGCCGCTTGGGCGCGCCGCGTGTCGCAAACAGGCATATTTCCGGATTGGCACGGGTATGGTGGCCCATGCCCATCGGGAAATAATCCGACAGGTTTTTTGTCTCGATAAACTCGGGCATATTCCTCTTGGTTTTCGCCCATGTGAAGCCAACGGTTTTGTATTCAAAGCCCCAGCTATCCAGAATGCCAAAAGAGTGCTTTAAGAACGGGTCTGTGACCCACATCGCCAGCATGCAATCAGGCGCGGCCAAGTCGGCCACGCGCAGGTCATATATTTCCTCTAGGCTCATGGTGTCATAGCCCACACCGCGCCCGTTGCCCTTTTCCGAATAGGTCTCAAACGACCACGGTGGATCGGCATAGATCACGCCGTAGCGCAGCTGTTGCAACCCTTCCCAAAACCAGCTCATTTGATAGCCCTCACCATAGTTCCGAGTTCATTCATGATCTCAATAAGGCTCTCGTCGTCGTGGTTTTTCATAGCCCAGTTTTTTGACACGCCTAGATAGGCGTGAAGCGACATGGGTCCATCAAACCAGTCAGCGCGCATCAAAATATCCCACTGGCAAAATATCACCTGTACTTTGGGATTGCAGCGTTGCCACAATTGCTGCCAATTCTGGGTGTAAAGCTTGGGGCACTTGCTCTCACGGCGCATCCAGAGCTTCAGAGCATCAATCGCTTTGTTGGCGTCTTCCGGATGGCGCACCCAATTCAAATGCTCAATCTGTGTCTGGCGGTAAACCCACTTAATCATGGCCTCGTCACGGCTGTTGCGCACCACACCCAGATTATAGGCCGAGAGCCACAGCGCCCGCATCATTGGCCCATAGGTGCCGCTGAGCTTGTTGCCTTTGGCGTGCGAGGGCTTAAACCCCAGCCGGACCATTTCGGTGTTAACAGCCGCGAGCTGCAGACCATTCATAGCCCGCAGACTGCGCTCTCCGGTCACCCGCTCATAAACGTCGCGCTGCGCGTCTTCGTCCATCCCAAGCTGCTTGGCGGCAACGTGGATTTTTGCAAAGGCATGGGCCATATTCTCTCTCCTTGGCTGCTCATCAGACACCAGCTACCACGCTGGCATGACCGCCCTCCGGTATGAACACCGGGGGCGGTTTCGCTTAGGTTTCCAGAAGGGCGTCGCGCAGCTTTTTGGCGGGCTTGAACTTGGCCACAATCTTGGCCGGTGTCACAAGTTTCTCGCCCGTAGACGGATTGCGGGAATTGCGGGCTTTGCGCTCAAAAGGCTCAAACCCACCAAACCCTTCGATATAAACCTCTTTGCCTTCCGCCAGTGCCGCGCTCATGGCTTTGAATATCCGCATTAACGCGATTTCGGTGCCGACCGTATCCAGCCGCCCCTCCTCGGAGGCAAGAGCTGCGATGTCGGCTTTGTTCAAACGGTTCTTTTGCATGGGTCTAGTCCTTTTCAGTGGTGATTGTGGGTGCCGTTTTGGCAAGGTCGATGGTGATGGGTCGCCACCCATCGGTTGGCTTATCGCGCTCATAGAAACGCAAATATTCCTTGGAGCCGGTGATGCGCATGGCATCACGGATGGCATCCATGGCTTTTGACCAGCGCGGATCGGAGCCGCTTTCAAGCCGCAATAACCGGAAGATTTCCGTGCGGTTGATCTTGCCCTCCTTGTCGGTACTGAAGGCGTTGGTGATGACGGCGCGAATTTCCGGGCGGCTACCTGCGGCCCACTCGATCAGGCATTCATCTACCAGTGACTTGGCGATCTGAAGCTGCGGCCCGAAGTCGATAAAATCTGCCACCTGCACCGTGATTTTTAGGCAGCCGTCGTAGCTCTGATAAGTCCGGTTGCCCTTTGCGCCACCCTTTTTCGCGCCGTATTTCTCTGCCAATAAGGCGTCAAAAACACCGAGATCAGTCATTGTATGGCCGCGAAACCGCCCGATCTCCGCCGATAGTTCCTTGGCGAAATAAATGGCGGCGCGCACTACGTCATCCTCCAAAGCATGCTCTGGTTTCACCAGCTCCACGGGCAGCAGCGCGCCTTTGGCATCCCGCATATGAGGCTGGCCTCCAACATCAATCACCGCTACTGGCACCTTGGTTGCATCTGTCATAATCTCTCTCCTTTATGCCGCTTGGGCTTTTGCTACACGCAGCGCAATATTGCGCCAGTTATGGCAGGCCTCTTCCTGATCAAACCCGCTGGCATTCACGCCCATCAGGTCAATCACAAACAGGTGGTCGCCGTATTTAGTTTGCGGCGGGGTCCAGAACCCGCCAGTGATCCGCACAGCATGCTGGAGCTTGCGCGCCAGAATTTCGGGCGAAACGAATTTGAGCTGCTCCACAAATTCCGCCAGCGGCGGCACCATCGAATCCATGCGACCGATCAACTCGTAAAGGTCTGCCTGCAGCACATCATCCGCGCCCCGCTTTGTTTCGATAGTCTGGAAACCGTGCATGACGGTGGTGTGGTCACGGTGCATCGCCATGCCGATTTGCGGGTAGCTAAGCAACGTCAGCTCTTTGGCCAGCCAAAAGCTGACATGCCGGGCATGCACCAAACTGGCTTCCCGCCGGTCCGATTCAATATCGGTTTTGGCGATACCATAATGCGCCCCAACGGCGGCAATGATGTCAGAAATCTTCGGTCTCATGATGTCTCTCCCTCAATTCGAATTTCCATGGGCACCACCTGCAAGCGCCCGGCATGCCAGCTGTTGATCAACGCACAGACAAAATCCGCATCAGCAGCATTGTCAAAATGCGCCACCTTGCGCCCTTTTGGGTGCCGCGCGCTTGGCTCGGTGGTGATGTGATGCCCGGTGCGCCCGCGCCGGAATACCTCCATAGAGCAAAAATCATCGAGCAGTTCCAGCCGGTCTTTCAGGTCCGCCGCAGGCAGGAACTCGGGGTTGAAGGTCGGATATTCACGCATCAGCTTTTCGGTTTTCCGATCCATTATTCAGATCCCCGCACAATAATTTCGCAACGTAAATCGCCTTCGCGATACACATTTTTACGCACATTACGAGCAATCACCGGCCAGCTCACCACATTGGAATCAGGCTCTGCTGCCTGCTCAAAGGCAATCTCCAGCCGCAACACGGCCAAGCGCTCATCATCGCGATGGCGCGCCATTACAAGGGAATGCATCAGCATGGTTGCAATATCCTCGTTGCCAACTTCTCGTAGGCCAACCTCGTCAATCGCACCCAAATACATCGCCACAAATTCGAGCTTTTTGCTCAAAGTCAGGACCTCAAACGCCTCGTCAGAAATACGATCCGCCATTATTTCGACCCCCCATTGCTCATGTATCCGTAGGCATCATCAATGTGCTTGGCACAAAGCGGCTTACCTTCAGCGCCCGCGATCATATGGGCCATGCGCAGGGTTTTTGAGAGCACGCGCAGCGCGCCGGGTTGACCGGCTATGTGGCGGCAGGTTTTGGTTAAATCCGCCTCATCCACCTTCCACGCTTTCAGGATGGCTCTCACATCGGCCACACCGACCTTATCCAGCACCAAACGCAACCCGATCCGGCTGAACAGTTGGGCAAAATCGGCCTCGAACTTGCCCGAGGTCAGGCGGCTATGCACATCCTGATTGCCCATAAGCACAATGCCAACACCGTGCTGGTCATGAAGCCCGCGCAGCTCCTCCAGCGCGTCCATCTTCAGGTGCTGGGCCTCGTCGATTACAATCAGGTGGTGGTGATTTTTCACCATATCGGCAACGGCATCAAACAACATAGCAGGGCTGGTATCTTTCACGCCCAATGCCCGACCAAGTGCCGAGAACAGCGGGTTGGCCCGTGCCGAGCTCGGCCGCGCTGTGATGATAGTCACATAAGGGTTCTCCGCTTTGTAGCGCTGCAAGGTCATGGTCTTGCCAACACCGGCGCCACCCACAATTAAGGCCATGTCAGGCATCACCTGTGCTGTCTGAAGCACCTGCGCGATCCGCTGCGAGGTTGGTGTGTCCACAAAATCAGGTGCAGACGGGATGGTCAGCGCCAAGGCCTTGTTGGCCTCCCGCGCATCGAGCCATTTCAGCACTTTGGCATTCACATTATCAACGCGCCCCGGATATGTGCCCGCGAACCAGTTAGTAAATGTCCCGTGCGGGATCTCGCTCTCCTTTTGCAGCGCTGTCTGGGTCGTGCTTTCGCCCTTCATGATCGCCCGAATGCGTTGGCGCAATGCCTCCGCTTCTGCCTCATGTTCAGCGGCATTGAATTGCCCCTTGGTTTCTGTGATGCTCATATCGTGCTCCTTTTTCTGCAATGTTCAGGGCGCGCTAACGCCACTTCGGTGGTCGGCGGGATGGTGCTCGAAACACCATCTCGCCATTTATTTCCGCCTCTGGCTGGCATGCATCGCTACGACGCGGCCAATCTTACCCAGTGCGGAATTCTCGAAATCATCCTCTTCCTCAAGATCATCATCCAGCGCCAGCGCAGTGCTGCCCAAGGTTTTGGGCTGGAATAGGCGGACCGCTGCGGGTGCGATTTCCGGCTCTTCAACAGGCTCAACATCCGGCAGCATTGCGGCCACCTTGCTGATCCCCACCTCGCGCGCGATCTTGGCGTTTTCAGCGGTATTGCGCACAAACTTGGTCCGCTTTCGCCCTTGCTCCCGCGCATCATCCTCTGACAAAAAGCCCACTTTCATGATGCACTCAGCATCCCCCAAGTAGCGGTTCTCAAAGTCATAAACCGACACGCCGTCATGGATATTGTCTGGGTCAAACCGCAAGGTCAGCTTTTCGCCAATTTGCTCGGTCAGGAACTCAGCCCAGAAGCGGTTCTTGCGCAAATGCACTTCGCCGGTTGGCTTGCGTGCGGTCACCCGCTCGGCTTTCATCAGCGCCATGCGCAGCTGCTCGGCGGTTGGCTTGCGGATTGTGGCGGCTTTGTAGCTGGCCTCAAACGCCTGATCAAAACTCAATTTGCCTTCGCAAACATCGGTGTTGCGGCCCGTGCGGGCGTTAATATCGGCGATATCCTCCGTAAATATCGCGCGAAATTCATCATAGTTCACTGCTTTGTCGCGCGGATCGTAGTTGTAAGCTGGCTTGTTCACCGGGCTATTACCCGTATATGCGCCAGAAAAACGCGGGTCTTTGGCGATGTAATTACAGATATCCTGAAAGCTGCGCTCAATCGGCTTGGATTGCCCGCGTCCGGGCTGCGCCCAATGCGCCTTAATGCCCATAACCGTCAAGATGCCGTCCAACTCGTCTTCCTTAACCTTGAACCGGAAGCGCGTTTTCTGCCCGCCTGTAATTTCTTTACTGGCATACTCCATGCCGTTGTCCATCAGTGCCCATTCCGGAATACCCCAGTCCTTAAACACCCGCGCAAAGGCTAACCTTGTGGCGGTTGAAGAAACCGTTTTGGATATATGCCAGCCAAGAAACTTGTTGGAATAAACGTCTGAAACCATGGTGATTAGCGGGCGCGTAACTTCGCCATCAGGAAAGCGCACCCAAAGGTCCATCTTGTGCCCATCGGCCTGCACACCCTGAAGCGCATGAAACATAGTTCTGTCGCGGCGTTGGTGCGGAAACATCCGCCAAAGTGCATCGCGCCCCTCGCGACAAAGCACCACCATCACCCACGGGATTTCCCGCTTAATCCGTGCCTGCATGGCCGCTGGGCTGGCAAGCTGCCACCCGTTTTCCTTCGCGGCCTTCTCTGCAAAGCGATAGGAATTTGTATAGCTACGCTTCTCCAAATCAAGATACAGCGCCTTGTAAGCGGCCCATGCCATCGGGTCGCACTCGGCATTAATGCCACCCTTGCCCTTGTGCTGGGGCGCTAGAAACGCCTCCCAGTATTGCGTGTCCCTAATCACCGGCTTAACCAAATTCATCCAGCCATATATCGTGCTTGGCCCCTTGCCGATCAGCGCAGCCACCGCCTCAACCGCCTCCCGCACACTCATGCTGGCACGATATTTCTCCACCAACATCAGCGCATCAAACCGCACACGCGCTACGGCCTTCTTCTTCGGGCTGGCCTTGGCAAAAGCCTCAATCCGCTCTTGGTCCGAAGCCCGGACGACCAGCGCCGCCTTAGGCTTAGCCGCCACCGCATTTTCACGCGACCACTTCATATAAAGCTCGTCCTGCTGGGCCTCAGACAGCACACCAATCCGGTATTCATAGCCCTTGCCGCGTCCCTCTGAATTCCGGCACATAGACCGCCCGTCCAGCGTCAGCGCATCCCGCCAGCCCTCGCGCAACGCCTTAGCGTTTAGCGACTGGACCGTCCCACCCAAGCCAGCCAGCTTCGCCGCCGCCAAGTCCTTGGGAGACCACCATTCTGGGAAATTCGCGCGGCTCAAAACATATCTCCACAGGCATCCGAAACGATAAATCGGTCAAACATGTCGCCATATGCCAACCAATCAAGGGAGGTGCTGGTAAGTGCCGCCAATCGAACCATAGGGAGAAAATGAACAGGCCCGTCTCCACGCACCCACTTATCAATAGTGCTTGGCGAAGCACCCATGTCGAGCGCCACATCAACAATGCTGCGCTCTTTAGTTTGCTCATCTACAAGCTTCAAAACCCTCGCGTATAATCCGCGATCCTTAAAGAACAGTTCTTGAGCATCCATCACTTAAACCCCGCCTTTGCCAAGCGCCGCGCCGCGCTGAAATCCTTGTCGATGGTCTCTTTAACATCCGCCAACCGGCCCACATCGACCCACCTTAAATACTTGTTCTCAACCACCGAATAGCCAAACATCTCGGCCCCGAGCTGCAACAACCGCACATCCCCAGTGGCATGGATCAGCCCCAGTAGCCGGATGAACGGCATAGAGTGATCTTCCCGCGCCTCCGAGGCATAGGCGTTCAACATGTTCACAGAAACAGGCTCACCCATGAATTCGCTCATCCGATCAGCCAGCACCGCGCGGCTATGCACACAATCCATCATCGCTTCCGATACCGCCCGCGCGATCTTCGCCCGCAGGCTTACAGCCCGCACCCGCTCAGGCGCAAACGCCTCCACAATCGGCTCAGCCTCCCACGAAAGCAGGTC
>WTAL01000064.1 GCA_013139635.1 Paracoccaceae bacterium
ATTTCTGAAAGAACTCAAATGTGCTAAGTGTATCTGACATGCGCCTAATCTCTCCTGTTGAGATTAAACTAGCCATAAACAAGGCTGGTGTCAAGTCCATTTTGGCTAGTTAAGTATATAAGTCCCAACTGGTTTAGTGAGGTCAGTTAAAGCCACAGGGAGCGGTGCGTGAAAGCCATTAAAGAAGAATTCATCCAGCATCTTGGCGTGGTGTCTGATCGGGGTAGCAAATATGCGGCAAGCGCAGGGGTGGTGCGCTCACAGGCCGATATCAAGGCCTTTTTGAAGCAGCTAAAGCGGGCGAAGAAATTCGCCAAGGCCAGCCATAACACATGGGCGGCGCGGCTCGCGGATGGCACCGAGGCCAAAAACGATGACGGCGAAGGCGGTGCGGGGATGATCATTTTGCAGATGATGGCGCGGGAGGAGCTAGAGGACGCCATTATCGTCGTGACTCGCTGGTATGGCGGCACCCATTTGGGCGGAGACCGCTTTCGGCACGTTAAAACCTCTGTTCAGCATTTGTTCGATCAGCTAAGGTAAGCCAAAAACAGGGATCATACTATGCTCGACCGCCTCATGGCTATCCAAAACATTGCCGCCGCCGCCGCCAACCGCGAGGATATGTGGAGCCAAATCATCCGGCAGGAAAAAGTGGCAGATATTACCGAGGTTGGCGTGTGGCGCGGGGCTTTTGCCGCGCATCTGTTGCAACATTGCCGCAGTATAAAGCGCTATACGATGATAGACCCTTGGCAGCAATTACCTGACTGGAACAAGCCCGCCAACAAAAATAATGCGGTTTTTGAAAGCATTTTTGCCGAGGCGATGTCCTGCACTGACTTTGCCAAAGACAAGCGCCACGTTATGCGCTGCACCACCAAAGAGGCTACGCCAGACATCGCACCGGAAAGCCTTGATATGGCTTATATCGACGGTGATCATACTTTGCGCGGCATCACGATTGACATGATGTTGATGTATGAAAAACTGCGGCCCGGCGGGCTGCTGGGAGGGGATGATTTTGTGAAATCTGTCTGGCAGCACGGGCCGGATTTTGACCCGACATTTGTATGCCCCTACGCGATATATTTTGCCGAGGCGATGAACGTGCCAATCATTGCGCTGCCCTTTGCCCAATTCCTGATCCTGAAGGATTCCTCTATGGGGTTTGAGCTAATCCACTTTACCGAGGGCTATAAAAACTTGCGACTCAACAAGATGATACACCTGCCGACACGGTTTAAGGAGGGGCAAAATGATTGAGCAAATTCTAGCTGAGCTGCAAGCCAGCCCCGACTGGATTAAGGCCCTAATTGCGGGCCTCGCCCTAGCCGCGCTTTGGGCCTTTGTGAATAGGCGCAAAGCTGCACTGGCGCGGGCCGAAGCGGAAGTGATGGGCGCACAGGGGCAAGCCGAAGGGTATGAGGCCCAGTTGGCGGAACTGGTGGGCGAATTGCGGGTGGCGCAGGGGGCGCTGGCAGACGCACGCGAAGAAAACGTGCGGCTGGAAACCTCGCTTGAAATTCAAGCGCAGAACAATGCGAAGGAACTAAGGCTTCTGAACGAAAACGGCGAGCACCTGAAAGCCGAGTTTAAGGCGCTGGCGGGGCAGGTTTTGGACACCCACGGCGAAAAATTCGAGCGGCAAAATAGCGAGCGCCTCAAGATGGTGCTGCAACCGCTTAAGGAGCATATCGGCAAATTTGAGGCCGAGCTGCGCGGGGTGCATGAGGCGGCGGGCAAGGACCGCGTGGCGCTTAAGCACCAGATTGAAACGCTGACCCAACAGAGTGCAGAAGTATCACTGGAGGCCCATAACCTCACGAAAGCCCTGAAGGGCGACCAGCAAAAGCAGGGCGCGTGGGGGGAAATGGTGCTGGCCAGCATCCTTGAGCGCTCGGGCCTGCGCGAGGGTGAGGAATATGAGGTGCAGAGCCATTATCGTGGTGACGAGGGGCAGGCCTTTCGGCCCGATGTGGTGGTTAACCTGCCCGGCGGGCGGCGGCTGGTGGTGGATAGCAAGGTCTCCTTGGTGGCGTATGAGCGTGCGGTAAATGCTGAGGACGAAGCCACGGGGGTGGCCAATATGAAGCTGCATGTTGGCTCGGTCAAAACCCATATCGACACGCTGAGCGCCAAGAAATACCATGAGTTTGACGATGGCTCGGTGGATTATGTGATCCTGTTTATGCCGATCGAAAGCGCATTTTCAGAGGCGGTAAAGGCCAGCCCCGACCTTTCGCTTTATGCCTCGGAACGGAACATCGTCATCGCCTCGCCCACCAACCTGATGGTGGCTTTGAAGACGGTTGATAACCTGTGGTCAATCGATCGCCGTAACAAAAACGCCATGGATATCGCCAAGCGGGCGGGGCTGCTTTATGATAAATTTGTCGGCTTCACGCAAGATATGGAGAAGGTCGGCGAGCGCTTAACTCAAGCGCAATCCAGCCACGCGGCGGCGATATCAAAGCTCTCGCACGGTAGCGGCAACCTTGTGGGGCAAGTGGAAACGCTGAAAGTGCTGGGGGCGAAGGCGGCGAAGCAGATTGCGATGGAGCATGATGAGGGAGCCGCTGAAGATAATGCGTAAATATGCTACGGGAATATTAACACAATCAGTTGTGTTCGCGAGCACACTTTTCGCATGGTCAATTCTGGCGGGGCACAACAGATTTTTTTCGGTTGAGTCCGTGATGTTTTCTTACACTCATGCCCGCTACTTTGCTTTCATGTGCGCGCTCAGTGCAGCCGCTTCCCTTTTCGTTGGTACATCAGCAATATCAAGATTGCTCATTTTTACCATTACTTTCAGCCTAAACCTGCTGTTGGGGTTTTTTCTTGGGCTGTGGCTGAGCAAGGATTCACTTTAGGAACTCAATTGTTAAAAAGGTATTTTAGCAATTCCCCGTGTTAGATTAAGAACCGTTAGAGCGGTTTTCGTGCAATCATAAAGAGGGCTGCTTTCGGCGTGGGCTGCCAGCGATCTTCAATGGTGAAATCAGCAGCATTGACCGCGTCAACCAGCGCATCCGCACTAAAAAACTTGACCATCGGCAGCAAGCCCATTTTGTTTCCCGCCCATATCAGCGGCTTCAAAAAACCGCCTTTGGCCATACAGGTGGTGCTGGAAATAAACACGCCGCCGGGTTTGAGCAGGGCAAATGCCCGCGCAATTGCCGCTTCTTTATCGGGGAGCAGGTGCAGGATGCTATGGGCAAGCACAGCATCAAACCCACTCTCGGGCGGGGTTATTTCCTCTAGGTGTTTTTGTTCAAAACGGAGGTTGTTGATGCCGTCTGCCTTTCCCCGTGCAATGCCCAGCATCTCGCCCGAAATGTCTGTCGCTAGATAGTCCTGCACCTCTGGCGCAAGGGTTATCGCGGTGGACCCCGTGCCACAGCCAAATTCTAGAACCGTGGAATCAGCCGTTAAAACCGCACGGGTTTTGTGCAACTTCTCCTGATAGGCCACCTCGTCAGAAACCGCAGATTTCGCATAGCGCTTTGCCATCCTATCCCAAAACTTGTGATCATTCGCCATGCGCAGCCCTTTCGTTGCTCGGCTAAAGATAGCGCGCGCCACGCCAAATTGCACCCCTTGAAAGCCGCGCAGGCCTACCTACCTTTTAACTATCAGGCGCCAAACGGGCCTGTGAAACCGGCTTGTCCGTAAGGAAAGCCACCTTGTGTCGCTCAATGGAGGATACCCAATGCGAAATTTTGACCTAACCCCCCTTTACCGCTCAACCGTCGGCTATGACCGCTTGGCGAGCATTCTGGATAACGTGACCCGCACTGATGGCGGCTCTAGCTACCCCCCTTATAATATCGAAAAAACCGGCGAGGATGCTTACCGCATCACCATCGCCGTGGCTGGCTTTTCGGAAGAAGAACTCACGATCGAGGCCCGCGATGGCCAGCTAGTGATTGCCGGCAAAAAAGCCGAGGCGGAGACCCAAACCAACTTCCTGCACCGCGGCATCGCCACTCGCGCCTTTGAAAAGCGCTTCCAGCTGGCTGACCACGTGCGCGCCACCGATGCCATTACGGCCAACGGCCTGCTGCATGTGGATCTCATCCGCGAAGTGCCCGAAGCGCTGAAGCCCCGCAAGATCG
>WTAL01000167.1 GCA_013139635.1 Paracoccaceae bacterium
AGATCAATGATTACCGCCAAATATGAATAGCCTTCATACGCTGCCTGGCAGGTGATTGCATGCAATCACCGAGAAGGGGTTTTGATGTAGGTGATATCCGTCACCCAGAACCGGTCCGGCACATCCACATCAAATTGGCGGCTCAGCGTATTATCCACGACAACCGACGGCTTGCCGCCATACTTGCCGGGGCGGCGTTTATAGCCGATCTGGGCCTTGATGCCCGCCAGTCGAGCCAAACGCGCCACACGGTTCGGGCAGCAGGTCTCGCCTTGATCACATAAATCGTCGTGCAGTTTACGATATCCGTAGACCTTGCCGCTACCCTTCCACGCCTCTGTGACCAATTCAGTCTGGCGGGCATCCTCCTTGGCTCTTTTGCAAAGAGGGTTCTTCAGCCACGCATAAAACCCACTAGGGTGGACGCGCAGACAGCGACACATCGCACGGATTGCAAATATCGGGCGATGCTCCTCCCCTCTCGTGCATTGCTACGCAATACCCTGCCGGGCAGTGAATAAAAGTGTACCTCATTTTGCATCCTTGGCGAAGTACACCGTGGCCTTTTTTAAGATATCACGTTCCTCAGTGACCCGAAGCAACTCTGCCTTTAGCCGCCGTATCTCGGCACTTTGATCTGGACCTACCGCGGCTTTCTTGGCTGGCTTAGAATAATGTGCTTTCCACGTGTAAAGCGGCTTTTGCAGATACCCAACCGTTCAGCAACTTCGCTGACCGCATACCCCCGATCAACCACCTGTGCGACCGCATCGCGCTTAAACTCTTCCGTAAATCTGTGTCTGAACATAGCCTCCTCCTTGCTTCCAAAATTAACAAACAAGGTGTCTACAAATCTAGGGGCATTCGATGGGAACCACGGTCCGAATGATGAATGCAGCCCTTTGGTGGTTTTCGCAGGGCCACCGCCATATCCAAAGCACGGATCGCCAAGTCGTTCTTCATACGATTACTGACGGCCCAGCCGATGACTCGGCTCGAATATAAATCCAGAACCACGGCTAGATACAACCAGCCCTCGTGAGTCCAAATATAGCTAATATCGACAACTATTATCGGCAGGTGATTGCATGCAATCACTGAGAGGGCAGGGGGATGACCAACATTCAGTCCAAGTTCGTTCAGCTCCTCCGTCATTCTTGGCCTGCCGTAGCCACTCAAGGACAGGCGGTGTTGTTCTCTGATATGCGCCAGCAATACCATATCCTTACGCTGGCTTTGGCTGTTCGGGCGGGACCGGAAAGCACGGTAGCCGCGCGAACTAACGTTCATGATCCGGCACAGGCGTTCGGTCGAAATGGCAGCGCGGTTTTCTTCGGCAAATCTAAACCTCATGGCTTTTGACCCGTGAAGATCCCTTTCGGTGACTGCTACGCATTCATCTGGCGGTCTTTGTATGGCGGCTTTTTTCACACATCCCTCTCCTCGCGGAGAAGCCGGGTTACTTCCGCTTCCAGATCGCTCTGGGACGTCGGTTCAAGCAGTTCTCTGTGCTCCAATTGTATCCAGCGGCTCAACGTCGAAAAGCCAACGCCGAAGTCAGAAGCTACCAGCTTGCGACCCAATCCGCTCGTCAGTGCTACGCGCACTGCTTCCTGTCTGAATTCTGCTGTATGTTGTGATGCCGTTTCGTTTCTCCTTTTGCGTATAATACGCGGTTAAAGGAGCGGCACAATTCCGCGATAGGTCCATAGACGCTGACGTCAGACACAATCGAAACGACAATGAGTGGCATTATTGGGTTGAATTGGAAAATATTGTATTGGACCTCACGGCACATCAGTTCAAGCAATACGGCGCACCGCTTGTAGATAAAATGCCCAACCCACTAGAGGTCCAGTTCTCAGATGTAGAACGCATAACGCCATACGAGGCGGAAGAGGGTGCCATTTTTCCGGTAAATCGACAACTCCTTGGCCTTTTACGGTAAAAGTATGGGTGTACCCTCGGGTTTCCCAGTTTGTTCTGTTGTACGAGTTTGGATTTATCGTTCATGCACGGGGCCATCGGTACTATGGCCGTGCTGCAAATCAATTTTCTTCATCCCAGAGGCTTTATCGAAAGCCTCGATTTTCGGCAAATTACTTCGCTGCATAGATAGGTATTCAGCTATTTCATGGCGGATTTCATTGATATCCTGCAAATGCTGGCCACGCACACGCAAAATAGTCTTTTGCAGTTTTTGCCGCTCAGCCAGCTGATCCATAATCAACGTATCTTTCTCAGAGCCGTCGCGCAGGTGCGATTGCCATGTTTGTGTTTCGTTTTCCTGCCTGATCTTTGAATGCTTGCCCGTGATACGGCTCCAAATGCCGCCAATGCCTTTGGGCAGGCGGGCGGCGCGGGCGTTGGTTTCCTTTTGCCAGCGGGCCTTGTGGCCGTCATTCAGGCGTTTGCGCTCAATACGATGCCGCTGCACCAGTTGGGTGCGCCTGTATTCAATGGAGGGTTTGAGGTCGCGATAGTTGCCCTTAATTTCCCGCACATAGGTTTTCAGCTGCGCGTTCATACGTGAGGCGATATGCGCACGGGTTTTCTCCACCGATGGCAGTTTGTCAGGCGCAGGAATGCGCGCTTTCACGTCTTTAGCCTTGATCCCCGTCCAGCGGGCGAGGGCGTACACTTCGCCCCTAAAATCAACCGCAACAACGCCGCGTCGATCCCCTTTGGCCAGATAGAAGCCTTTCTCTTGCAACGCGATTTTGAGCGTTTCGGCATTATCCGAGGCCTTCCAACATTCGCGAAACATCGCTTTGATCATACGCGGGTCTTGCTGGATACGCTTGGCCTGCTGCCATTCTGCGCGGGTAAAGTTCAGCGGGTTGCGCAATTCCCGATCAATAAATCCCTTGGGCATATTCCAGCCATGCTCAAGGAATAATTCCTTGGAAACATCCATGAGCTGATTTTTGTAGTAGGGAATTTCGATAGCTTTCATTTTTTCCGCATCAATCCGCGACCAAACCACATGCGCATGCCGCCGCCCTTCCTTTTCGTGGAATACAATGGCGCGGGGCTGGTTATCCAACCCCAGCTTTTGCTCGATTTGTTCAATTGCAGCCTCAAAATGTTCAATTGGCACCCGCGCATCCTGCGGCGGATTCAGCCTGAGCGAAAACAGGAACTTCTTGCAGCGTGTTCCTTTGGCTATGGCCTGCGTTTCTTGCATCGCACCGCTCAGGCTTTCACTGGCAAAGCCACGAATATCATGCAACTCCACATGTTCATTATCCTGCGCATTCATCAAATGACGGGCGAGTTCCGCTGCATTGCCGCGCTGAGAGCCTTTCAGGATCATGGCCGAGCCTCCGGTATTGATCCCAAGGCGCGCAGCAGGTCATTGCGCAATTGCAAAATACTGGCGCAGGCCTCGGCCAAATCCGTCTCGGTTTCCGGCGTAACGGGAAGGGAGCCTGAATTCACCGCCTTTGCCAGCTGATTTAGGTTCGATGACAGCCGTGAAGCCCCCAGAGCACCCAAAACCCGCCCCAACGCCGCATGATCCTTTACAGGGAATTTGCCACGTGTATGGCGCGGAGAAACGTCATCGCCGAGTATTTTCTCACGAATATACGCCCCAAGCGACATTCCGGCGGATGCGCAGTCCAACATGACGCGCTCTTCAAACGTAAGGCGTAATGAAACCGGCGGCGGATACTTTGACGCCTTCTTGCCTACTATACTCTATTCCCTGCAAAGCCCGAAGGTTTTGGTCTGAGGTGATGCGGAAATTATCTGTGACTTGTGTTCGAAAGTCTGGCCATTGTTTTGGGATAATTTTTCGAAAGAACTTCAGAATGGC
>WTAL01000094.1 GCA_013139635.1 Paracoccaceae bacterium
AGCGAGATTTACGCGATGGATAGCCAAAGCGGGCTGGCGCGGCGTTACGGTGCGGCGCTGACCTCAGGGTTAACGGTGGCAGATGTAGCGGCCTGGCCCGATATTTTGCAAGCCGTGACTGAGGCCGATATTTTGGCGGCAGCACAAGATGTGCTGGACATCCGCCGCTCGGTAACAGGGTATTTGATGGGCGAAAAGGAGACAAGCCAATGATCAGGATTTTCGCATTTGCCTTTGTGCTACTGGCCGCCCTTCCGGTGCGCGCTGCCACCGATATTCAAGTAGTCACTTCGCCCGGCGGGATAACCGCGTGGCTGGTGCAAGAGCCAAGCATTCCGATGGTCGCCTTCCAGTTCAGCTTTCGTGGCGGGGCCTCGCAGGATGCTCCTGAAAAACTGGGGGCCACGAACCTGATGGTTGGGTTGCTGGAAGAGGGCGCGGGCGATATGAACGCCACCACCTTTGCCGAGCGCTCAGACGAGCTGGGTGCGCGCTTCAGGTTTAGCACGGGGCGCGATAGCGTGAGCATAACGGCCTCTATGCTGACCAGTAATCTGGCAGAAAGCGCGGCCCTGCTGCGCTTGGCGCTGAACGAGCCTACCTTTGGCGAAGTGGCTTTTGAGCGGGTGCGCGGGCAAGTGAACTCTGGCCTGCGCTCGGATGAAACAGACCCGCAATCCATTGGTGGCACGGCGTTTCAAGCGATGGTATTTCCTGAGCATGCCTATGGCCGGCCCACCGATGGTACCTTGGAAGCTGTGGCGGCGCTTACGCCGGACGATATGCGCGTAGCCCACCGAAATGCGCTTGGCCGTAACGATGTGAAAATTGGGGTGGTCGGCGATATCACCCCCGAAGCGCTGGGCCTGCTGCTGGACGAACTGCTCGGCGAATTGCCTGATGATATTACGGATAGTGTGCCTGATATTACGCCCGTGCTGGACGCAGGTATAACGGCGATCGCGTTTGACACCCCACAATCCGTTGTGATTTTTGCACAACCTGGGCTAAAGCGGGACGACGATGATTACCTTGCGGCTTATGTGCTGAACCACATCATCGGCGGGCGGTCTTCTACGGCGCGGCTCAATGTTGAGGTGCGCGAAGAGCGTGGGCTGACCTACGGGATTTCCAGCTTCCTGTTACCCTACGAGCACGCGGCGCTTTATATGGGCCACTTTAATAGTGGCAATGATATCGTGGCCGAGGCCGTGGGCATTGTGCAGGATGAGTGGGCTAAAGTGGCAACAACCGGCGTAACGGCAGAAGAGCTGGACGTGGCCAAGCGCTACCTCACGGGGGCCTACCCGCTGCGCTTTGACGGCAATGCCGAGATCGCGGGGATACTGGCGGGGCTGCAAGTGGTGCAGCTGCCCATCAGCTATATCGTTGAGCGCAACGACTTGGTGAATGCGGTTTCTCTTGACGAGATTAACCGTGTGGCCGCAAAGCTATACCAGCCAGAAAAACTGCGCTTTGTGGTGGTGGGTCAGCCTGAAGGCTTAGCGGCCGAGTAGCCACAAGCGCCGCCGAGCGTAGCGAGGCGATGGCCCGTAAGGGCCACCGGTTTTTGCCTGCAAAAATTGCGGCTTTGGCGAATGGGGGGCTTGCCCTCCCTGAGCCAAAGCCGAGCTGGCTGGATGTGCCGGGCAGTTCTGGCGGTGCGCCTTTCCGGTAAAAAGAACGAAGAAACTGACTTTATTGGTGACAAGTTGAAGCAAATGGTTCAACGTCGTGTTAGAGAAGTCACTTAGGTAAAAAATGTCATTAGCTTCAGAAGTTGAACGCGCGAGAAAAAATGTCGTTACCGATGGTTACGATATGTCTTTGGGAGAATTAATAAATTTGTATCGCGATGGCGAGCTGATTATTGACCCAGCTTTTCAGCGTTTGTTTAGGTGGGATGACGAGCGGAAAACCAGATTCATTGAATCCCTTCTATTAGGAATACCAATACCTTCGATTTTTGTTTTTCAAAATGACGATGGTGTATGGGAGCTGATTGATGGTTTGCAGCGAGTTTCGACGATCCTTCAGCTAACAGGTGATTTACAAGGTGATCGTGCAAAGGATTTGGGGCCGCTAAAGCTCGGTGCCACACGTTTCTTGCCAAGCCTACAAGGGAAGCTGTGGGCGGAAACCAAGAGAGGCAGTGGCGACAGTCTAGACAAAATCCTGCAAATTGAGATAAAACGTGCTCGGATAAGGGTGGAGATTTTAAAATCTGAAAGCGATTCCTCTGCAAAATATGAGCTATTTCAGAGACTAAATACGGGCGGCGTCCGATTGAGTGAACAGGAAGTAAGAAATAGTATTGCAATTTCGATTAACCCAAAATTTTATGATTGGCTAATTGAGCGGTCCCAAAATAGTTCATTTGTGCGTTCCACAAGACAGACAAAAAAGGCACTGGAATCACAAACTGGTGTGGAGCTGGTATTGCGGTTCTTTGCCTTTACAAACATTGATTATGTTCGCGGTTTGGACGTGAACGAATACTTAGATGACGCTCTATATAAACTGGCATCTGACAAGAAATTTGATCTTAAGAAGCAAGGTGAAATTTTTGATCAAACATTCAAAATTCTTGATGAGGCATTAGGAAAATCCGCTTTTCAACGATGGGATGGATCAGCATTTAAGGGGCAATTTTTAATGTCGAATTTTGAAGTGCTGTCTACTGGCGTAGCGAAGAATTTGGCGGCTCTCAAAAAGATGAATTCCATTAAAAGGAATAAATTTATCGTTCAAAAGGCAAAAGGCATACGGGATAACCAAACATTTACTAAGTATTCTGGAGCAGGAATAAGTGGGCCGCAGAGACTTACAAACTTACTGCCTATTGCCAAAGACTTTCTAAAGCCGTGAAGTTTTTTTATGGTGAAAATTAGAACACTAGACGAATTTCAAAATGCGCTCGATAAAGAAATAGCATGGCGTAAGAAAGAGCTTTCTGTATTTAAAACAGGAGCAAAAACTAACGGCCACCAGAGAAAACCATTTATCAGGGCTGGTGTTGCCTTGCTTTACGCGCACTGGGAAGGTTTTATTACCTCATCGTCCAATCATTACTTGAGCTTTGTTGAAGGCCAGCGCTGCAGCTACACCGAGTTAAAGAGCTGTTTTGGGGTTTTTGGCCTGAAACAAAAATTGAATACTCTTTCAGAGTCTAAAAACGCCGCTCAGAATATTGATGCACTTGATTTTATTCGTGATGGTATGGATGAAACGGCAAAACTTCGGATGTCAGACGTATTGAGAACGGCCAATCTTAGATCCGAAGTTTTTTCGGATATTGCAAGGTGGTTAGACATAGACATAACGAGTTTTGAAACTCATTTTAAACTTATTGATGAAAGCCTAGTCAAGAAGCGTAATGAGATTGCGCATGGAGAATATGTGGATCTTTCCGGAGAAGATTTCGGTGTGCTGATCAATGAGATACAGACAATTATGGATGGCTATAAAACGGCACTAGAAAATGCGGCTAGCTTGAAAGGATATAAGCGCTAACAGTTTAGCTGTAGAACTCCCGGACAGTTCTGGCGGTGCGCTGCCTCGGCGACCCTCGCAATTTGAATACAAAATTGCGAGGGTTAGTAATCCACCTCGTCAGCGCATGTCGGGCAGGCCCGACGGGCGTTTGTTGATGCTTTTAGAATCAGCCATGCCCATGCTATGAGTTGTGGTATGAACGCACAAAACCCCCATATCCTGCAAGACCGGCAGCCTATTCGGCAGCTTGATGACGCTGCCGCTAACCGGATTGCGGCGGGGGAAGTTGTGGAGCGTCCAGCATCTGCTATTAAGGAACTGGTTGAAAATGCGCTGGATGCGCAGGCACGACGGGTTGAAATTTATTATGCCGATGGCGGCAAAACCCTGCTGCGGGTGGTGGATGACGGCACGGGGATTCCGGAGGTAGAAATGCCGTTGGCCTTGTCGCGCCATGCGACCTCTAAAATTGACGGCAGCGACCTGCTGAATATCCATTCATTCGGTTTTCGGGGTGAGGCTTTGCCCTCGCTCGGGGCCGTGGGGCGGCTGAGCATTACCTCTCGGTTTGCCGCAGCGGATGGCGCTTTTCGGTTGGTGGTTGATGGCGGCAAGATGAGCGCGCTGACGCCGGTGGCGGGGCCGCAGGGCACCACGGTGGAGCTGAGAGACCTGTTTCATGCCACGCCCGCACGCCTGAAATTCTTGCGCTCGGCGGTGGCTGAAGCGCGGGCGATTGGCGATGTGGTTAAGCGGCTGGCAATGGCAGCGCCTGATGTGGCCTTTGTATTGCGCGATATTTCAAACGGCAAAGAGCGGATTACTTTTCGGGCCGATGTCGAAGACGGTGGTAGCCTGCAAGCACGCTTGCGGCGGATCATGGGGCGCGAATTTACTGAAAACGCACTGGAGATTGACGCCGAGCGCGAGGGCATTCGGCTAACAGGCTACGCCGCTTTGCCTACTTATTCGCGCGGCGCGGCCGTGGCACAGTTTTTCTTCGTAAACGGCCGCCCTGTGCGGGATAAGCAGCTGCACGGCGCGCTGCGGGCGGCCTATTCAGATTTTCTGAGCCGAGACCGCCACCCGGCCTCTGCCCTATTTCTGGATTGCCACCCCGAGCTGGTGGATGTAAATGTGCACCCCGCCAAAGCCGAAGTGCGGTTTCGCGAGCCCGGCGTGGCGCGGGGGTTGATTGTTTCAGCGCTTAAACATGCATTGGCCGAGGCGGGGCACCGGGCCTCAACCACCGTTGGCACGGCCACGCTAGGCGCGATGCAGCCGGAAGCGATGCCCGAACTTAGCTACCAGATGCCCCTGCATCGGGAGCGCGCCTTCGCACCGGTTTCGGGCTTTGCCGAGCGCGAAGGGTGGCAGGCAGGTCGGGTGGAAGATGTGCCGCAAGCGCAGGTGGCAGACGACCTGCCACTGGGGGTCGCGCGGGCGCAGTTGCACGAGAATTATATAGTAGCGCAAACGGCCAGCGGCATGGTGATTGTGGACCAACATGCCGCGCATGAGCGGCTGGTTTATGAGCGCTTGAAGCGGCAATCGGGCGCTAACGGCGTGCCATCGCAAGCGCTACTGATACCCGAAATTGTGGAACTACCGCAGGCGGATTGCGCGCGCCTGTTGGAGGCCGCCGAGGCGATGTTTGGGCTGGGGCTGGTTTATGAGGCCTTTGGGAACGGCACGATTTGTGTGCGGGAAACCCCCGCGATATTGGGCGAGATAAACGCGGCAAAACTGCTGCGGGATGTGGCTGATGAGCTAACGGATTTGGGTCAGACCCAAACCGTCAAAGACCGAATTGAGGCGGTGCTCAGCCGAATGTCTTGCCATGGGTCTATCCGCTCGGGCAGGCGGATGAGTGGTGATGAAATGAACGCGTTGCTGCGAGAGATGGAAGCCACGCCGCATTCGGGGCAATGCAACCACGGGCGGCCTACGTATGTGGAGCTGAAGCTGAGTGATATTGAACGGCTGTTTGGGCGGACATAGGAGGGCAGGTCAGCTCTGGCGACGCGCCTCCACGGCGACCCTAATTAGCAATTTGAATGCAAAATTGCGCATGTAAGCAACCACCTTGTCGGCGCGTGCGGCGCCTTCGGCTTGCAGGGCGCGACAATCAAACCGGCGGAATGGGTTGCTTGGGTAGGGAAATGGTGGGAAAAAGGGGCAACCCTAAGGATGTGCCATGACTGAAAAACCCATTGCCGACCACGCGTTGCGTTACCCGCTCAGCAATGAGCTGCATGCGCGGCCATTCCCCGAAATCTCAGCCCCTTGCCGCGCGGCCTATCTGGCGATCAAGCAGCCTAGCGCAGCGGCCAAGCGGGAGCGCTCACTGGATCGCGCACATCTTATTGCGCTGTTAGACCGGTTTGGCGCACCACATCCGGCACCGGGAGCGACGCATCATTCGGCAGACCTTGGGCGCAGCTATTTGAAGTGGGAAATGCACTCGGAATTTGTGAGCTACACGCTGTATGCTGACGGTGTGGAAGACCGGCCATTTGATGGCAAAGCCTTTGATATGTTTCCAAAAGACTGGCTTGCGGCCGCGCCGGGTGTGGTTATTTCATCGGTGTTGGTGCGCATGGAAACGGCTGATTTTGCTAAGCAATCTATGCCGGCCTTAAGCAAAAAACTGGCCAAGTGGTTTGTGGCGGAGAGCATGACGGCCTCCTATGTGGTGGACCGCGAGGCGATTGTAGCAACGGATTTCCGGATTGACGAAGCCGGGCATGTGCGCTTTGCGATCACGTCGAACAAGGGTGTAAGTCAGCGGCGGCTTGGGCGGATTGTGCAGCGGTTACTGGAGACAGAAACCTATATGAATGCCTCGTTGCTTGGCTTTCCGGTGGCACGCAATGTGGCTAATGAAATAGACGATATGGAGGCGGAGCTGACCGCCATTTATGACCATTTGGTGGCGGATAAAAGTAAGGATTCGGCAACTTTGGAAGAACTCCTCGGGCTGGCGGGGCGGATCGAAAACCTCGCCTCTCGCACGGCGTTTCGGTTTGGCGCGACCGCAGCGTATGCCAAAATTGTTGAGCAGCGGATTGCGCTATTAAGGGAAGAGCGATTTGAAGGGCGGCAGTTGATGTCAGAGTTTATGATGCGCCGTTATGAGCCCGCTATGCGGACGGTGCTTTCTACCAAGGATAGGTTGCAGGACCTTTCAACCCGTACCGAACGCGCGGCCAACCTATTGCGCACGCGGGTGGATGTGGAAAACGCTGAGCAGAACAAGCAAGTTATGGTGCGCATGGATCAGCGCGCCGGTCTGCAGCTTAGGTTGCAGGAGACGGTTGAGGGGCTTTCTGTGGTTGCGATCAGCTATTATGCGATTTCATTGCTGAACTATTTGCTGAGCCCGTTTGCACCCTTGCTTGGATTTGAGAAATATCAACTAACGGCCACTTTGGTGTTACCGGTTTTGGTTTTGGTGTGGTGGCTTGGGAAGCGGGTAAGGTCCAAGCTTAAGTAACATTGGCGGCGCGGCAGCGCAGCATGGCTTGACAATACCGCACACGCGCCGCGCTGAAGCGTGGGTGCTTATGGCCTTTGCGTAGGTATTCAGAAAGACGCAGGCACAAAAAGTGCGGCGGGGCCATTGGCCGCGCTGTTTGCACATATTTACCAGTGGCTTAGCCAAGCGGGATGCCTTGGCACTGGGGTGGGTTTTCGCGTCGGTTGGCGACCGCCAAACGGTTTACTCGTTACTTACAATCCCCGGGCCACTCTCTTTTTTGGCGGAGCAGTGGAATGTCGCGCATCTTTGACTCGACGTAGCAGGTTTTCTGAAATTTATCAATAAACTTGCGTCATGCAATATTGCCTCAAACGTCAAGTATTTCTGATCTAAGTTGGCGTGGGAAGGCATGAGTTGTGCCATTATGTGGCAGCATCGTCTGCGA
>WTAL01000229.1 GCA_013139635.1 Paracoccaceae bacterium
TTGCCCCGCTTCCCTCTTCAACGCTTGGTGGCGATGTGGTGGAGATCAGCCAAAGCTATGGCCTCCCCGCCCTGCCCGATTACGCCATCGGCATGATCATCACCAAAGACGCCAGCGCCCCGATCAAAGCCGTGGCCGACCACCTGCGCGCGACTGTCGCGCCGCAGGTATCATTAAGCGCCTGAGCCCGACAACATTGAGCGCAGCTCCGCCTCTAGTTTCTCACGGTGATACCCGCGATAAGGGTCACTGGTATCTCTGCGGTTTTCAACATTGTCGTGCACCATCGCCGCCATAAAAGCGCCCTCGGCATCAACGCTAAAGATAAACGGAAGCCCGCCATCAAAGGCGGCATCGCTTTGCTGCAAAACCAAGCTTCCATCTATGGCGTAGCGGCTATCAATATGCACCAGCACAAAGTTCTCTGCAAAAAATGTCGTCAGCTTAAGGGCCGCCTGATAAGGGCCATCCGGCGCGCGCTCATACATGGGGGTCAGGTATCGCTCCGAATCCGCGGGCTCTGCAAACGTATGCTCAAAGCGGGTGTGCTCACCGTGGATATAGGCGTCAAACACATGGCACCAAATGCACCATTCGGCCCCATAAGAAACCAGCAGCGTTTTGCCCTCGGCTTTGGCTTTTTGCAAAGCCGCCTCAAACAGCGCCACTTGCGAGCCGCATTCATCATATAGCTTTGCCCGCTCCCCCCGGCACCCTTCAACCGGCATTTCCGGAAGGATTGTCACCACGGGCATGCTGTCGGCTCTTAACTGATTTCTGGTTAGGTTCGCAGCAAAGGCCAGTGCCAAACCAAAAACAACCGCCAAAACAATCCTAGATTTTCTCATGTTTAATAATCCCAATCCTTCAGCTTCAAGCGCACTTCACTCCGCATAATTGCTTCCGCTTTCATCCAGTACCCGCTTCAACTCGCCAAAATGCCGATCAGCCTTCTGCGGATACCCCGCCATCTCCACGGCCGTTTTCTCGGCAATCTCATCAGAAAGCACCCGCAAGGGCCGTCCCGTTTGTAGCGCCCTGATAAACGTGCCAGCCGCCCGCTCAAAATGGTAAAGCCTGCTATAAGCATCGGCCACGCTATCGCCCGCCACCAAAACCCCGTGATTACACATCAGCATCACCTGCTTCAAAGGGTCTTTCAGCATCCCCGCACAGCGAATGCCTTCGCTCTCAAAAGCCAGCCCGCCAAATTGCTCGTCATACACAATCCGGTTGAAAAACGTGGCCGTGTTTTGGTCAATCGGCAGCATAACGCTATCAGCTAGGCTCGCCAGCACCGTGGCATAATCAGAATGCACATGCATCAGGCACTTAATATGTGGGCAAAGCCGATGCACCGAGGCATGTAGCCCCCAGGCAGTTGGGTCCGGCGCGTTATCGCGCGCCATGGTCTGGGGGTCGTTGGCGTCAATCAAGAGCATATCCGAGGCCTTAATCCGCGAAAAATGCATCTGGTTGGGGTTCATCAAAAACTGGCTACCATCGGCGCTTACGGCAAGGCTAAAGTGGTTCGCCACCGCCTCATGCATGTTATCCCGCGCCGCCCAGCGAAACGCCGTCGCAAGGTCTGCCCGTTCGTTTTGATAATCCATACCATCTCCTATTTTTACAAAACGCTAGGGGAAAACTGAATTTTTGGCAAGGTTCGAAAATCGGATGATTTTCCCCTTGCGCTCCCCCTACCCCGCCCTTACTTTCCGCGCGTTGGCAAGACCAGCCAACAACGCGGAGAGGTGCCAGAGTGGTCGAATGGGGCGGTCTCGAAAACCGTTGAGCCTTCACGGGTTCCCAGGGTTCGAATCCCTGTCTCTCCGCCAGATACCCATTTTATTGAATTTATGATGATGCGGCTTGATGTTGGTTTTCCCTTACTTGCAAGGATTTAGTGACCTTATTGCTACGTTTCCTTTACTTTTGATTTTGTTTGGTTATAATCACTGTGTGGTATTTATCGTGGTATAAAATCAATGAGCCATTTAACAGGCAAGCTTACAAAGCGCATAATCGACTCGCTGCCAGCCGGACGGCATGGTGACGGCAACGGGCTTTTTCTGGTCGTTGATCCTTCAGGGGCGCGGCGGTGGGTGCTTCGGGTGACCGTAAAAGGCCAGAGAAACGCCAAGGGCGCACCATTGCGCACTGACTTTGGTTTGGGCGGGGCCAACGTCACTTCGCTAAATATAGCGCGTGAGCGGGCCTTGAAATATCGCATGATGGCCAAGCAAGGGATAAACCCAAAATATAGCGCGGTGGGCGCAATTCCGACCTTTGAGGAAGTGGCGCGGCAAGTGCATATGGAACGGCTGCCAACTTGGCGCAACAAAAAGCATGGTGACCAATTTATCAACACGCTGCGCGATTATGCCTTTCCAAAAATAGGCAGGCGTTTGGTCTCAGAAATCGGGCAACCTGAAATTTTATCTTGTCTTTCACCGATTTGGACCCAAAAGCATGAAACGGCCAAAAGGGTCGCCCAGCGCCTAAAAGTAGTGCTGGACGTGGCCAAATCCAAAGGCTGGCGCACGGGGGAAAACCCCGTCACCGCCATTCGGGATGCTGGGGTGCTGCCCAAGGTCAAAGTGAAGGTGAAGCACCACAAAGCCATGCACTGGCAAGACGTGCCAGCCTTCTATGCCGAATTGCAAAACCGTTCTGCCATGGCGGCTAAGGCGCTTATGT
>WTAL01000132.1 GCA_013139635.1 Paracoccaceae bacterium
GCTTGCAGCTGCGGGTAAAGCAGCCCAAGCGCGCCGATATGGTCCTCGTGCGCGTGGGTAATAAATATCCCCTCAAGCCGGTCAGCGCGCGCTATAATATAGCTCGCGTCCGCCATAATCAGGTCCACACCCGGGGTGCTTTCCATGTCAGGGAAGGTCACCCCAACGTCTACCAGAATAAACTTCTCGTTGCCCTTGGGGCCGTATCCATACAGATACATGTTCATGCCAATTTCACCAGCGCCGCCGAGCGGCAGGTAAATCAGTCTATCGTTTTTCTTAGCCATTAAATTTTCTTTCTATTTAGGCTCGCAATCAACACCAAACCATGCACGGTCAAATCCGTATCCAAATGGTCAATCACTTGGGTGCCTTGCGCAAATAAAGTCGAGAGGCCGCCGGTACCGATGACTTTCATCACCTGGCCGCGTTCCTCTTGAATACGTTTACATATGCCTTCCACCAGCCCAATGTAACCCCAAAAAATGCCAGACTGCATGGCCCCAACGGTATTGGTGCCCACAACTTTCTCGGGCATACTCACATCCACATGCGGCAAAGCGGCGGCAGCGTGGTGAAAAGCCTCCATCGAAATATTCACCCCGGGGGCAATCACGCCGCCCACATAAGCCCCGTCATGGTCGGCCACATCAAAGGTGGTGGCGGTGCCAAAATCAACGATAATCAGGTTGCCGCCATAGCGGTCATACCCCGCTACACAGTTCACGAGGCGATCAGGCCCGATGCCCACATTCGGGTCCACCCGCGGGGGCGTGCCTATATCCACATCGGGCTTGCCCACCACCATCGGGCGGCAGTTAAAGTAACGGTCAGATAGCACGCGGAGGTTATAAACCACACGCGGCACGGTGGACGAAATAATCACTTCATTGATTTTTCCAGTGATGCCCTCGTGGTTCATCATGTGCTTGAGCCACACAAAATACTCATCCGCCGTGCGGGCGTGATCAGTAGAGCAGCGAAACTCGCCGACGAATTTTTCACCGTCATGCACCGCAAACACAGCGTTGGTATTCCCTACATCAATCGCGAGCAGCATAGGCAACTCCTTTCAGAAAAACACCTCGGCGGCGGGGAGTGTTACGGGGCCATTTTCGGTCCCCAGCACCAGCGCACCAGTTTCATCAATGGTTTCAAATGTGCCGGAAAGCGTGGCCTCTGGCAAGCGGGCAAAAATCACTTCCCCGATACGCGCCGCCTTAGCCAGCCACGCGGTGCGGATAGGCGCAAAGCCATAGGCTCGCATTTGGCGCTCATATTTCAGAAAAGCATTGGCCAGCAGCTCAAGGAATGCCTCGTCACTCGGCGGGCTGTGCAGCACTTCGCGCAGTGAAATCGGGGCCACGGCGTGCTCGGGCAGCGCTGACGGATGCGGCACCGTCACAAGGTTCACCCCCATGCCCACCACAATCGCACCCGTTGAGGAGGACAGCAATATCCCCGCCAGCTTACGCCCCTGCACCAGCACATCATTTGGCCATTTTAGCGAAATATCAGGGGCCCCAAGGCCCGCCAAAACCTCATGCAACGCGAGCGCAGCCACAAACGACCGCTGCGCCAGCGCAGGCAGCGGCTCTTGGGAATGCATCAAAAGTGAAGCCGCAAAGTTACCCTTTGCCATATCCCAGCGCTTACCGCGCCGGCCCACCCCTGCGGGCTGCGCCTTGGTCATAATCCAGCAATCGCCCTGCCCCACACGGCGCAAGGCTTCGGTGTTGGTGCTATCCACCGTCTCAAGCACAACCCGCCCAAGCTCAGGTGGCCAGCTCATCTAGCCGAGCAACGCGCGGGCGGCGGTTAAGGCATAGCCCTCAACGCCAAACATATTTACGATGCCAAATACCATCGCCGCCGCTGAAGCCGTAAGCAGCCCCAAATGCAACATCGGAATTTTGCCATCCAGCGCCTCAGACACCTCGCCAAAATACATCAGGTAAATGATGCGCAGGTAGTAAAAAGCCGAGATCACCGAGGCAATTACCCCCGCAATCGCCAGCCATGCCAGCCCCGCATCAAAAGCCGCCTGAAGTACATAAAGCTTGGCGAAAAAGCCCACCAGTGGCGGAATGCCAGCGAGGCTAAACATCAGCACCATAAGCGCCAGCGCGCGCCCCGGCGCCACGCGGGAATACATATTAAGCGCTGAAATATCGGTAACCGCGCGGCCATCTTTTTCCATATTCAGAATAAAGGCAAACACCCCGATATTGGTGGCAACATAAACCACCATATAAATCAGCATATTCTGCACACCCGCCTCGGTGCCAGCCGCCAAGCCCATTATCGCAAAGCCCATATGGCCGATCGAGGAATACGCCATCAGCCGCTTGATATTCGTTTGCCCAATCGCGGCCACCGCGCCGACATACATCGAAAGCAGTGCCAGCAGCGCCAAGATTTGCTGCCAATCAGAGATAACACCGCCAAAGGCATCAAACAGAATGCGGGTAATCATCGCCGCCGCCGCCATTTTTGGCGCGGTCGCAAATAGCGCCGTAACGGGCGTGGGTGAGCCTTCATACACATCCGGCGTCCACATATGGAACGGCGCAGCCGATACCTTAAACGCCATGCCAGACACGATAAACACAAGGCCAAACAGCGCCCCGAGCGGCAGCCCTTCGGCCGCAATAACATCGGTAATCTCGGCAAACCCAAGCGCGCCCGTGTAGCCATAAACCAGCGACATCCCGTAAAGCAAAATCCCGCTCGAAATCGCCCCCAGCACAAAATACTTGAGGCCAGCTTCAGAAGACCGCAGCGAGTCCCGATTAAACGCGGCGATCACATAAAGCGCCAGCGATTGCAGCTCTAGCCCCATGTAAAGCGCCATCATATTGCCCGCCGAAACCATCATCATCATGCCAACCATCGCCAGCGCCACCAGCACCGGAAACTCGAATTTCATCAGCTTGGCGCGCTCAAGATAAGGCTTTGAAAGCAGGAGCACCGCCGCGCCAGACCACAGCATAGTAATCTTGGCAAAGCGCCCAAATGCGTCATTGATAAACATGTTATCAAAGGCCGCATCTGTGCCGCGCCCCGTCAGCGCTATCCACGCGCCCACGCCGATAAACAGCGCGGAAATTAGCCAAAGCGCCTGCGCGCCAACCTCGCGTTTGCTAAACACGCCCCACATCAGCACGGCCATCGCCGCGCCAACCAGCACCAGCTCGGGCAAAATCACGTTAATATCGTTGCCTATCATCATCTTACCCGCCTAATGCGATACAAGGGCGGG
>WTAL01000142.1 GCA_013139635.1 Paracoccaceae bacterium
CGGTTTTACGGGTGGGCTTGAAGAGGGGGCCAGAGGCCTCGCCTGCAATAGAGCCGAGCGAAATGGGGGTGTACGGCGGGCGGAAGGTGGTGGTGCCGACTTGTGGGATTTCAGCATCCAGCGCGCCTGCCAGCACGGCGAGGCCGTTGATATTGCTGAGTTTGCCTTGGTCAGTAGCCATGCCAAGGGTCGTGTAGCGCTTGGTGTGCTCCACGCTTTCGTAGCCCTCTCGGGCGGCGAGTTGCACGTCTGACACTTTAACATCGTTCTGGAAATCGAGCCATGTTTTGGCGCGCAGTTTGTAAGGGGCCTTGTCGGGCATGGTCCAGATGGGAGCCATTGCGTGCGTGGCATGTGTTTGGACCAGCCGAGGGGCGACTTCCTCGGCGAGGCTCCGCCCCACCTCGTCAGCCGCTTGGCGCCCTGCAGTGATGGCGGTGGTTATGCAGGCTTGCGTGGCAAGCGCACCTGTAGCCGTGCCAGCAGTGAGCACAAAGCCTTCGCCGTTTTGGTCGGTTGGGGGGCGGGTTGGATCTGGGGAGAACATGGCGTTTTCGTCGTCCCAGTTTAGTTTGCCACCACAGTGCGACCAGAGGTGGACGACGGGGGAAAAGCCGCCGGACATGGCGACGCAATCACACGAAATGCTTTCCACCGCGCCGCCGGTGCCGGATTGCAGGCAGACCTCAACAGCGGTGACATGCTTTTTGCCGATGACTTTTGCAACACCGTGGCCGGTTTCAATGCGAATGCCCAACGCGCGGGCTTGGTCGGCCAGTTCGCCGCCGCCATTGGGGCGGGCGTCAATGATGGCGGGGATCTCTAGGCCAGCGGCGTGGAGTGTAAGGGCGGTGCGGTAGGCGTCATCATTATTGGTGACGACGACTGTGCGCGCGCCGGGCGTAACACCGTAAAGCCGGATGTAATCTCGCACGGCGCTGGCGAGCATGACGCCGGGGATATCATTGCCTGCGAAGTTCAGCGTGCGCTCTAAAGCGCCCGTGGCGGTGATGATGCGCTTGGCGCGGATGCGCCAGAGGCGGTGGCGGGGGGTGTTGGCGGGGGCGTGATCGGTGAGGCGCTCGTAGCCAAGGGCATAACCGTGGTCAAACACGCCCGCGCCTTGGGTGCGGGAGCGCAGGGTGATGTTGGGCAGATTGGCGATTTCAGCCAGCAGGTGGGCGATGTGGGCGGGGCCATCTCGGCCATCGACCTCCACATCATCGACCATAAAGCGGCCACCAAAATGCGGGGTTTGCTCTAGCAGCAGCACTTTGGCACCGCTGCGGCCCGCTTCTAGCGCCGCCTCAAGGCCGGCCACACCGCCGCCTGTGATCAGGATATCGGTGTAGGCGTAGAAGTATTCATAGCGATCAGCATAGCGCTCTGTTGGTACTTGGTCGAGGCCGGCGGAATTTCGGATAATCGGCTCAACAATGTGCTTCCACGCCCATTGCGGCTTCATGAAGGTTTTGTAGTAAAAACCGGCGGGCAGGAAGCGGGACAGGCGGTTGTTCAGCGCGCCGACGTCAAAATTCAGGCTGGGCCAGTGGTTTTGCGAGCGGGCGGTGAGGCCATCAAACACCTCGGTGGTGGTGGCGCGCTGGTTGGGCTCAAAGCGGGCGCCTTCGCCCATATTCATTAGAGCGTTAGGCTCTTCCCCGCCGCTGGCAACGATGCCGCGCGGGCGGTGGTATTTGAACGAGCGGCCCACCATGCGGTGGTCAGCGGCCATGAGGGCGGAGGCGAGGGTGTCGCCTTTGAAACCCTGTACAGATTTTCCATTGAAGGTGAAGCTGACGGGGGTGCTGCGGTCTATTAGACAGCCAAATTCGGGTATGCGGAAGCTCATGATATTTCCTCCCAATCGGGCCGCTTGGCTTTGATGCTGGCGATGATGTTTTTAGGTGGCTTCAGGGTTTGCGCACTATAGGTGCCAAACACCTCAAGCGTGACAGCGCAGCGCGCCGCGTGGAACCACTTGCCGCAGCCATACACATGCCGCCAGCGCTCAAAAACGACCCCTTTGGGGTTTTTGCGCTCAAACAGGTAGGCGGTGAAGGCATCATCCGTGCTGCCATCAGAATGGCGTTTCAGGTGTGCTTCTCCGCCGCCGTGAAACTCGGTTTCTTCGGCGGTTACACCGCAATAGGGACAGGTTAGTAGTAACATTTCATAGTCCTCGCAAAAATCCGATAAGTATCGCGCCAAAGCCCCATTGCAGGGTGGCTATGACGGAAAAGGCCAGCTCGTATTTGTAGGTTTCAACCGCCTTCTCCTCGGCTTTGGCCGCGAGCAGGTCGTCAAAACTTTCGGTGATCTGGCTGCGCAGCCTCGGCAGAGGCGTTGGGTCTTCTATGCCGCTATCTTCAACGCGTCTGAAATAGCGCCACATCATGCGGGATTGGGTTAAAATTTGGGAATCCCAGCGGCGGCGGGCTTCTTGCGCCATAAACCGATCGGTGAGAAATACAACAAAACTAATGCAGAGCGCAAAGGAGCCAAGGGCGCCGAATAGGTTTGCACTTCCGTAAGCGATGGACAGTAGACTTGCGATCAACCAAAAGCTGAGTGATATGTATAAGGTGATTCGTTGCCATTTGTTGAAATGCTCTAACATGCCAGCTTACCACGCCAGCCATAGGCGGAAAGCCGCCCATGAACAAAAAGCACCTTAGTAATAAGGCTAAAAGCATACGACCGTATACTTGGGTGGAGAAATATGTCTTTCCAGCAGGTTGCAGTGCGGCGTTCATATGGCTTCCACATGCAGCCAGCGCCTTGCTTCGCTGAAAAAAGTGATCTTTGATAATGTGGTTTTTTTAGGTTAAAATTAAGGCAATATTGTGACAATTCAAGCAGAGCCACAGGAGTAGTAACCGTAGTAACAGGAGAGTGAAGATGGAAGAATTTATGACATCCGCATCCGAGATGTGGGACAAATTTGCCAACGGCGGCGCTGAAACAATCCAAAGTATAATATTTGCCCTTAGCGGCTACGAGATAAGCGAACTTTGGGCGCTTGTGATTCTGCTCGGCAGCAGTGCCAGCCTGATTTTCTGGCTGATTTTGAAGCTTAAACGCCCAAAGAAAATCACCTATCTGATGGAAGGCGGGCATCGCTACTATCGACCATAGGCGCGGCATTAGTGCGCCACCCCAGCGGCGACGCTTTCATCAATAAAGCGGCCCTCGGCAAAGCGCTCTAGACCAAAAGGGGCAGCCAGTTCATCTGGCTCACCCGACGCCATAGTTGCCGCCAGCGCCCAGCCCGAGCCAGGGATGGATTTAAAGCCACCCGTGCCCCAGCCACAGTTAATAAAACAGCCCCCTAACGGGGTTTTTCCGATAATGGGCGAACGGTCGCCGGTCATATCCACAATGCCGCCCCATTGGCGCAACTGCTTTAGGCGGGAGATAATCGGGAAGGTCTCGATAAGCGCCCGCACGGTTTCTTCCACATGGTGAAAACTGCCGCGCTGGGTGTAGTTATTATAGCCATCAGCGCCGCCGCCAATGACCAGTTCGCCTTTGTCTGACTGGCTAAGGTAGCCGTGCACGGTGTTCGCCATCACTACCACATCTATGCAGGGTTTTATTGGCTCACTGACCAAGGCTTGCAGGGACACCGACTCAATCGGCAACCGAAAGCCCGCCATTTCGGCCAGCACGCCGGAATGGCCCGCCACCACAATGCCGAGTTTTTTGCAGGCTACATTGCCGCGCGTGGTTTGCACGCCTGTCACCTGCCCACCAGATTGCGTAATGCCGGTTACTTCGGTTTGCTGGATGATATCCACGCCCAAATCAGACGCCGCCCGCGCGTAGCCCCACGCTACGGCATCATGCCGCGCGGTGCCAGCACGCGCCTGCCAGAGCGCCCCCAGCACGGGGTAACGCGGGCCGTTAATTTCCATAATCGGCACTTTGGCTTTCACCTGCTCCGGCGCCAGCATTTCAGTGGCCACGCCCTGAATGGCATTGGCTTGGTTAATGCGGTGATATCCGCGCAGCTCATGCTCGGTTTGGGCCAGCATCATAACGCCACGGGGCGAAAACATGATATTATAGTTCAGCTCAGCCGACAGCCCCTCGTAAAGCCCGCGCGCTTTCTCATAAATCGCGGCGCTTTCATCTTGCAGGTAGTTTGAGCGGATAATCGTGGTGTTTCGCCCTGTATTGCCGCCGCCGAGCCAGCCCTTCTCGATCACCGCAATATCCCGAATGCCGTGATTTTTGGCCAAATAATAGGCCGTGGCCAGCCCGTGGCCCCCTGCCCCCACTATCACAACTTGGTATGATTTTTTGAGTTCGGGCGAACGCCACGCGCGCTGCCAGCCCGTATGGTGGCGAAACGCTTCACGCGCGATGGCAAATGCTGAATATTTTCTCATGGGTGGGCTCCGGTTTTTCGCGGCTACAAGGGTGTAATAGCGAGATTTCGCCCTATATGCAAAGCCTGTAACCGCCACTGCTTGCAGAGTTCGCGACATTTGCGCCCTAACAGGTTTGTTACACGATTGAATGTTGCGCATGAGGGCTAGCCGCGGCTAAAGTGCGGCGAAATTGAGTTGAGAGGGTAGCATAGCCATGGTTTTCTGGATTCCGGTAGGGCTGGTAACGGTTTTGGCCATAGCATGGGTACTTTATCCTCTACTTAGGCGCGAAAAGAGTGCGCCAGCCGCGCGGGCGAGCTATGATATTCAAGTGTTTAAGGACCAGTTGGCCGAGATAGACACCGACGAGAAACGCGGCACCATAACCGAGGCCGAAGCCGCGCGCGTGCGCACCGAAGTATCGCGGCGTTTGCTCGCCGCTGCCAATGCCAAAGAGACCGAAGCGCCCGCACTCAATGCGCCAAAATCCATGACCTATGGCTTAACCGCTATGATCGTTCTGGCCGTGACCTTGGGCGGGCTTGGCACCTATCGGCAGTGGGGCCAGCCGGGCCGAGCCGATTTTCCGCTAACAGAAAACCTCGCCCAGCAGGCGGCGGCGCAAAATGAACGGCTCACCCAAGAGGACGCCGAGGTGATAATGGCCGCGCGGGCTGAGGATACACTGGGCCTGCCAGATATAGAGGCCCTTACGGAAGGCAGTGACGCCGCCCTTTTGGAGCAGCTTATCGAGATTCTAAAAGACCGCCCGGATGACCTTGAAGGCCACCGTTTGCTTGCGAGCAATCTTAGCGCCGCGGGCCGCTTTATAGAGGCCCATGCGGCTTTTGATGAGGTGCTGCGCATTTTGGATGGGCAAGCGGCGCCAGAAGACCATTTGGAGCATGCAGAACTGATGATTATGGCGGCGGGTGGCTATGTGTCTCCCGAATCTATTGCCGCGCTTAACGAGGTGATGAGCACCATTCCGGAAAGCCCGCGGGCGCGGTATTATGCTGGCATGGCGCTGGCGCAATATGGCCAGCCGCGCGAGGCCTACATAATGTGGAGCCAGCTCTTGCAGGAGGGGCCGGAAGATGCGCCGTGGATTCCGGTTATTCGGGCCTCGATAGAAGACCTTGGACGGCAGGCGGGCTTGGCCGCCCAACAGGCACCGCTGACAGGGCCAAGCGATGAAGACGTGCAGGCCGCCGGAGACATGTCAGAGGCCGAGCGCGCGGAAATGATCCGCTCTATGGTGGCACAGCTCACTGAACGGCTGGCGGCAGATGGCGGCTCGGTAGAGGAATGGGTCCGCCTGATCGGGGCAAATGTGGTTTTGGGCAATGTGGACGCAGCCAAGCAGGCTTATGCCGATGCCAAAGCCGCCTTTGCTGACGACCCCGCAGCCCTGGCGCGGGTAGACGCCGCAGGCGCACAAATTCCATGATTATCGAAGAAATCGAAGCTTTTGCCGCCGCCTTGCCCCCACGCCGCGCCCTTATGGGGCTGGACCTCGGCACAAAAACCATAGGCGTTGCGGTGTCTGATAGCTTGCTGGGCATTGCCACCCCTATTTTGACCGTAAAACGCAAAAAGTTTGGTGTGGATGCAGACGCGCTGCTGGCACTTATTGCCGAGCGTAATATTGGCGGCGTTGTGCTGGGTCTGCCCCGCAATATGGATGGCTCTGAAGGGCCGCGCGCGCAATCTACCCGCGCCTTTGCCCGCAATTTTGCGCGGCTTTGTGATACGCCGATTAGCTATTGGGACGAGCGGCTTTCGACCGTGGCCGCCGAGCGTGCGCTGCTGGAAGCGGACACTTCGCGCGCGCGGCGGGCCGAGGTGATAGACCACGTGGCGGCTGGTTATATTTTACAAGGGGCGCTGGACCGGCTGGCGCATATGCGCAATGGATGAAACGTGGACGCGTGAAGAGGTGGACTCCCCTTGTGTCGGGTTATGTGTTATTCAGCGTGAATGCGGGTTTTGCATTGGCTGCCACCGCACCGGCGACGAGATTTCGCGCTGGAACACCATGAGCAACGAGGCCCGCCGCGCAGTGCTAGCTGCACTACCGGCACGCGGTTCCGCGCTCTTGCCCAAACGGCGCGGCGGGCGAAAAGGCCGAAAGTGAGTCTTTCTGGTCACAGTATATTAATTATTGCATCTTAGATTTGTAAACAAAGCCGTGATGCGATATGCTATCGGCAGAATTACAGGATTATCATGCGGTTACTGACCTTTATTATCACCGTTTACGCCATTGGCTTGCTGCTGGCGCGCAATACGATCTCCGGATATATCTCGCTTCCGGGCGGGATTGTTTGGCTTGATGTACTGACGGCGATTTTATTTGCTACCGCTTTCAGCATGATTTGGAGCAAGGGTAAAACCTTTGCTATGGGCACAATTCCAGTGCTTTTGGTTGGCGGCGCCGTATTTGGCGCAACCCAGGTGGGTATGATTAAACCCACACCATTTGCAGCTGTGGCCACTGCGCCGCTAGAAGCAACCCTAAATCGAGCTTGGGACGGCCATTTTCGCACCATCGCGCGGATAGACAATGGCGATATTGGTGTGCTTGTAGACACCGGCGCTTCTCTGATTTTGTTACGCTATGACGACGCGATGCGCGCAGGGGTGGACCCTGCATTGCTTGACTTTGATATTCCGCTAACGACGGCCAGCGGGCGGAGCTATGTGGCCTTGCACCAGTTTTCACAGGTTCGCATTGGTGGCGTGGTGGTGCGCAATGTTGCAGGGGCGATTGCGATGCCCGGCGAATTGCACAACTCATTGCTTGGCATGAGCTTTTTGGAGCAATTGACGGAAACGGTTATCCGCAGGGATGCCATGATTTTACGTCAGTAAAGAAACAGCCCTTAGCCTGATGGTGCATTGGGCGAGCTGGGTAGCTGCTTAACGCCTAGCCGAAAAGCGCTTTTCGCAACATATTTAGGGCCATCAGGATTATAAACCCGGCAAACAGGCGTTTGAGCGGTTTTGGGTCCATCATGTGGGCGAGCTTTACGCCAAGCGGCGCGGTGAGCAGGGTCATGGACACAATAACACCAAAGGCGATGAGGTTCACGCGCCCGACGGTGAAGGGCGGTGCGGTTGGGTCTCCCCAACCGCTGAGCAGGAAGCCGATTGTGGAAGGCACGGCGATGAGGACGCCAAACCCCGCAGCGGTGGCCACGGCGTTGTGGATTGGGCGGCCATAAAGGCTCATGAGCGGCACACCGAAGCTGCCGCCGCCGATGCCCATGAGCACAGATAGAAACCCGACAATTGGGGAGAGGATTGCGCGGGCTGGGCCGGTGGGCATGGCGGTGCCGAGCCGCCATTCACTTCGGCCAAAGGCCATATAGAGGCCGACAGACACACCCAGCACGCCAAACACCAGCATGAGTGTTTGGGATTTTAGGCCCGAGGCCAGCAGCACGCCGAGCACCGCGCCGATGGCAATTCCGGGGGCCCAGCTGCGCAGAATGCTCCATTCGACCGCGCCTTTTTTATGGTGGCTGAGCACTGAGCGCACTGAGGTGACAATGATGGTGGCCAATGAGGTGGCGACGCAAATTTGCATCAGGGCATCACTTTCATAGCCGAGTGAGGAAAACGCATAGTAAAACGCGGGCACCAGAATGATGCCGCCGCCAACGCCCAGCAAGCCCGCCGCCACACCGGCAAAAGCGCCAATCGCGAGCATGAGAGCCAACAACCAGATGTATTCCATAGTTTACCCTTTCACGGCCTCATATGCCTGCAAAACCAGTGCTGGCCCCGCGCCCTCTAGATGCGCCCCCTCGGAAAGCACCTGCCGCCAGCGCCGCGCGCCGGGGCGGCCAGCAAAGGCCCCCAGCATGTGCCGCGTAATCTGATTGAGCCGCGCGCCTTTGGCAAGCTCGGCTTCGATATAATCGCACATTTGGGTGATGATTTCGCCCTCGGGTTTCGCGGGCGCGCCGCCAAAAATGCAGGCATCCGCTTTGGCAAGAATGCTAAAAGGATCGTGGTAAGCGGCGCGGCCAACCATTACGCCATCCACATGTGCAAGGTGCTGCATGGCTTCGTCCAGCGTAGCAATGCCGCCATTGATGCATATTTCGAGTGCTGGAAAAGCGGCTTTCATGGCATAAACCAGCGGGTATTCCAGCGGCGGCACATCGCGATTTTGCTTGGGGCTGAGGCCTTGCAGCCATGCCTTGCGAGCGTGAATGGTGAAGCTTTGGACGCCCGCGC
>WTAL01000271.1 GCA_013139635.1 Paracoccaceae bacterium
ATTTGCCCACCTCAAACGTATTCACGGCTTAGACCGGCTCCGATTACGTGGGCCATGCGGCGCTCACGACGAATTCATCTTCGCTGCAACCGCCCAAAACCTCAAAAAACTGGCCAAACTAGCCCCAGGCCCAATCCGGACCAGAGCCACCGTATGAAACAAGGGCGGGAGCCGTTTATGCAATGATGCGATCCGGTGGAAACGTGAGCTTTTCAACAGAATAAGCCGTTAGCAGAACTATGTAATTTTTGATAAATCCACGCTTGCGGAAATTATAGGTGGACGAAAAGGTGGATAGAGATTCCAAGAAATGCCATAAATATTTGTATTCATAGGGTGATTTGCGATTTAATGGTGCCCGGGGGCGGATTTGAACCACCGACACGAGGATTTTCAGTCCACTGCTCTACCCCTGAGCTACCCGGGCACGGGTTGGCCAATGGCCTTGGGTGAGGGCGTTTTAGGCGCAAACGCTTGGGCTGTCCAGCGGTTTATGCGCCTAAATACGGTTTTTTATAGGGCCGCTAGTTTAGCCGTTTTTCCTCAATGATTTTGGCGAGGGCTTCTGCCTCTTCCGGTTCGATTTCTTCGGCGGCGCTGGCGTAGTCACCGTTAAACCATTTGCCCAAATCGAGGTCGGCGCAGCGCTTGGAGCAAAACGGGCGATATTGCTGCGTGGTTTCTTTTTTGCAAAGCGGGCAGCTCATGGCAGCACCAGCGGCAGGCGGGCGCGTTTGCGTTGCAGCTCTAGGTGGCCCAGCGGCGTCCAGCCCAGAATCATGGTGTCTATGCTGTCCTTTTTAAAGGCGGCTTTGATGATTTGCTCGATCTGGCGGCGGTCTTTTTTGGCCAAGGGGGCAAAATCTACCGTGATCTGGCCGCCAAGGCCGCGCAGGCGCAGGGCGCGGGGCAGGGCGCGGCTGGCAGAGATATTGGCTTTTAGGGCGGCGGCGGGGCTGAAATCAGCACCCGTATTAATATCAATGGCCACAAGGGCGCGGGTGGGCTCTACATACATGTAAGCGCCGCCCTCAAGCGGCACGCGGGGGGACTTAAGCGCCTCGATGTGCTGCCAAATGTCATGGCTTTCAAAGCAGCCCTCAGCGTCTACAATTTCGTCGGGGGCGGGAGTTGTCCACTCGGCCCATGCCACTTCGCCCGCGCTTGGGGCTTCGAGCAAAAGCTGCGGCTCGCGGCTGTCATCAGCTAGCACATCGCTGCAAACACCCAGCATCCGGTCGATATCCGCCAAGATGGCATCGGCCTCTTCCTCTGCACAGGCAGAGCGCAAAATCAGGCCGTGGGCGACACCCTCAAAGGCCTCGTGTGCCAGCTCTAGTAGCCGCACGCGCTCTTCTTCATCCCGAATTGAGCGGGCCACGTTAATGCCGGGCGCTTCGGGCGTTACGATCACATAGCGGCTTTTGAACAACAGGCGGGCGCTTACGGGCGGGGCCTTGCGGCCCTCGGCAAAGGTGCTGATTTGCACCGTCATCGGCTCTCCGGGTTTAACGCCGCGCGCTTCTTTCAGAAATCCGGTTTGGCCGTTGCCAAGCTTGAGCATAACGCCGTGCATACCTTTGAGCTGCCGATCGGCCACGGCGCGATAAATCGCATTGGGTTGGGGGGCGTCCGTTTCTGTGTCGAGCACAAAATCTTCCAGCCGGCCATCGACCATCAGCGCCGCAGCGGCGTGGCCTTCAATATGGTCTAGTAATATCTGTCTGCCCTTCATGGGGTGCTCCATAGTTTATAGCCAGCACTAACCAGCATGTTGGATACTTCCGCCAGCGGCAGGCCCACCACATTGCTGTAGGAGCCGTTTATCCACGGGATAAAGGCGCTGGCGAGGCCTTGGATGCCGTAGCCACCGGCCTTGCCCTGCCACTCATTTGAGGAGATATAGGCGGCGATTTCGGAGTCTGCCATGTGCTTGAAGCGCACGGCGGTTTCGACTTGTTTGGCTATGGTTTTATCACCATGCCGCAGGGCCACGCCGGTAATGACGCGGTGCCGCCGCCCTGAAAGCAGGCGCAAGAAGCGCTCGGCCTCAGTGGCATCGGTAGGTTTTTCGAGGATACGCCGCCCTACGGCTACCACGGTATCCGCCGCCAAAACCAAGCCATCGGCCTGAATAGCCGCCGCTTTTTCGCGCGCCAAACGCCCTGCATACACGCGCGGAAGCTCTGCCTTTAGGGGCGTTTCATCAATATCAGCAGGCATAACCGCATCTGGAACCACACCAATTTGCGCCAGCAATTCAAGCCGGCGCGGGCTGGCAGAGGCCAATGTCAGTTGCATATTGATCTGTCCCTAAAGAAATGTGTTTGCGCCTAAATGAGCGCAAACGACCAATTATTCAAGCCCGTTTATCCAGTTTTGCAAGGTTTCAAGATGAAGCGCCGGCTCCTCGATAAATGGAAAATGGCCTGAATTCTCAAACACCACCATTTCAGCCTGCGGCAAAAGCCCCGCAATGCGCGCAGTGCCGGGCTCAACGGGGGTTATGCCATCATGGCGGCCACCTATTACCAGCGTAGGCACATCAATCATGGGCAGTTTTTCAAGAGTGTTAAACGTGGCAAGCAAGCCGTTGGCAACGTTCCAAGCTTGGTAGGAATACTGCGTATTCATATCCAATTCAGCGCCTATCTCGGCATCATAATTATGATAATACATCTGCGAAATGATGTTCCAGTTGGTCTGAAAATCCTCGTCGCTTTCCATTGGGCGGCTAAAAACGGCTCCCAAGGCAGCCATTTGCTCATCTGTGCCAGATAGCGTGGGGGCATAATCAAACACCGGCACGGTGTTGGCCAGAACCAAACCTTTGAGCGCATCGGGGTGCGCCGCTGCATATTCCTGCGCGATAAACCCACCATAAGAATGGCCAATCAGGATGATTTTTCCAAGGTCGAGATGTTGGCGCAGGGCTTCAGCATCAGCCACGAAGCGCTCAAATGTTAGCTCGGAAAAATCTTCGGGGTGCTCTGAGCGGCCATTGCCGAGATGGTCATAATAGATGATTTGCACATTTTCCAGCGCGTCTAGGTAGGGGCGGAAATAGGTGTGGTCTAGGCCAAGGCCACCATGCATAACCATAACGGGTGTGCCTTCGCCTTCAATGGTGTAGAAAATTTCGGCACCATTAAGCGTGGCCGTATCAGCAAGGGCGTGGCTTGCCAGCATCGTAGATGCAACAAGTATTGTGGATATAGCTTTCATATCTGTGCCTCCCGCACATATTGGGAAAGAGGCAACAAGTTAACGAGTATTCGTGCGAAAAAGCAAATAAATCGTATTTCGTTTATTTCAACGAAAGCGGCAATTACTTAAAGCGGTAGTTAATCCGGCCTTTTGACAAGTCATAAGGGCTCATTTCTACCTGAACTTTATCACCCGCCAGCACGCGAATGCGGTTTTTGCGCATTTTGCCTGCGGTGTGGGCGATGATTTCATGGCCGTTCTCAAGCTCCACGCGGAAGGTCGCATTGGGCAAAAGCTCGGTCACGACGCCTGGAAATTCGAGAAGTTCTTCCTTGGCCATGTGGTCTCCAATATGGTTACAATCGAGGGATAGCCCCTCGCGCGGCATAGATGAGGCTATTTTAGGCAGATTTCAAGCCCAAAGCCGCGGTTGGGCATGATTTAACGCGATTGTGCGCGGATAGCGGCGCAAATATAGGCGGTAAGGCCTTTGGTGAGCGTATCGGCGTGTTTTGAATGAAACCTATACATTTGCGCCAGCCCTGTATGCGCATCGGGTCCCCAGTGCTGCGTTTCGGGCGTTATTGCGTTTATTGGCGATTAAAGCGGCTTCAATAACGCGAAGCTCTTCATATCATGGCTGCTTTATGGGCATTGGATTCTGCTACTGACGCTGCCAGATTGACCTCCATGCTTTTAGCTCAGCCTCACATAGGGCCTGTTTCCAGGGAAAGGCTTTGAATCGCGCCACAGTCGGCAGTTTTGGGAAGCCAAAGCCAGGATGTAATGTGAGCTGCTGCAAGCGCAGCGCCGTGGAGGCGCTATAGTAGAGGTCACCGTTGGCTCCGATATGGCGCGGCATTAAAAACCTTATTTACAGGGGAAGAATACAGAGCACGCACAGATATCCAACCAGTTTCACAATTTATTTACGCACAGTTTCTTCTTGGCCGCGAATCGTTCTATGGCGCCTGAGGCGGCGAGAGGGCCAAGGACGAGGGTTTTTGAGCGCAGAACTCGGCTTACGAACTGTTATCACTAAACCAGTTTAGTAAGGCCAATTGTAAGTGTAAATATTACAGTCTTATCAATAGGATAGACATGAAAATGATCGTATGGATTTACGTTGGTGAGTAGGCCCTCGGCCTCTAGTTCTGGAAAAACTCCAGCTTGTCTTCCTCGATCCCACCCCGTGCGATGTTGCTAGACAGCAAGCGCCAGTTATCGGCGCAATTCTCGACGGCCTTTTCAAGCGGCACAGCGCGATAAGTATTGCCCTCGCGAAAAACGAGGCTCAGGCGCTCAAGTTTGGCAATGGCGTCATCAATTTCAAAATCAATTATGCGGTCGAAACGGGCTTTAAACCAGTCCTCTACAAGGGTGTCCAAGGCCTCCATTTCCATGGGTTCACCGTGCAAATATAGCAGGGCATAGGCCAAAAATGTTTCTTTCACTTCGGCATCTTCTGAAGCCGCGATCAGGTAGTCAAAGCACCCTGCATTGGTGTTAAGCTTGTTTGAATGGGCGTGGTCAGAGAGCAGTTTATGCTGCCGCAGCGAATGGCGATCATAGCTTACCCATTGCCGCAGACCGAGGCCAATAAAAGCAGCCAAAATAGTGCCAGAAGCAATCGCTTTTTTCAGGCTGTCTTCTTCAACTTTGCCCGAAATCCCTAGAAAAGCTGCCAACACCAAAAGCAGCACAGAAAGCGCGGGGATGATTTTCATTAGAAGCGGCACGCCGGTAATGATCGTTGACGTGGCAATTAAAGCTTTTTTAACCCAGCTCACCTGTGCTCGGGCGTTGGGGTAAAGCGCCTTGAGGTCGGCCAGCGGAATGCTCCTGAACAGCTGCAAATAGGCCGCGCCTTGGCGCAGCCCCGCGCGCTTCACGTCCTTTTTGCTGGCGTTCAAGCCGGGAATCATTGCAAAAACCACATGGTCAAAGGTCGGGATCATCACGGTGCGGCTCTTCAGGCCAAACCACTTATCCACTTCGGTTTCCACCTCCCGCAGCCCGCGTGCATAAAACTGCACCCGTGAAAACACGCCTGTTTTCACCTTGATCTCCGAGCGCAGCCGCCCCTCTTTGCTGTCGGCATCCTCCACCTCATCATTGGTAAGCGGCCTGAAATTTGCGGCGATCAGCACCGTGTCCAGTTCCTCCAAAAACACCCGCCGTTGAGCTTTGCTGGTTTCCAAAGGGTGGCTGCCCTTTTGGTCGGGATTCAGGCCCACATATAGCTCTTTAATATGCTCTGACGTGGCAAAAAACTCCATGTGGAACAAAAGCGCGAGCCAGCGGATAACGCTGGCTAGCTCCGGCCTGTCGGCATCACTTAGGGCATCGTGGTGCAAAATCGCCGATACGATCTCCGATTTCCGCACCGGAATATAGTAGTCAAACGCTTCGGTTGTCATTCATCCACCTCAATCGGTGGGCCAAAACGGGCGCGGATTTTGGCGGCTATTTGGTCTCGCGCTTGGCGATAAGCCACCAGCTTTTCGGCGCGGCTGCGGCCAAGGTCGGTTGGGTCCATAATCGGCCAATACTCGACTTCAAGCGCATAATACCGCGTGTATTCCAGCGCGGCCCGCTGGGCGGCGGGGGAGAGCGCAATGATCAGGTCATAGCCATCAATCTGGTCGCCCCATTCTTCCATTTCTTCAAACGAACGCGCGCGGTGTTTCCCAAGGGTCACGCCGACCTCTTCGCACACTGCCACGCAAAATCCGTCCACCTCGATATCATGCCGCACCCCTGCGCTTTGCACAAAAATAGAGGTGCCGTAATCCCGCTTCATCATCCCCTCGGCCATGGGTGAGCGCACCGCATTATGGTCACACGCAAACAGCACAGAGGAGGGGCGGGACACCATACGCTATCCTTTAAAATGCAGAACGCAAATCAGCGTAAACAGGCGGCGCGCGGTTTTGTGGTCAAGCGCTACCTTGCCTTCAAGCCGCTCAAGCAGTACGCGTGAGCCTTCGTCATGAATGCCTCTGCGGCCCATATCAATGGCCTCTATTTGGGCTGGTGGCAGGCGCTTTACGGCGTCAAAGTAGCTTTCGCAAATCTGGAAATAGTCTTTGATGACTTGCCGGAAGGGCGAAAGGGATAGGTGAAATTCGCCCAGCTTCTCTTTGGAATCATTGAGTATTTCAAAGACAAGCCGACGTTCGATGATTGAAAGGTTTAGGCGGAATGGCCCCTCGGGTGCATCCCCCTCACGCGCGATTGGCGTAAAGCTGTTCTCCTCCAACAAGTCATAGATCGCCACGCGACGTTCTTGCTCGATTTCAGGCGTAGGGGCGGGCAGGCCGGATTCATCAAGTTTGATCTCTATCAGCTTGTTTTCACTCATTGTTCAAAGCCTCCAACCGTGCCAATACTGATAACCCATGCGCCTCTAAGCTCTCAGACGCCGCCAGTGTGGCAGCTGCGGGGCCGATAGCGCGTAGGCTTTCGGGGGTCATCCGTGAAATGGTGGTTTTCTTCATAAAATCAAGTACATTCAGGCCAGAGCTAAAGCGCGCCGTGCGCCCCGTGGGGAGCACGTGGTTTGGCCCGCCCACGTAATCGCCTATCGCTTCGGGGGTATAGGCGCCAATGAAAATAGCACCTGCGTGGATGCATTTGTCGGCCATGCTTTCGGCATCGGCCACGCAAATTTCCAGGTGCTCGGGGGCAATAATGTTGCTCAGATTTGCCGCTTCCTCCATGCTTTCCACCACAATTACAGCGCCATAATCGGCCCAGCTTTTGCCAGCAATCTTACGGCGTTCCAAAGTTTCTAACCGTTTTTCAACGGCTTGTGCCACGGCCTTACCAAATTCGGCGTTGTCTGTAATCAGGATCGACTGCGCGCTCTCGTCATGCTCGGCCTGCGAAAGCAGATCCAGCGCCAGCCAATCGGGGTTATTGTCTTTATCGGCAATCACCAAAATCTCGCTTGGCCCCGCGATCATATCAATGCCGACTTGCCCAAACACTTGCCGCTTGGCCACGGCCACAAAGGCATTGCCGGGGCCGGTGATTTTATCGACGGGCGTAATGGTTTCGGTGCCGTAAGCCATAGCCGCAATTGCCTGCGCGCCGCCGATGCGATACACCGTTTCTACGCCAGAAAGCCGTGCGGCCAGCAGCACCAGTGGGTTCACTTTGCCATCGGGCGTAGGGGCGCAGATCACTAGGTTTTCAACCCCTGCCACCGTTGCCGGAATGGCGTTCATCAGCACGGAGGAGGGATAAGACGCCAGCCCGCCCGGCACATAAAGCCCCGCGCTTGAAACCGCCGTCCAGCGCCAGCCGAGGCTAGCGCCGGTATCGTCTGTCCAGCGGGCATCTGAGGGTAGTTGTTTCTCGTGATACGCCTTGATCCGCGCCGCCGCCAGCTCCAGCGATTCGCGCTCAACGGTTGGCACTTTGGCGATTTCCGCGTCCATCTCGGCCTTGGAAAAGGCCAGTGTTTCGGGGGTCAGCGTTAGCCGGTCAAACTTGGTTGTCAGGTCGATCACCGCCGCATCGCCGCGCGCCCGCACATCGGCAATAATGCCATTCACTGTTTCCAGCACATCGCTGTCAGATTCCCGCTTGGTGCCTAGAAAGGCGCTAAAATCGGCTTCAAAACTGGCGTCGGTGGTGGATAGAAAAACAGGCATTGTGCACTCCGGATTGGTTGTAAAACCCATACCGCGCGTGCGCCCGTTTCGCAAGCGTGGCTTAGGTATCAGACACCGGATGGTGCGGCAAGTGCTTGGCGCGGGCTTTGTAGGGGCGAGAAACATCGGTGAGGGTCACGTCGATGCATTCAACCTCAAGATGGATCGCACCGTCGCCCTGAAGGACGAGGTTTAGGGTGCCTGCGCCGTCCTCGGAAGGCACAAATTCAAGCGCCAGCAGGGCAAATATTTGCTCTTTATTGGCAGGGTCCAGCCCCTCACCGCCGACCTTAAGCGCGCCATCAACCACGAGGGTGGATTGCACCCGCTCAAAGGGCCGCCCTTGGGCTTCAGCCTTCTCTTTATCTTCCCAGCGGAAGCGGTTGATAAGGAGGGCAAAACGGTGTTTGCGTGGCTGCCAGCTGGTCTCTCCA
>WTAL01000223.1 GCA_013139635.1 Paracoccaceae bacterium
CCCCCGATCAACCACCTGTGCGACCACATCGCGCTTAAACTCTTTCGTAAATCTGTGTCTGAACATAGTGCCCTCCTTGCTTCCAAAATTACCAAACAAGGCGTCTACAAATCTAGGGGCTATTCAGGCACGCTTTTCTATCTGGACCCGCCATACTGGGGCAATGAAAACGACTATGGGAAAGACCTCTTCAGTAGGGGCGATTTTGCGGCAATGTCCGAAGTTCTCAGCACTATCCCAGGCCACTTTATAATGTCTCTTAATGACCTACCAGAAGTGCGTGAAACCTTCCAAAACTTCGACATAGAGGCCGTTAAGACCACCTACACGATAGCCTCCAAATCAGCCAAAAAGGTGGGGGAAGTGATTATCTCCAACTAGGTTGTAAAAAGCTGCTCCAGATTCCACCCGCATTTGCTCCAGAAATCAACCGCGCTACACCTCCCGAGAGGCACCTTGAGGAACGCCCCCCTCGATGGGGGGGCTGACGAGACACTGGCTGGGTGGTAGGCTGAGGCACGCGCGCGGCGAGGGTCTGGTGTCGGAAATCCGATGGTGATGGTGAGTATTCTGGCGGGATAGGGCCCAACCAAAACCAGTTTACTTACAAGTATGGAATTGGCTGCTTGTTAAACTTGCCCCCAAGGTTGTCCGTCGGGGCAAGTCTGAATTTATATCGAATACCATTGTATTGACTGTGCTAATCCCTTAGCGACATTCAATTGTCATTTCGTAGTCCATGATAGACGTTTGTTCCGGATTTCCTAGAATATCATAGCCGTTTGGGCAAAGCCTACCTGCTGTATCGTATGCAACTCCGGCGGAAGTTCCATCAATGTAGTGAATTGGCCTTCCATTGGGCCCTGTTTGTGAGCTGCTGGTAATAGCGCAGGCTGATATTAGGAAGAGAAAAGGAATAAAACGCATTAAAACCTCCAAGCTTTGGTTTTGGTGGGGGTGTTATTGGCAACCTAAGGGATATTGAGTGCCGCTTGCAATGCCAAAATGGGGAAATTAAGGCGTCACTTCAAAAGCCCTTCAGGGGTGATCGCCGAATTTCCACCCATGTACGCTCGCAAGACCTCAGGGATGGTGATACTGCCATCCTCTTGCTGGTTGTTTTCAATCACGGCAATCAGCGTGCGGCCAACGGCGAGGCCGGAGCCGTTTAGGGTGTGCACAAAGTCGGGCTTGCCACCATCGGGGCGGTAGCGGGTGTTCATGCGGCGGGCTTGGAAGGCGTCGGCGACCGAGCAGCTGGAGATTTCGCGGTAGGTGTTTTGGCCGGGGAGCCAGGCCTCGATGTCATAGGTTTTGCGCATGCCAAAGCCGACGTCTCCGGTGCAGAGGATGACTGTGCGGAAGGGGATTTCGAGGGCGGCAAGGATGCCTTCGGCGCATTTGGTCATGCGCTCTAGCTCGGCGGCGCTGTCTTCGGGCTTGGTGAAGGCGACCATCTCGACTTTTTCAAACTGGTGTTGGCGCAGCATGCCGGCGGTGTCTCGGCCTGCGGATCCGGCTTCGGAGCGGAAGCACTGGGAGTGGGCGGTGAGGCGGATGGGGAGGTCTGCTTCGGCAATGATATTACCGGCCTCGGAATTTACGAGGGTGACCTCGGCGGTGGGGATGAGCCACCAGCCGTTTTCGGTTTTGTAACTGTCTTCGGCGAATTTGGGGAGTTGGCCGGAGCCATACATGGCCTCGTCGCGCACCAGAACCGGTGTCCACATCTCCGTAAAGCCGTTTTCGTCTACATGCGTGTTGAGCATGAACTGGCCGAGGGCGCGGTGCAGGCGGTTCATCGCGCCTTTGAGCACGACAAAGCGGGCGCCGGAGAGCTTGGCGGCGGTTTCGAAATCTAGGCCAGCCGACGCAGCGGGGACCTCGTAATGCTCCTTGGGGGCGAAGGCGAAATTGCGGGGGTTGCCGATGCGGCGGACCTCTACGTTGTCGGCCTCGTCGGTGCCATCGGGGATGTCATCGGCGGGGAGGTTTGGCATGGACATGAGGATGTCATTCAGGCGGGCGGTTTCGGCTTTGCTCTGTTCTTCCAGCTCGGCGATTTCGGTTTTTTTCGCCCCCACGAGGGCGCGGAGGCGCTCGAACTCGGCATCGTCGCCTTTGGCTTTGGCGGCACCGACTTGCTTGGAGGCAGCGTTGCGCTCGGCGAGGGCGGTCTCGGCGGCATGGATGGCGGCGCGGCGGGTGTCGTCAATTTGGAGAATGTCAGCCGATTGGGGGGGGAGGCCACGGCGGGTGAGGCCAGCGTCAAAGGCTTCGGGGTTTTGGCGGATGGCTTTGATATCATGCATTTTGAGCGGGCCTCTGGCTGGAATCGGAGTTTGGGAGGGTTATGCAATATGTGAGGCGGGAGGGGAAGGGGGCTTTGGCTTTGGTGAGTGCGAGCACCCACCCTACAGGTTGGCGGTATACCAGTTTTTGAAGAACTCGATTTCACTCGGCGCCCATTCTGCCCATGCGGGCGGAGTGATGCCTTTTGGCAATATTGTGCTGCAGTCACCAAACACTAATTTGACCTGATCATCGGTGAACGTTGTAATGGCCGAGAAATCAACCAACCTGACCGCAGCGCTCGTAAATACACATGCGGTCAGGTTGGTTGATTGGTCAAATTTGGGCCCGTTCAGAAAAGCCCCTTGCATATTCGCGTTGCTCAAGTTTGCTCCCTGCATCTTCGTCATGATAAGATAAGCTCCCTGCATCTTCGCCTCGTTCAGTTCAGCTCTTTGCATATCCGTCCCAATAAAGTTAGCCCCCTGCATCTCCGCCTCGTACAGGTTAGCCTTCTGCATCTCTGCGCCAATAAGGTTAGCCTCCTGCATGATCACCCCTTCAAGTAGAGCGTTTTTGAGATTGAGACCGGAAAGATCGAGTTTTTGCATGTTAGTGTTGCTTAGGTCCAATCGGTAAAGGTGGTTGAGCTTGTTGGCGCTGGCATCGCGCTCGAATTTAATGTGCTTGGTTTTACGGCGGCCAATAACGGAGAGGATGGTTTGAATGTCTATTGGTGGGATAGGGATGGCATTGAGGGCGATTTCCTGCTCTTCTCGCCAGTCTTTGCCTTCATAATCAACCTTTATATCTGCGGCATCCTCTGCGGGGGCATTGTGGCGCACATAGGCGCAGAGGATTTCCATAACGGGAATGTGGTCTCGAAGGCTATCTTGCGCGATGCGCTCTAGGGCGTAGATGGCCCCGAGGCGGACTTCTATGTTAGGGGCGGTATTTTGCTTGCCATCGTCCCAGATGGTTTTCTCGGCCCCCAGCTGCTCGACGGCTTTGGTGATCCGGTCGGTCATGTGGCCTTGTTCGGCGGTTTTGGCGAGGCGTTCGTTGACCCAGACTTTGATGAGTTGGAAGGGGATGGTGGCGGAGAGCGCAACGGCTCCGAGCAAGGCGGCGATGGCGTAGGCGAGGTTTCGGATATCTTCGGGGGTGGTTTGGTTGCTGAGCAAGGCGACGAGGCGGCCGATTTCGCCGCGGATGTCCCATATCCAGTAATATATGGCGAGGCCGATAGCGAAGAAGCCGAGGGGGAGGAGGAGGGCGACGTAGTGTTCGGCCATCCACGGGAGGGGGTTGGGGCGGTTTTTGAGCCATTCCCAGTTTTTGGAAATGGCGAGGTAGAGCGTGATGGCAAAGATAAGGAGGCCAAAGCCGATGTAGAGGCTTTGGTTGGGGATGGTGAAGTCTATGTGGATGGGGTCCATGCTGGCCTTTGGGGCTTAGGAGTGGTGGGTGCGAGCACCCACCCTACTTTTTGGGGGAGCCTTTGGGGCCGCTTTTGCTTTTGGTGGAGGTTGCCACGCCCGGCTCGGCGGCGGGTTTGGATTTGGCGGCGGGTTTTTCTTTTACGGGGGCGGGCTCGATCGCTTCTTTTTCGTCTTTCTTGGACGTGTGCTGACTAACCTTGGCTTCGGTGTCGCCGCATTTTGCGCAGGTATAGGTGTTGGTGGTTTCAACTAGGTCTTCTGTCCATGTGGTGACTTTGGTGGAATAGTCGGGCTGGGCCTCGCGGGTTTCTTTGGGTTCTGACGAGAGCACCTTTTCAACGTGGTCTGTGCGGGTAATGGAGAAGGTGGCGCTGCATTTGGCGCAGGTGGCGGCGGATGAGTTGGCTTTGATGCGCCAGCTGCGAATGCCGATGAGCACGACCACGAGGATGGCGACAGCCCCGCCGATGCGCACCGCGCTGGACTGGCCGCCGAGGGCCCAATAGGCGATGCCGCCGGCGATGAGGCCTAAAATGGCACCCCAAATGCCGGCTGATTTCTCGATCCCTGCTTTGAGGGCTTCTTGCTCTGGTGATAGTTTTGTCATGATGATTCTCCCTTTGGGCGAGCCTATCAGCAATTGCGATTTGGCGGGGGAAAACTTAGGGTGCGGTAAAAGGAGATTTGTATGGAAACGCATGAGCATCGGTTGAAGCGGCTGAAAATCCGCGCGTGGCGGCGGGGGATGAAGGAAATGGACCTGATTCTCGGGACGTTTGTGGACCAGCAGTTGGAGGGGCTGAACGCGGCGGATTTGGACGCCTTGGAGGCTTTGATGGCCGAAAACGACACGGATCTTTACCCTTGGTTTACCGGATTGGCGGAAACACCGCCGGAACACGCCTCTATTTTGCAGAAAATAAAGGGCGACGTGAAATTGCATTGAATTTTAGCGGGTTTTAACGCGTTATTTGGACTTATTGCGGCAAGGTGGCTTCAGATTTAATTTTGGAGGAATCGCCATGGCGCAGACAGCTATGAAAACAGAGCCGCAGGGGGGCGCAGATGCGGTGGCATACCTTGGCGGGTATATGGAGCATTTGGCGCTGATCGAGCGGCTGCACAGGCTGCTGCTTGATGTGGTCAAAGACGAGTTTGAACGGCTCGGGATTATTGATATCAACTCGGTGCAGGCGCTTTTGCTGTTTAACATCGGGGAAAACGAGGTGACGGCGGGGGAGCTGAAATCTCGGGGCTATTACCAAGGCTCGAATGTGAGCTATAACCTGAAGAAGCTGGTGCAGGCGGGCTATATGCACCACCAGAAATGCGCGGTGGACCGCCGTGCGGTGCGGGTAAAGCTTACGGAAAAAGGCCGCGATGTGCGGATGACCGTGGCGCAGCTTTTTGCGCGGCACGCGAGCGTGTTGCAGAAAAAGGACATATTGGCGGGGGAAGACCTGGGCGATATGAATGATGCTATGAAGCGGATGGAGCGGTTTTGGACCGACCAGATTCGGTTTATTTACTGAGGGCGGTGTGCTCGGCCTCTAGAATGGGGGCTTGGTGTGGCAGATAGAATACTTGAAGGATATGCGGCGGCCGCGAAGACGCTGAGGCCGCGATATGATGCGATTGATCCGGCGCTGTATTATGCGGCTGTGTTGGCACATTTTCCGCAAAAACCAAGCCAGATTTTGGATATTGGCGCAGGCACGGGCCGCGATGCGGCTTGGCTGGCGGGGCTGGGGCATGAGGTGCTGGCGGTGGAACCGGTGGCGGCCTTTCGCGTTGGTAAGGCGCTTACGTGGCTTGATGACCGGTTGCCGGATTTGCGAAAAACGCGGGCATTGGGCCGGACGTTTGATTTCATTCTTATGAATGCTGTGTTTCAGCATGTGAAGCCGGCGGCGCGGGCGGCGGCACTGCGGAATATTGCTGGGCTGTTGGCGCAGGGTGGGCGCATTGTATTGTCACTCCGGCATGGGCCATCGGCGGAAACGCGGCGGGCGTATCCATTTAAAACGGGTGAAGTTGATAAGCTGGCGGCGGCTTGCGGGCTGGCGACCTTGTTTCAATGTAAAAGGCGCACGGTTGGGGCGGCAAATAAAGCAGCGGGTGTGCGCTGGGAATTTATGGTGCTTGGTTGGGCGGGATGAATCCGTTGGCATCAGCTGCGAAATGCGGTATTGCTGAGCGCAAATACGGAGGGCTGCATGCCGAGTAACCCATTTGCGGGCGATATTTCCCCGATCGAAGATATTATTGCTGACGCCAAGGCGGGCAAGATGTTTGTGCTGGTGGACCATGAGGACCGTGAAAACGAGGGTGACCTTGTGATTCCGGCGGAGATGGCCGACGACAAAGCGATCAACTTTATGGCCACGCACGGGCGCGGGCTGATTTGCCTGACGATGACGGGCGAGCAGGTGGCGCGGCTTGGGGTGCCGATGATGGCGTCGAATAATTCTTCGCGGCATGAAACGCCTTTTACGGTTTCTATCGAGGCGTCTGAGGGGGTAACGACGGGGATTTCGGCGCAGGACCGCGCGGTGACGGTGGCGGCGGCGATTAACCCACAGGTTCGGACGAGCGATATTGCGACGCCGGGGCATGTGTTCCCTTTGCGGGCGCGCGAGGGCGGGGTGCTGGTGCGGGCGGGGCATACCGAGGCCGCTACGGATATTGCCAAGCTGGCGGGGTTGAACCCTTCGGGCGTGATTTGCGAGATTATGAACGAAGACGGGACGATGGCGCGGCTGCCGGACCTTATTTCGTTTAGCAAGAAGCACGGGCTTAAGATTGGCACGATTTCGGACTTGATCGCTTATCGGCTGCGTAATGATGAATTGGTTGTTGAGACCAGCAGCCGCGAGGTTGAGTCTGAGTTTGGTGGCACTTGGAGGCTGCAAGTTTTCAGAGATACGCTGAAGGATGTGGAGCATTTGGTGCTGTCCAAGGGCGACCTTTCGGGCGCGCCTGTGATGGTGCGGATGCATGCGGCGAGCCCGTGCGTAGATATGCTGGGGCTGGTGCCGGGTAAAAGTGGTGAGCTTCAGGCGGCGATGCGGATGATTGCGGCTGAGGGGCGCGGGGCGGTGGTGCTTTTGCGGGATATGGTGGCGAGCATTGGGCTGGATGCGACGCCGGAGCGCAAGTTGAAGCAATATGGGCTGGGGGCGCAAATATTGGCGGCTTTGGGCCTTAATGAGCTGATTTTGCTGAGTAACTCGCCGGAGCCGAATGTGATTGGGCTGGATGGGTATGGGTTGAGTATTGTGGATAGCAAGCGGATAGAGGAGGCCTGAATGGCCGTTGAGCATGATGTGATGGCGGCCCCTAGCGTGGACTCGCCCACGAGGGTTTTGATTGTGATGTCGCCTTATTATGCGGCGATTTCTGCGCAGCAGGTGGCGGGCGCGAAGGCGGCGATTGAGGCGGCGGGCGCGAGCCATGAGACCATTGCCGTGCCGGGGGCGTTGGAAATTCCGACGGCGATTAAGCTGGCTGCGCGGCATTTTGATGCCTTTGTGGCGCTCGGCTGCGTGGTGCGGGGCGAAACGACGCATTATGAAACCGTGTGTAATGACAGCTCGCGCGGGCTAACGCTGCTCGGGCTTGAAGGGCTATGCATTGGCAACGGGATTTTAACTGTGGAAAATATGGCGCAGGCTGAGGCGCGGGCTGAGGCCGCTGGGCAAAACAAGGGTGGGGGCGCAGCTGAGGCGGCGCTGCATTTGCTGGCGCTAAAGCGGCGCTTTACAAAGCCCGCAAAGGGGCATATTGCACCAACTTCCGAACATATTTTGATGGCCGGAAAACCGGACAAAGGGACAGCTTGATGGCCAGCCAGAACGAACGACGCGCACGCTCGCAGCAAAAGAAATCTACTGCGCGGCTCTTTGCCGTGCAGGCGCTTTTTCAGATGGAAGCGGGTGATGCGGGGCTGGAAGACGTGCAGGCCGAATTTGAGGAGCACCGTTTTGGCGCGGAAATGGATGGCGACGTGTATGCCGAGGGTAACCTTGAGCTTTTCCGCACGCTGACCTACCGTGCCGTGGCTGAGCAATCCAAGATTGACCAATTGACCGATAGTGCGCTGGTTGCCAAATGGCCAATCGCGAAAATTGATCCGACTTTGCGCGCGCTTTTCCGCGCGGCGGGGGCCGAGCTGGTGGTGAAAGATACGCCGCCTAAAGTGGCGATTACCGAGTTTGTGGACATTGCAAAGGCGTTTTTCCCCGAGGGCAAAGAAGCCAAATTTGTGAATGCGGTGCTGGACCATATGGCGCGGGACGCTAACCCCGAGGCTTTTGAGCCTAAGGATTGAGGCCGTCGGGCTGCGGGCTGCATGGTTTTTCCATTTAGAAAGTTGTATCCAAAAGCGGTCATCCGGCCAAGGCTGCCAATGTCGGGTATGAGCCCTTATACGCTATGCAGTTTACGAACTTCGTGCTAGTTGTTTGGCGTACTTAAGAACAACAGGAACCGATATTTTGATTGATGCTGAAGTGAAGTCGATAGATTGGCAGGACGAATTTTCGGCGATTGCAATGCCCCAGCGATGATTGCAATTACCGCGTCTATTGGCAAACGTGGCAAAAAAGGTGCGGGCCTTTTTCAAGTCATAGTCTGCAATCCTGCTTGGATAGCAATAGAAACACAACACACAACACAAATCAGGAATTTGGCCTCGTGGGATGCTGGTAGTCAATACGATAAACTCAGAACATATTAAGCGAACTCTTCAATCCCTTGCCGACCAATTTTGCCGCTCGAAAAAATTGGGCTGAATTTGGCGAGCGTATGAACCGCTACCTTCTTTGGGAGTTTGAGGATTACAATGTTTTTCATGGTAGACCTACGGTGCCTAGTCTGCCGGAGTAATAAGTAGCTAAGTCCGCTCAGCCGCCATTGAGTGTATTTCACCGAACGCCCGCTCTAAAACGGCAGTGGCTCGCCGTCATAGCCTTCAAACACGCCGGTGGTTTTGAGGGATAGCTTGGTGAAGCGGTCCCACAGGCCGTTTGTGCACTCGTTGAGCGAGATGTCGGCGTTATCACCGCCCATATCTGTGCGCACCCAACCGGGGTGGTAGCTGCCTACAGCAATGCCTTCGGGCTTGAGATCTGACGCTAGATTACACGCCAGATTGGTGGCGGCGGCTTTGGAGGCGCGGTAGGCGTAAGAGCCGCCGGGGGCGCGGGTGGACGAGCCCATTTTCGAGGAAATAATCGCGATTTTACCTTTTGAGGCCCGCAGGTTAGGCAGGGTGGCCTGAATGGTTTGCCACACGCCGATGGTGTTGACCTGAAAGGCGGCGGCAAACATTTCGGCGGTGATATCGGTTTGGTTTTGGCCTTTGTCGGGGTAAACGCCAGCGTTGCAGATGAGCATATCAAGCGGGCGGCCCTGCATGGATTTGGTGAAGTTTTGCACGCTTTCGGTAGACGTTACGTCGAGCTGAATCCAGTCGATGCTTTCATCGAGAGTACCCAGATCTCGCGCTGTGCCGATCACCTGATACCCCATCATTTGCGCCTTGGCGGCCAGTATTGCGCCAATGCCTCGATTGGCGCCTGTGATTAATACGTGCATTTACCTCTCCGTTTTTCACCATGGTATGGACATTTGCCGCGCAAGCAACCACAAATATCGTAACCAAACCAAAGGACACAAAATGAGCTATGATCTGCTGCTTGAGCACTTGAAAAAAACCACCGCGCTGGAGCAGGTTTCGGGGATTTTGGGCTGGGACCAAGAGACAAAGATGCCAACCAAAGGCGGGGTGCAGCGGGCTGAGCACATGGGGGCACTTGAGGGTGTTTTGCACGGGCGGCGGAGCGACCCTAGGGTCGCGGAATGGATTGCGGCGATTGATGTGGAGGCCTTGGATGCGGCAGGGCAGACCAATGTGCGCGAGGCTATGAAGGAGTATAGCACGGCGACCAAGGTGCCGGCTGATTTGGCGGAGGCTTTAGCCAAGCACGCGGCGCGGTCGCAGGGGACTTGGGCGAAGGCCCGCGCGGCGGAGAGCGTGGTGGATTTTGCGCCTGCCTTGAAGGAGATGATTAACCTTAAGCGGCAGGAGGCGGAGGCGCGGCAAGAGGGGAATACGAGCCGCTATGACACGCTGATGGATGACTACGAGCCGGGGATGAAAACCAGTGAAATGAATGATTTGCTGGGGGATTTGCGCGAAGGCCTCGTGGACCTGCGGGGGCGAATTTCGGAAAGTGGCAAGGAGATGCCCGTGCTGAAAGGGAATTTCAGCAAAGACAATCAGATGGCGCTGGCGCAGGAATTACCCGCGATCTTTGGCTATGATTGGGAGGCGGGCCGGATGGACCTTGCGGTGCATCCGTTTTGCTCGGGCAATGGCGGTGA
>WTAL01000072.1 GCA_013139635.1 Paracoccaceae bacterium
GCTGGCTCTTACCAAGAGTATGTGGTTGAAGACGGCGCGTTTAAAGTGCTGCGCATCCGCTAGTATCGCTAACTAAACTTAAACAGCCCGGCTTTTGCTGGGCTGTTTGCATACACGGGGGTGGGTAAATATGATCAGAGTTGAAGACCTGCACATGCATTTTGGCGGCATTCGCGCCGTAGACGGCACGTCGCTTGAGATCAAAAAAGGTAGCATTACGGGGCTTATTGGCCCAAATGGCGCGGGTAAAACCACGCTGTTTAACGTGGTTGCGGGCCATTATAAACCAACCTCTGGCAAAGTGTTTTTGGATGGCGAAGACGTAAGCGGCCAAAAGCCCCACGAGCTTTTCGGCAAGGGCCTACTTCGCACCTTCCAAATTGCCCACGAATTTTCAACGCTCACGGTGCGGGATAATCTGATGATGGTCCCCCCTGCGCAAGCTGGTGAAACCCTGTGGAATGCATGGTTTCACGGTAAGCGCGTGAAGGCCGAGGAGATAAAGCTCCGCGAAAAGGCCGACGAAGTTATTGAATTCCTTGAAATAACCCATGTGGCTGATGAGCTGGCGGGCAATCTTTCAGGCGGCCAGAAAAAGCTGCTAGAACTGGGCCGCACCATGATGACCGACGCCAAAATCGTATTTCTCGATGAGGTCGGCGCGGGCGTAAACCGCACGCTGCTCAATACCATCGGCGACGCTATTTTGCGGCTCAATCAAGAGCGCGGCTACACCTTCTGCATGATCGAGCACGATATGGATTTTATAACGCGGCTCTGCGCCCCTGTTATCTGTATGGCCGAAGGCAAAGTGCTTGCGCAAGGCACGGCAGCCGAGGTGAAATCCAATGATGCCGTGATCGAGGCTTACTTGGGCACAGGGCTAAAGAACAAAGTGGCGAAAGCATGAGGGTTTTACCCAGCATATTGTCTGCGCTCCTAATGGCACCGCCGGTGTTTGCGCAAAGCACCGATGAATACATCTACCCGCCAGAAGATTGCTTTTACGTCGGCGGCCCCATTTACATGTGCGACCCCGCGCATGAATGGGCCATTCTTGAGTTGCCCGAGGATTTATCTGGCGTCGGACTTACATTTAACAATGGCATCACCGCGCAGGTTGACGCCATGGAAAGCGTGTGGGTTGGCATTCAGGTACGGGCGCAAAAATACAGCAGCTACGGCATTGAGGGGTTGATCTCGGAAAGCCTCACAAAAATTGATGGCTACCCCGCGATCACCTATGTGTATAGCGAAATGCGGGATGGCCAAAACATGGTCGTGGCCCGCACTGACCTGCTGCTTTACCAGCTTTCGATCACCGCAGAAACAGCACAAGCCAGCACGACTTACACCGCCGAGCACAGCGCACAGCATAGCGACGTGCTGGCGGGCATTCTTTATTATTGGGATTTTTGAATGAGCTACCTCATTGGCGAAAAAATGACAGGCGGATACGGCACGGGTGCCGATATTTTGCACGAATGCACCATTGCGGTGGAAAAAGGCGAGATCGCGGTGATTGTCGGGCCAAATGGCGCCGGAAAATCCACGGCGATGAAGGCGATTTTTGGCATGCTGAACCTGCGCGAGGGCTGCGTTAAGCTTGATGGCAAGGATATCACTACGATGTCTCCGCAAGACAAGGTGAAGGCCGGCATGGGCTTTGTGCCGCAAACCAGCAATGTGTTTACGGGGATGACCGTGCAGGAAAACCTTGAGATGGGCGCTTATATTCGGGATGACGACTTTAGCGGCACCATGGAGCAGGTTTTTGAGCTGTTTCCGATATTAAAGGAAAAGCGCAAGCAGCACGCGGGAGAGCTTTCGGGCGGCCAGCGCCAGCAAGTCGCCGTGGGCCGCGCGCTGATGACCCAGCCCAAAGTACTGATGCTTGACGAACCGACGGCGGGGGTTAGCCCCATCGTGATGGACGAACTTTTTGACCGTATTATCGAGGTGGCCAAAACTGGCATCGCGATTTTGATGGTTGAGCAAAACGCCCGCCAAGCCCTGAATATCGCCGATAAGGGCTATGTGCTGGTGCAAGGCCGCAACCGTTTCACCGACACCGGAGAGGCCCTGCTGGCCAACCCCGAAGTCCGCAAATCTTTCTTGGGGGGCTAACGCTTGCTGAAAGCCCTCGCCATTCTTCCTCTGCTCGCGGCCCCTGCCAGCGCTTATACTTTTGTGTATCAGTGCGAAATGGGTATGGGCGGGGCGATTGTGATCGATGGCACGCCTGATAGGCTAAGCTTTGAGATCACCTATGAGTTTGCCCAGCCAGTGGGCTGGATGGCAGGCTCACTAGGCGAAATAGAGATCACGCTCAACGAAATTGACGATTTTGTGATCGTCGCCTCCACTGCGCAGCTGCCTGATAGCAGCCCCGAGCACGAAGTAACAATCCACACCTCCGGCAGCGCAACATACCAGTTAAGCACACCTGAAAATGCAGTTCTCTGGGTTGGAGAATGCGAAAATATGAGGCCTGAATAACGATGACTGACATCATAAACGCACTCGCCCTAATGTCAAACTACGTGTTTGTGCCCGGCCTTGCCTATGGCAGCCAGCTGGCGCTCGGGGCGCTGGGGGTTACGCTGATCTACAGCATCCTGCGCTTCTCCAACTTCGCGCATGGCGATACCATGGCCTTTGGCGCCATGCTCACCATTCTGGCCACATGGTGGCTGCAAAGCATGGGCATTTCGGCGGGGCCATTGCCTACGGCGCTACTCGCCCTGCCCATTGGCATTGCCGGCACCGTGCTGTTTGTACTGGCCACAGACCGCATGGTTTATCGCTATTATCGCAAGGTTAAAGCCGCCAGTATCGTGACGATGATGGCCAGTGTGGGTGTGATGTTTGTGATGAACGGCATGGTGCGGGTCATTATTGGCCCGGGCGAGCAGCGCTTTGCCGATGGTGAGCGCTTTATCATTAAAGCCCGTGAATTCAAAGAGATGACGGGGCTGGCCGAGGGCATTAGCATTCGCACGACGCAGGCGATTACGGTGATTGTGACCATCGTGGTGGTGGCCCTGCTGTTCTGGTTTTTGCAAAAATCCCGCACGGGTAAAGCCATGCGCGCCTATTCCGATAACGAGGATCTAGCGCTGCTGTCAGGCATCGACCCTGACAAAGTGGTGCTGGTTGCTTGGATCATCGCCGCCACGCTGGCCACGATTGCAGGCACGCTTTATGGCCTCGACAAATCCTTCAAGCCCTTCACCTATTTCCAGCTCCTGCTGCCAATTTTTGCTGCGGCGATTGTCGGCGGCATCGGCAACCCGCTTGGCGCCGTCGCTGGCGGCTTTATCATCGCGTTTTCAGAAATGGGCTTCACCTATGCCTATAAACGCTTCATCGGCTACCTTGGCCCCGATGGCTGGGTGCCAGAAGGCCTGCTGCAACTGCTCAGCACTGACTACAAATTCGCCGTTAGTTTTGTGATCCTCGTGCTGGTGCTCCTTGTTAGGCCGACCGGAATTTTCAAGGGGAGAGTCCTATGAAGAACGTTATTCTCTTTGCCCTCATGGGCTTGGCCTTTGTGGGCGCGGGCGAGTTTCAAAGCTGGAGCTTCTCCCTCACGATCCTTAATCTGTGCCTAATCTCGGCGATCATGGCCCTCGGGGTTAACATCCAGTGGGGCTATGCGGGCATTTTTAATGTGGGCATCATGGGCTTTGCCGCCCTTGGTGGCGCTGCCGCCGTGCTGGTAAATGCGGCCCCTGTGCCAGAGGCCTGGGCCGCTGGCGGCGTGGGCATTCTCGCCTCTGGCGTGGCACTTCTGGCTGTGATCGGCCTCATTGTGCTAATCCGCAAAAAACTTACGGGCGGGCTACGGCGCTATGCCACCATTGCCGCCGTTATCGGCGGCTATTTCGCCGTGCGCGCCGTTTACGGCCCCGCCGTTGAGGCGATTGAGTCAGTTGACCCCGCCAAAACCGGCTTCCTCGGCGGCCTAGGCTTGCCGATCATTTTCAGCTGGGCTGTGGGCGGTGTATTTGCCGCTGGTGGCGCTTGGGTGGTGGGCAAAGTCGCGCTTGGCCTGCGGTCTGATTACCTCGCCATTGCCACCCTTGGCATTTCCGAAATCATCATCGCCGTGCTGAAAAATGAGGATTGGCTGACACGCGGTGTTAAAAATGTATCAACGCTTAAGCCCGCCGTGCCGACCGCGATTGAGCTACAAAGCGCCCCGTGGTTTCAAGACCTCGCGGCCAATTTTGACGCCAACATCATAACCGCCTCTGGCATTTTCGTAAAACTCTCTTACGCTGTGCTGTTCACCATCGTGCTGCTACTCATCCTGTGGCTTTCCGAAAAAGCCCTAAAATCCCCGTGGGGCCGGATGATGCGGGCCATTCGCGATAACCGCGATGCCGCCCAAGCCATGGGCAAAGACGTAACGCGCCGCCACCTGCAAACCTTCATTCTTGGCTCTGCCGTGGTTGGTATTGCGGGCGCCATGCTCACCACAATGGACGCGCAATTCACCCCCGGCACCTATAACCCGCTGCGCTTTACCTTCCTGATTTGGGTGATGGTCATCGTGGGCGGCTCCGGCAATAACTGGGGTTCTATCCTCGGGGGCTTCCTCATCTGGTTCGTCTGGATCGAAGCCGAGCGCTTTGGCCCCTTGATGATGGAGCTGGTGACCTCGGGCATGGCCGAGGATAGCGCCCTGCGCACCAGCCTCATGGACTCCGCCGCGCACCTAAGGCTGTTCCTGATGGGGGCGATTTTGCTCATTGTGCTGCGCTTTAGCCCTCGCGGGCTGATCCCCGAAAAGTGATGGACTGGGACGACGCCTATCAAAACGGGAACTACATTTCAGGTGCGGATTCGTATCTGGGTATGTGGAAGGTGCGCTCAACCATTTTTCGGGAAAGCCTGCCGGAAAACCGCCGCGAGATTGGCGTGGCCTACGGCGCGCACCCGCGTGAGGTGTTCGACCTTTTCTTGCCAGAGGGCACCCCCAAAGGCGTGGTTATCTTCATTCATGGCGGCTACTGGCAATCGCTTGATCACACGCTGTGGTCTCACCTTGCCGCTGGCCCTATAGCGCATGGCTGGGCGGTGGCCATGCCGGGCTACCAGCTTTGCCCCGAGGTCAGCATTGCCGAAATCACCCAAAGCATTGTGCAAGCCGTTAGCGAAATCGGCGCGCGGGTTGAGGGTGATATTATTATCACGGGCCATTCTGCGGGCGGCCACCTTACGGCCCGCATGGCCTGTGATGATATCACCCTGCCCCACGCCAGCCGCCTGCGCCGCTATGTGAGCATCAGCGGCGTGCATGATCTGCGCCCGCTTATTCATACCGGCCTCAACGAGGCGCTTCAGCTTGATATGGCCAGCGCCGCCGCCGAAAGCCCCGCCCTTAAAACCCCGCGCGCGGGCGTGGAACTGTTGGCATGGGTCGGCGCAGATGAGCGCCCCGAGTTTTTGCGGCAAAACAGCCTGCTGGGAAATATCTGGCGTGGGGCGGGCGCCAAAACCGGCTGCGTTGAGGCCAAAGGCCAGCATCATTTCAACGTGACCGGAGACTTAGCTGACGCCCAAAGCCCCCTCACCACGGCACTCATCGCCTGATTGACGTGGGTCAATACGCCCGCATTTCTTTGCGCCTATAGTCGGGGCAAAGGAGAACTATCATGACAGATATTGCCACCCGAAAAGCCAAGCTCGTAGAGAAGCTCAACGAGATGAACGCCCGCCTTCTGAAGGTCGAAGACGCGTTGGATGACCCGATGCCGAAAGACTGGGAAGAGGCCGCGCAAGAGCGCGAAGACGACGAAGTGCTGGAAGAAGTTGGCCATGCCGCCCAGCGTGAAAAATCTATGATTGTTGCTGCGCTGGAGCGGATCGTTTCTAAAGAATACGGTTTTTGTGCCCAATGCGGCGAAGATATCGCCGAAGAGCGGCTAGACGTGCTACCCTACACCCCTGTTTGCGCCAAATGCGCTAAGTAATAGGAGGCCAAAATGGCTTTAGAAGCTCTAAAAGTTCGCCTGCTGATGATGCTTGATGAAGCGACCCACCAGCCCGAAGACCTGCACCAGTTGCAAGAGGAATTGCGGGAGAAAATCGCTGAATTCAGGGCGCAAGGCTTGCCAGTGCCAGAAGACATCGACGATCTTGAAAAGATGCTGGAAGACCGCTTGAACCTGCCCAAGCAATAACATGGACAGCCAAGAGCCTGCGCTAAAACGGGTTATCACCCTGCCCTTGCTGGTGCTCTATGGCCTCGGGGTCAGCATTGGCGCGGGCATTTATGTGCTCATCGGTGAGGCCGCCGCGCAGGCGGGCTTTTACACGCCGCTCTCCTTCCTGCTGGCCGCCGTGGTGATGGCCTTTATCGCCTCCAGCTTTGCCGAGCTCAGTGGCCGCCTGCCCAAAAGCGCGGGCGAAGCGGTGTATGTAAAGGCCGGGCTGCGCTCAGAATCCCTCGCGCTGCTCACAGGTGCCATCGTGCTAATTTCCGCCACGGTTTCGGCCGCCGCCATCACCGTTGGCGGCGTTGGCTATTTGCTAGAGCTTATTCCAGCCCCAAAGCTCGCGATGATCGTTGGCGTAGTGCTGCTGATGGGCGGCATCGCCGCGTGGGGCGTTAAGCAATCCGTTATGTTTGCCGCCGTTTTTACGGTGCTAGAGGTGCTGGGGCTACTGGTGATTATCGGCGCTGGCTTCTGGAACCAGCCCGATATCTTAACCCGCCTGCCCGAAATTGTGCCCGCATGGGGCGATACCGTCGCCTACACCGCCATTTTCACCACCAGCCTCATCGCGTTTTTCGCCTTCATCGGCTTTGATGATATCGTTAACCTCGTGGAAGAAACCAAAAGCCCCGCGAAAACGCTCCCCCGCGCCATCTTTATGACCCTCGCCATTACCACCATTCTCTACTTCCTAGTTAGCACAGTCGCCGTGCTTTCCGTGCCGCTTGAAGACCTAGGGGCCTCCACCGCCCCCGTGCGCCTGTTGTTTGAGCGCCTCACCAATTCCTCCGCTCTTTCCATCACCCTCATCGCCGTAATCGCCACGCTCAACGGCATTGTGCTGCAAATTATCATGGCGGCGCGGGTGCTGTATGGCATGGCCAATACCGGCAGCATTCCGGCGGTTTTCGGGAGGGTTCACCCCAAAACCGGCACCCCGCTGCTTTCAACCGCCCTTATAACCGTCAGCATCATCGCGCTGGCCGCACTTTTCCCGATCGGAGAACTGGCGGCCTTCACCTCACAAATGCTCCTCATCGTCTTTACCCTTACCAATTTGGCGTTGATATCGCTTAAGCTCAGGCGCGTGCCAGCGCCAGAGGGCATATATATAGTTGGTATTTGGCAGCCTATACTTGGCACAATCGGCTGCCTCGCCCTGCTTATCGGGCCATATCTGCTCTAACACATATTCACTTCTTGTAATATGTAAATTCCTCCCTATCTGTATTCAAACACAAATTCTGGAGCAAATCATGACCCCCGAAGTGAAAGCCTTTTTTGACGACGCCACAAACACCGTTTCATATGTGGTCAAAGACCCCAACAGCAAAGCCTGCGCCATCATAGATTCCGTGCTGGATTTTGATTATGCCTCCGGCCACACCGATACCAAGTCAGCCGACGAAGTGATCGCCTATGTGAAGGCCGAAGGGCTAAAGCCCGAGTGGCTGCTGGAAAGCCACGTGCACGCCGACCACCTTTCCGCCGCGCCTTACATTCAGGCGCAAGTCGGCGGTAAAATCGGCATCGGAGATCAGATTTCGGTGGTGCAGGATGTGTTTGGCAAGGTCTTCAACGAAGGCACCGAATTTCAGCGCGACGGCTCGCAGTTTGACATGCTTTTCAAAGAAGGCGACAGTTTCAAAATCGGTGGTCTCGACGTAAACGTGATGCACACCCCGGGCCACACGCCCGCCTGCATGACCTTTGTAGTGGATGACGCCGCCTTTGTGGGCGACACCATGTTTATGCCCGATTTTGGCACGGCGCGCTGTGATTTCCCTGGCGGCTCTGCCGAAACGCTCTATAGCTCTATCCAGAAAATCCTGAGCCTGCCTGACGAAACCAAAATCTTTGTCGGCCATGATTATAAAGCCCCCGGCCGTGATGATTTCGCGTGGGAAACCACCGTGGGCGAGCAAAAGGCCCGCAATATCCACGTGGGCGAAGGCAAAGCCGCTGATGATTTCATTGCCATGCGCACCAAGCGTGACTCGGAGCTGAACGTTCCCAAGTTGATTGTCCCCGCGATCCAAGTTAACATGCGCGCTGGTCAAATGCCCGAACCGGATGCAAACGGGCAAGTTTATCTGAAAGTTCCCGTCAATGCTCTTTAACCTGTTTAAACCGAAAAACACGCTGCAAGTCGGTGGCATGAAAGTCACCGAGCTGGACCCGAATTACACAGCCACCGGTCAAATCTCGGTGGCTGATGTGGCTGATATTAAAGCCGCTGGCTTTAATACGGTTATGTGTAATCGGCCAGACGGCGAGGCCCCCGGCCAACCCGCCGCCGCGCAAATTCAGCGCGCTGTTGAGAAGGCGGGTATGAAGTTTTTCTACGTGCCAATGGGCCGCTCGTTGGCCCCCAACACGCTGGGTGATTTCAAGGCGGTGACCGATGGCGATAACGGCAAAGTTTTTGCCTATTGCCGCAGTGGAAACCGCTGCACCGTGCTTTGGAAAACAACCAGAAACTAGGCATACCAAGGGGGCGGAGACGCTCCCTTTTCAATTCAAGGCATTGTGATGAAACGGTTTTTCCCCATTTTGGATTGGTCGCGTGACTATACCCGTGATACCCTGAGCCAAGACCTTGTGGCGGCCCTGATCGTCACGATCATGCTGATTCCGCAATCGCTCGCCTATGCCCTGTTGGCGGGGCTGCCCGCGCAAGTTGGCCTCTATGCGTCCATCGCGCCACTGGTGATTTACGCCATTTTCGGCTCCAGCCGCGCGCTGGCCGTTGGCCCTGTAGCCGTAGCGTCATTGATGACCGCCGCCGCCATCGGAGACCTTGCAGCCCAAGGCACGCCGGAGTATCTCGGCGCGGCGATTGCACTCGCATTTCTCTCGGGCCTCATGCTGCTGGCCATGGGCTTTTTACGGCTTGGCTTTCTGGCGAACTTCCTGTCGCATCCGGTCATTTCCGGCTTCATTACCGCCTCCGGCATCATCATTGCCGCCGCGCAGCTCAAGCATATTCTGGGCATTAATGCGGGGGGGCATAACCTTTATGAGCTGGCCATTTCGATCTGGCAGCACCTGCCCGAAATCAACCTGCCCACGCTTGCTATCGGCATTTTTGCGACTGGCTTTTTGTTTTGGGCGCGTAAAGGCCTGAAGCCGTTTTTGCTTGGCCGCGGCCTGCGGCCCAAGCTCGCTGATATCTTAGCCAGAACCGGCCCCGTAGCCGCCGTGGCCCTCACCACGCTGGTAACCTTTGCTTTCGGGTTGGATACACAGGGGGTTAATGTTGTCGGCCAAGTCCCTGCGGGCCTACCAGTGCCCACCTTGCCTCCGCTTGATTTTCAGCTTTGGCTCAAAATCGCCACCCCTGCCCTGCTGATCGCCGTGATCGGCTATGTCGAAACCATTTCGGTGGCCTCAACGCTGGCCGCCAAACGCCGCCAACGGGTGGACCCTGATCAGGAGCTTATCGCCCTTGGCGCGGCCAATATTGGCTCCGCGATGTCTGGCGGTTTTCCGGTTACGGGCGGGTTCTCGCGCTCAGTGGTTAATTTTGATGCAGGCGCGCAAACCCCCGCCGCAGGGGCCTATACCGCCGTTGGTATCGCCTTCGCCACGCTGTTTTTGACCCCCGCACTTTTCTACCTACCAAACGCCACGCTCGCGGGCACTATCATTGTGGCCGTGCTGAGCCTGATAGACCTTGGCGCGCTCAAGCGCACGTGGCGCTACTCCAAGTCTGACTTTGCGGCGATGGCGGTTACGATTCTCGTGACCCTCGGGTTTGGCGTTGAAATGGGTGTGATTTCCGGCGTGACCCTATCCATTTTCCTGCATCTCTACCGCACCTCCAAGCCGCATTTTGCCATTGTTGGCCAAGTGCCCGGCACCGAGCATTTTCGCAACATAAAGCGCCATGAGGTGCAAATTTCGCCCGCAATTTTCTCGATCCGCATTGACGAAAGCCTCTACTTTCCCAACGCGCGCTTTCTGGAAGATACCGTTTATGCCGCCGTTGCCAATGACACACAAATCAAGCACGTGATCCTCGTTGCGCCCGCAATTAACTTCATTGATGCCTCAGCTTTGGAAAGCCTAGAGGCGATTAATCATCGCCTGAAAGACGCGGGGGTGCAGCTGCATATGTCTGAGGTTAAGGGGCCAGTGATGGACCGCCTGAAGCGCTCTGACCTGCTGGATGACCTAACGGGCGAAGTTTTCCTCACCCAGTTTGACGCGGTTTGTAAGCTAGACCCTGATTGCGCAAACAAGGCAATGCACGGTAAGCGACAGGCTTAAGCGATACGAATCACAGGCCAAAGCGCCAACGCATTTTTCCAACAAGTGGCAAAAATGGCCTGCGGCGCCGTGGCCTCGCTGCGCTCGGCTGGTGCGTGCCGTGATGGCATCATCCCCCATAACAGATTGTATTTGATCAGTTATTTTCTACACCACCGAGTTATTCACCCAAATGGTTGACAAGCATACCAGCCACTCCCTATATTCACCCTTATGGATGAACATAACCTCTCGGAAATCCTCAAAGCCAGCTCGGATGCCACACGGCGCTCGATCCTGACGACATTGGTCCAGCAAGGGCCAACCCGCGTGACCGAGCTCGCGGGCCGCTATGACATCAGCCTGAATTCGGTTTCCAAGCACATAAAAGTGCTAGAGGCCGCCGGGCTGGTGACACGCAAAACACTTGGACGTGTGCACTTGATTGAGGCCAATTTGGCCCCGCTCACTGCCGTGGAAGACTGGTTTGCAAACCTCAAATCCATCTGGGCGCTTCAGCTCGAAGCGCTGGATGATATTTTAACAAAGGAACCTGAAATGCCTGAACTATCTCTAACCGTATCTCGCCAGATCAATGCCCCTATTGAGGCCGTTTTCAACGCGTGGCTTAGCCCCGAAATGATGGGGCGCTTTATGACCCCCGGCGAGGGAATGACCGTAGAAGACGCCGTCGCCAACCCCGTTGAAGGCGGTGCTTTCTCGCTCAATATGGTGGCCGGTGAAAAGAAGCTGCCCCATGGCGGCGCGTATAAAGTTATCAAGCCCCACTCCACCATTGTGTTTAGCTGGGATTCACCTTTTTCGGTGGATGATACGCTGGTTACGCTCGATTTCACAGCCAAAGACGGCGGCACCCATGTCGCGCTTAATCACGTAAAGTTTGCGGATGAGGAGCAACGTGATAACCATGAAGGCGGCTGGACCAAGATTTTGGAAAGCCTTGAGAAAGCCCTTTCGTAACTAGAAAAAGGAGTGTGAACATGGAAGATTTTGGTGCTGTGAACTGGCTGGCCGTAGGGGCTGGCACTGTGGTGGCCTTTGTGGTCGGCTGGCTTTGGTATAGCCCGTTGCTGTTTGGCAAAAAATGGGCCGAGGGCTCTGGTGTTGAGCTTGGCTCAGCCGACAAAATGCCGGCAGCGGCAATGGTTTCACAATTTGTGGCCTTGCTGTGCTTGGCAATGGTCATTGGGCTCACCGCCACGTCTGACTCACTGATCACGGCCATTTTCGCCATTCTAGCGGTTGGCTTTATGGTGTTCTCAAACGGCGGTTTTAGCCAAAAATCGACCTATGCAATGGTGGTTGATCTTGGCCACGCCATTGTGGCTGGCGTCGTTATGATCGCCGCACAAGGCTTGCTTTAGGGCCAAACCGGATTGCGTTTCTCAAAAAAGGCTGAAATCCCCTCCATGGCGGCGGGGGTTTCCCATGTATCCGCCAGCGCTTCAACCGTGCGCTCGATCACCGCATCATCTATCACCGGCCCAAGGCTCCGCGCCAAGGCTTTGGCCGCCGCCACGGCACTCGGCGCAGCCTTCAGGTAGGGCTTCACCTCGGCCTCAACCGCGAGGTCCAGGTGTTCTGGTATCACCGATTTCGCCACCAGCCCCAGCACCTTGGCCTCAGCGGCCTCAAATATTTTCGCCGACATAAACACCCGCCGCGCCATGGCTTCGCCCATGCGGGCTATCACGTAAGGCGAGATGGTCGCCGGGATCAACCCAAGCCGCGTTTCCGTCAATCCAAACTTGGCACCCTCGGCAGCAATCGCCACGTCACATACCGAAATCAGCCCAACCCCGCCGCCAAAAGCATGGCCCTGCACGCGGCCAATCAGCGGCTTGGGCATCTCGTTAAGCGCCCTAAGCATCTGCGCCAAGGCCCGTGCGCCGTCCATGCGCGCCGCACGGCTGGCGCTCATCTGCGCTTTCATCCAGCCTAGGTCTCCGCCCGCGCAAAAGCTGCTGCCCGCGCCCGTAAGCACCACCACGCGCACGCTGTCATCTGCCCCCAAGCTTGCCGCCGCTGCCGTCAGCTCCGCAATCATCTCGGCAGACATGGCATTGTGTTTGTCCTCACGCGTCAGCGCCAAAACAGCCACACCGCGCTCGTCTTTTTCAATCGCTATCGTATTCATAAAACCCTCCGTAGTGTGGGGTTCTACCCCACCAACCCTTTTGCAAATGTCGCCACAGCTTCCAGCCGCGCCACATCCAGCCCTGTCTCATACCCCAGCTCGTTCAGCCGTTTCACCACCGCCACTGTGTCCACATTCCCCGCCGCGCCGGGCGCATAGGGGCAGCCCCCCAGCCCGCCAATCGCGGCATCAAAAACCCGCAGCCCCGCCTTAAGACTCACCTCGATATTCTCAACCGCCCGCCCGTTGGTATCATGAAAATGCCCTGCCAGCTTGCCCGCCGGCACCACCTGCAAAACAGCCTCCAGCATCGCCGAAACCGTATCCGGCACGCCGGCCCCAATAGTATCCCCCAGCGAAATCTCGTAGCAGCCCATCTCTAGCAGAGCCGCCGCCACCCGCGCAACGGCCTCTGGTGCCACAGCCCCGTCATACGGGCACTCAATCACGCACGAAACATACCCCCGCACCGGAATCCCATCAGCCATTGAGGCCGCCACCAAAGGTGCAAACCGTGCCAAGCTTTCCTCAATGCTGCAATTAATATTCGCCTGCGAAAACCCTTCCGAAGCCGACCCAAAAATCGCCACCTCGTCAGCCTTCCCCCGCGCCGCTTCATAGCCGCGCATATTCGGGGTGAGTGCCGTATAAGCAACCCCCTGCTTACGCGTAATCCCCGCCAAAACCTCAGCCGCATCCGCCATCTGCGGCACCCATTTGGGCGAAACAAAGCTTGTCACCTCGATATGGTCAAAGCCACAATCGCTCAACTGATTAACCAGCGTCACCTTATCCGCCGTTGAGATCATCGCCGCTTCGTTTTGCAAGCCATCCCGCGGCCCCATTTCAAATATCCGAACAAAATCAGCCATCTGGCACCTCATAATAATCCTTCACATAAAGTAGAGCCTCACCCGCTTGCGGCAATGCCTTTTGGAAGGCCGCGCGCGCCGACAGCCGTTCATAATACGCCGCAACCCTCGGAAACCCCTCAGGCTTTACAAAATGCTTCGCCATATAAAGCGCCTGCCCCAAGCCTACATCGGCCGCTGAAAACTCACCCAGTACATAGGTGCGGTTCTCAAGCCGCCCTTCAAGCGCCTGATAGGTTTTCGCCAGCCGCATCGCCTCAATTTTGCACACCAATCCCGAGCGCGCCTCAGGCGGATATATCGCAATATGCTGCTGGGTTAGCGCCGCTGTATGCTGGCTGATAGTCTCGGCAAAATTCAGCCAGTTCAGCCAATCCATCCCCGCGCCCGCCAGCCCCTGCTCCACGTGCCGCTCCGCCAAGTATTGCAGCGCCGCAAGGCTCTCGAAAATCACCCCGCCGTCAATCTCAAGCGCAGGCACCCTTCCAGCCGGATGCAGCGCCAAATAGGCAGGGTCGCGCAGCGAGCGATCAAACCCATGTCCCACCAGCTCAAAATCCAGCCCCAGCTCATAGAGCATCCACAGCACCCGCATAGAGCGGGTTTGCGCGCAATGATGCAGCCTGATCATGCCTCTTCCATGCGCAGCAACACCACGCCGCTTTCGACCTGCCCGCCAACGCTGGCAAGCACCTCGCCAACCACCCCGTCAAAGGGCGCCCGCAAAGTGTGTTCCATCTTCATGGCCTCCATCACCACCAGCGCCGCGCCCGCTTCCACCGCGTCTCCCGCCGCGGCCAGCACCGCCTGCACCAGCCCCGGCATGGGGGCCACAAGCACGCCAGCACCCGCCTCGACACTCACATCCCTATTCAACGGGTCATCAATCCCCGCGTCAAATCTCTCACCATTTATCACCACATAAACGCGCCCATCAAGCCGCCGCACCCGCGCCCTCACAATGTGCCCGCCAAGCCGCACCTGCCAATGCGCGCCCTCGCGCGCCAACACCTCAACCTCAAATCCATCAACCCTAAACCAGCCACCGCCAAGCACCTGCACCCAAAGGCCCTCGCCATCCAGCCCAACCCGCTGCCGAAGCGGCTGCCAAAGCGTAAACCCTTCGCCCCAATCCTGCGCCGCAACCGCCAGCAATGCCCGCACGCCCGTAGGCTCCACAGGCTCTGCCACCAGCGCCGCCAACTCGCGCTCAATCAGCCCCGTGTCCATGTTCCCCGCTGCAAAATCCGGCTGCGCCACTAGCCGCCCCAAAAACTCCACATTGGTTTTACAGCCGATGATATCTGTCCTCCGCAAAGCCCCCTGCATCGCCGCCAAAGCCGCCGCCCGCGTTTCCCCGTGCACCGTGAGTTTGGCAATCATCGGGTCATAATAGGGCGAAATATCGTCTCCAGCCCGCACGCCGCTATCAATCCGAACCCCGTCCGGAAAGTCCAACACCGTTAGCCGTCCCGTAGCGGGCAAAAACCCCGCTGGCACATCCTCCGCATAAATTCGCGCCTCAATCGCATGGCCGTTGCAAACAATCGCCGCTTGTTCTGGCACCCGCCCACCGCTGGCCACCTCAAGCTGAAGCTGCACCAAATCAAGCCCCGTCACCGCCTCCGTCACCGGATGCTCCACCTGAAGCCGCGTGTTCATCTCCATGAACCAAAACCCATCGGCCCGCAGCCCCTCGGCCCCGTCGACAATAAATTCCACCGTCCCCGCGCCGCTATAGCCAATCGCCTGCGCCGCCTTCACCGCCGCCGCGCCCATGGCTTCGCGCATCTCATCCGTCATCCCCGGCGCAGGCGCTTCCTCAATCACCTTCTGGTGCCGCCGCTGCAACGAGCAATCCCGCTCAAACAAATGCACCGCCCCGCCGTGATTATCGCCAAACACCTGCATTTCAATATGCCGAGGGCTAAGGATATACTTCTCAATTAACACCTGATCATTGCCAAAACTAGCGCTGCCCTCGCGCCGCGCCGCGTTTAAGGACTCAATAAACAGAGCGCTATCGTCAACGCGGCGCATACCCTTCCCGCCGCCCCCAGCCACAGCCTTAATCAGCACCGGATAGCCAATTTCTCCAGCCATGGCCGCCAAAAACGCATCGTCCTGATTATCGCCATGATACCCCGGCACCACCGGAACCTCCGCCGCCTCCATCAAAACCTTGGCCGCATCCTTAAGCCCCATCGCCCGAATAGCACTGGCAGATGGCCCAATAAACACCAGCCCCGCCGCCTCCACAGCCTCCACAAATTCCGGATTTTCACTCAAAAACCCATACCCCGGATGCACCGCCTCCGCCCCCGTTTCCAGCGCCGCCGCAATTATCCGATCGCCCAGCAAATAGCTCTCCCCCACCGGTGCGGCCCCAATCCGCACGGCCTCACCGGCCAGCATCACATGCTTGGCCGAAGCATCCGCATCCGAATACACCGCCACCGTGGCCACACCCATTTTATGCGCAGTTTCAATAATCCGGCAAGCAATCTCACCACGGTTGGCAATCAGCATTTTAGTGAACATTTGATTTAACCTTGTTATATATCATAGGCTCGACGTTTCAAAGATCGACAAAGAGTAAAACAATGAATATTAAAGCCAAAAGCTGTGGGATCGCATCAGCCATCCGATTTGCCGGAATTGCAAATAGCGGCCTAGCCACTTTTGGCTTTCCAGTGATCGCATCATAATATGCGCCAGCATAATCATTCAGTCTCCGAATTAGTATAAAAAATGCAATCATTGCTGCTATGCCTATCAAAAGGACCGCATCTGCCTGCCACTTCAAATTCAAGCTCTGGAGACTATACCAACCAATCATAACAGTTGCGGAGAATACTGGAGTTGCAAGAACTACACGCCAGCGCAATTCATTGTGGCTTAACCATATTGTTACACAATTATCTTGTGATAATTTGGAAACAGTTATTTTTGTCATAAATTCATCCTCACATCCGAAACACGCCAAAACGTGTCTCCTCTATTTCCACATTCAGCGCAGCGCGCAGCGACATCGCCACCACCTCGCGGGTTTTCCGAGGGTCAATAATCCCGTCATCCCACAGCCGCGCCGTGGCATATAGCGGGTGGCTTTGCTCCTCAAACATCTCCAGCGTCGGTGCCTTAAACGCCGCCTCTTCCGCAGCGCTCCAGCTGCCGCCATCCCGCTCAATTCCGTCGCGCTTCACCGTCGCCAGCACGCCCGCCGCCTGCTCACCGCCCATCACCGAAATTCGCGAATTTGGCCATGTCCACAGGAACCTCGGCGAATACGCCCGCCCCGACATCCCATAATTCCCAGCCCCAAAAGAGCCGCCGACCAGCACAGTAACCTTAGGCACCGAAGCACAGGCCACCGCCGTCACCAGCTTAGCTCCATGCCGCGCAATCCCCTCAGCCTCATACTTTTGCCCGACCATAAATCCGGTGATATTCTGCAAAAACAGCAGCGGAATTTTGCGCTGGCAACACAGCTCCACAAAATGCGCGCCCTTCACGGCACTCTCGCTAAATAGTACGCCGTTATTGGCAATCATCCCCACGGGGATTCCCTCAATATGCGCGAACCCACATACCAAAGTCGTTCCAAAGCGCGCTTTAAATTCATCAAATTCCGAGCCATCCACCGTGCGCGCAATCACCTCACGAATATCATACGGCACCTTCGGGTCCGCCGGAATCACCCCCAGCATCTCCTCCGGACTATGCTCTGGTGGCTCCGCCCGTTGCCGCGCGATCGCCGCTCCTTCGGGTCGGTTGAGCGCCCCAACCGCCTGCCTTGCCAGCGCCAGCGCATGCCCGTCATCCTCCGCCAAATAATCCGCCACACCAGAAAGGCGCGTATGCACATCCCCGCCGCCCAAATCCTCAGCCGAAACCACCTCGCCCGTCGCCGCCTTCACCAATGGCGGCCCCGCGAGAAAGATCGTCCCCTGCTCTTTCACAATAATCGAAACATCGCTCATCGCCGGCACATAAGCCCCGCCCGCCGTGCAGCTGCCCATCACCACCGCGATCTGCGCAATGCCCTTAGCGCTCATCCGCGCTTGATTATAAAATATCCGGCCAAAGTGGTCACGGTCCGGAAAAACCTCATCCTGATTAGGCAAGTTCGCCCCGCCGCTATCCACCAAATAAACACAAGGCAGCCCGTTCTCCTCGGCAATCTCCTGCGCCCGCAAATGCTTCTTCACGGTCAACGGATAATACGTCCCGCCCTTCACCGTGGCATCATTGCACACCACCATCACTTCGCGCCCATGCACCAGCCCAATGCCCGCAATCACGCCTGCGGAGGGCGAAGCCCCGCCATAAAGCCCATGCGCCGCCAGCGCCCCGATTTCCAAAAACGGAGACCCCGCATCCAGCAGCCCCGCCAGGCGGTCGCGCGGAAGCATCTTGCCGCGCCCGAGGTGGCGCGCGCGGGAGCCTACCGAGCCACCTCGGGCTGCTTTGGTAGCCGCATCTCGAATGATATTAAGGGCTTCTAAATGTATATCTTGGTTCAGTTTCCAAGAATCAGACCCGGTCACAATTTGGGATTTGAGCTTCATGTCACCACCTTACCATTCGTAGTTAATTCTTTGACATCTTGGAAATTGGCCTAAATGAATGTGGGTCAGGAGCATTTCCCCAGACCCACAGTTACATCTAGCTTACTGCTCATACCTGAAAGCACTTAGTTCGGTGGAGAGCGTTTCCATCTGCATCAGCGTAAGCCGCGATCGGCAGTCATCCACAACCGCATCGTACCCGGAATTAGTCATATTCCAGCTTGGAGTGATCACACACATTGCATCACGGTAAATGATCCATGCCCTTTGGGCCGCGCGTAGTAAATCCTCACCACGCGTGTCACCATCCCCGCCAGAATCAGCAAGAAAACTCTGACTAGCCGCATCTACGTAACTAGGATACACACGGTTGAGTTCTGCATCAACTATTTCAAAGGCGGCGTAACTGCAATAATATGCACCACCTGCGGTTCCGAGGTGGCTGGTAAAGCCAGAGCAAGTGTTAACCGCGTGACGCAGGCAGGCCAAGTTTTCACTAAGGCTCTTATCAAAACAGCCACGCAGATTTAAATGCAATTCGGAATCGAATTCATCAATGGATGTCAGCGGTTGCGCTGATGCCGTCATTGGAAGAGTAACTGTGGCCATCAAGGCTGCGCCCAGTAGTAAGTTTTTCATTATTTTTCCTTTTAATTAATTAGTTAGCCGCGCTTAATCCGCATTATCGGACTGATCCCATCACCCCGTCACCTTCATCAATTCCCGACCAATCAGCATCCGGCGAATTTCGCTTGTCCCCGCACCAATCTCCATCAGCTTGGCATCGCGCATGATTCTACTCAAGGGGGAATCGCTCATATAGCCTGCTCCGCCCATGGCCTGCACGCCTTGCGTGGCAATCTCCATCGCCTTTTCAGACGCATACAGCACACAGCCCGCCGCGTCTTGCCGCGTAACCTCGCCACGGTCGCACGAGCCAGCCACGGCATAAACATAGGCCCGCGCCGCATTCATAACGCTGTAAATATCAGCAATTTTGCCCTGCATCAGTTGAAACTCACCGATTTTTTGCCCAAACTGCTTACGCTCATGCATATAGGGCATGATGTGGTCGAGCACCGCATGCATCAGGCCCACACCGATGCCGCTCAGCACCACGCGCTCATAATCAAGGCCAGACATCAGCACATTCACGCCCCGCCCCTCTTCACCGAGCACATTCTCAAACGGCACTTCAACATCTTCAAAAATCAGCTCAGCCGTGTTGCTCCCGCGCATCCCCATTTTATCAAAATGCGCCGAGGTGCTAAAGCCCGTCATAGATTTCTCAATAATAAATGCCGTCATCCCGCGTGCCCCCGCCTCAGGGTCTGTCTTTGCATACACCACCAGCGTGTCGGCGTCCGGCCCGTTGGTGATCCAGTATTTGGTGCCGTTCAAAATGTAACGGTCATTGCGCTTCTCCGCCCGCAGCTTCATCGAAACCACGTCCGACCCCGCCCCAGCCTCACTCATCGCTAACGCACCCACATGCTCGCCCGAAATCAACCCCGGCAGATATTTTCGCTTCTGTGCGTCCGAGCCATTCAGCTTGATCTGGTTCACACACAGGTTTGAGTGCGCCCCATAAGAAAGGCTCACCGACGCACTCGCCCGCGCCAACTCCTCCACCACAATCGTATGGGCCAAATACCCCATCCCGGCCCCGCCAAATTCCTCCGGCACGGTCACGCCCAGCAAGCCAAGCTCCCCCATCTCGCGCCACAGCTCCGGCGGAAAGGTATTTGAGGCATCAATCTCTGCCGCCATAGGCGCCACGCGCTCCTGCGCCCAGCGATGCACCATATCACGCAAGGCTTCAATATCTTCCCCAAGGGCAAAGTTCATAGAGGCTGTAAACATAGGTTTCTCCTGATTTTCCTTAAATGAACACACGTTCAGTTAGAAATCAAGTTATTTTCGCCAGCCACAAGCGCAACGGTTGCAGCGCGGCGCGCCCCATACCTTGCAAAATAGTACTACATTAGACGCGCCGCTACCGAGGCGAAGCCGAGGCCACGGCCCGTAGGGCATAAATAGCGCCTGGTTTTCCCTCAGGGGGGCTAGGAGGCAATTTGTATGCAAAATTGCGCATAAAAAACGCCCCCCGTCGGAAAAACCACGGTTTTTAGCAAGCTAAAAACACGGGTTGCCGCCGGCCCTGGCCTCGCTTCGCTCGGCGGCGCTAAGCCAAGCCTACACGCTCTACAACCCAGTAAGCGCCGATCAAAGCAATAACTGTTGAAGCCGGAACAACGACCACCTGTCGATACCAGTCTTTTTGCGCAAACCAGAAGCCAACCAGCGCAAAGCAAAGCAAAATAACCGAAAGCTGCCCCAGTTCAACGCCCAGATTAAACCCGATCAGCCCCGAAGCGATGTTGTTGGTTGAAAGGCCAAATTCCGTAAGTGCCCCCGCAAAGCCTTGCCCGTGCAGCAGGCCAAACAGAAACACAACCATCAGCCGCCATCGGCTCATATGCGCAAGGAATATGTTTTCAAGTGCTACATAAACAATCGAAACCGCAATCAGCGGCTCCACAATTGAGGACGGCACCACCAAAATGCCCAGCACCCCAAGCGCCAGCGTAATCGAATGGGCCAAGGTAAAAGTTGTGACCTGCCAAAGCAGCGGTTTAAACCGCGTGGTCAGCAAAAACAGCCCGACGATAAAGAGGATATGATCCAACCCCAGCGGCAGGATATGATAATAGCCCACGGCGGTATAATTCACAAGGTTTGCCCAGAATGAAATTACCGTCGCGCCTTCAGTCGAGATCGGATCGGTAACAGCTCCATTGGTAAGATAAGCGTTATAATCGTTGCTCTCATCCATAAGCCGAATGATGATCTCGCCATAGCTGGTGTCCCAGCCCAACTGCAATTCTTTTGCGCTACCCAACTGGCCTGTCACAATAATGTGACTATCGCGCACCAGCTCTAAATCACCAATTTCAGAGATGGAAACCTCGGTTACCCGCGCATTGCCAGCTTCGCCATCAAGCAGCACATTTACCTTGGCCGCAAAGGCATCACGATCAAGGGCGGCATCCAGTGCGCCCGGGCCCATAGCCCGAAATTCATCATACTTTCCGGCGTTTGGGGACTCCTGCGTATTACTGGCACCAGAGCCGATTTCCGCCATTATGGCTTCAAGGTTAAGCTTGATCTCCATGCGGAACGTACCATTTTCCAGAAATAAATCAGCAATGGCGGGCCTGATCTCGTGGGCCGCCAAAGGCAGGGCCATAATCAGCGAAAATACGCCAGCTAAAATTGCGCGTAAGGTCTTGGTCATGTAGCATTCTCACGATTCGTCTAACAACAGGGCTTAAAATGTCGCGCTTCTTTAGCATTGTAAAACCAATTTTAACACTAGGATTTTTGGCGGCGGCTTTCGGGGCGCATGCCCATGAATTCTGGATCCAACCGTCTGACTATCGCCTTCAGCAAGGCAACCACCTCATGGCTGACGTGCGCGTGGGCATGAATTTTCGCGGTAATCCGCAGGCCTTTATTCCCAGCCAAATAAATGCTTTTAATATTACAGATGTTGAGGGCACTCATAAGATTGAAGGTCGCATTGGCGACCTGCCATCGGTAAATTTGGTGCCAACAGCAAGCGGCCTTCAAATTCTCAATTTGTTTAGCACCTCTTCTGTGCTCACTTGGGATGAGTTTCAGAAATTCGAAGATTTTGTAAACTTGCACGGCATGAATGGGGTGCTAGAGCGCCACGCCGCGCGCGGCTTGCCTGATACGGGGTTCAAAGAGGCCTATACCCGCTTTGTAAAGTCGCTGGTAGCTGTGGGAGACGGCGCAGGGCAAGACCGCTTCACCGGTATGTTTTTTGAACTGGTCGCCGGTAAAAATCCCTATACTGATGATATGTCGGGCGGCATGCCGATCACGGTTTTGTATAGAGGCCAGCCACTGCCGGATAAGCAGGTGGACCTGTTTTTTCTAGACACAGCGGGTGAACTTACGCGCTTGAGTGTGCAATCAGATGCAAACGGGTTGGCGGTTGTCCCCAATATCGGAGACGGCGAATACATGATAAATGTGGTGCATATGATAGAGCCGTTCCCCGAAGATCAAGCGCGCACCGGCACCGTATGGCATTCCCTTTGGGGGTCTATCACCTTTGCGATCGGGGTTTAACCCGCGTGCAAGCATCCAATCTCGACCGGTGGCGGCGCGGCGGGCTTAGCTTTGCTTTGCAGCTCCCTGCGCGCGCCGCCCTCAAACATCTGCGCTCTTGGCGGTGTTCCCACAAGCGCTAACCTCTGACGCGGCGCAAGAAAAACCTCGCAAAACAGTGCTGAGGTTGCTGCGCCGCCACCGTGCTTTTGGCTGTTGCCCAGCTATGTCTTT
>WTAL01000023.1 GCA_013139635.1 Paracoccaceae bacterium
GAAAGCAAGTTTGAATTCGCTTGGGTTGTGGATTTCCCGATCTTTGAAAAAGACGAAGAGACTGGCAAAATCGACTTTGAACACAACCCGTTTTCAATGCCCCAAGGCGGCATGGAAGCCCTTCAGGGCGACCCGCTTAAGGTGCTGGGCTATCAGTATGACCTTGCGTGTAACGGCTATGAGCTGGTGTCGGGCGCGGTGCGAAACCACAAGCTTGAGATAATGTACAAAGCCTTTGGCATCGCGGGTTATGATGAAGCCGAAGTTGAAAAGCGCTTTGGCGGTATGGTTAAGGCGTTCAAATTCGGCGCGCCTCCCCACGGTGGCTGTGCGGCGGGCATTGACCGCATCGTGATGCTGCTGGCAGACGAGGATAACATCCGCGAGGTCATCATGTTCCCGATGAACCAACGCGCCGAAGACCTGATGATGGAAGCCCCTTCCGAAGCCACCAACGAGCAGCTGCGGGAGCTCGGCTTACGGGTTATTCCGCAGGATACGTAGGGTAGGTTTTTAACCCACCACCCTCCTGATATTTGTGTCGGACTTTTGTATGACATCTGTATGATTTCGGCGGTGCAGGCACGCCCACCTGTGGTTGCACCCCAAGGCCGCCCGCGTTAGGCTCTCCGCAAAAAAACGGAGACCCTTATGAAGCGCCTAGCCATTATCCTTTCCCTTTCCAGCAGCCCCGCCTTTGCCGAGATCACCCCCATGGATGTGATTGAGAGCTGGCGAACGGTTTATGCGGGATCGGGGGAGGCGATTTCTTATGACAGCCTGCAAGCGGGGCCGGATGGGAAATCGGTGCTACTCAATAACGTCACCTCAGTGTCCATTATTTCTGACTCTACGTCCACCAGCCACTTTGACTGGGTGCGAATGCAACCCAATATCGATGGTGGTATTTTGATCACCTTTTCACCCGCCGGAGAAACAGTGGATGTTACGCGTTTATCTGACGGCACCGAAATAACCACAACCGCGCGGTTTGACTTTTCGGCCTTGGCGTTGATGGCCACGGGCTTCCCGAGCGACATTCGCTATAGCTACAACGCCCCGCAAGTGACCTATAGCGAAATTACGGGCGAGGCGGCATTTGGCAGCCGGATGGAAATGACATTCACTGGTGTGAGCGGCGAGGAAACCGCGATCACCAATGTGACAGAAAGCGGGCCGCGGGTGGCCGACTTTGGCGAATACCGTTTTGAGCGGGTTGAGGTTAAAATGGAAAGCCAATCGCTCATCGACGCTCCATCGGTCACACAGTTTGTTGCCGAGCACGTTGTGGTGACTTATCGCTGGGAATTTCCACTGACAGACATTCCATCGGCGCCCGTGGCACTGATGGATTTGCCGCCGCAAACAGATTTGAAGCTTGAAATTCAAACAAATGCGATCTCGGGCGCGATGAGTGACAATTCTCCGCTTGGCACGAACACTGTGAGCTTTGGGCATGAAAGCGGCGGCCTTAGCATGCGATTCGCCCATGATCAGTTTCGCTTTGAAATGGTGTCATTGGGGAGCAGGCTTGGGATGCGCCCGGCGGCTCCAGAAAGACCGCGCTTTGACCTTGGCCTCGCAGAGCTGCGCGCCAATATTACCATGCCGTTTCGTCGTGAAACCAACCCCGCGCCGTTTTCGGCGGGCCTGTCGCTAAACGGGTTGGCGCTGGACGAGGAGAGCTGGGCCAGTGTGGACCCTGAAAACAGCATGGGGCGGCCAAAGGCGGACATTTCGACCTCATTATCTGGGCTGATGATGCTGACCAGCGGAATATTTGAGGGCGGCGAAGGATTGAATGGCGTAGACGCGCCGTTTTTTATTCCGGATTTAACGGTGGATACGCTGCGGATTGCAGCTGGGGGCGCGGTGATCGAAGGGCAAGGGGATTTGCGGTTTAACCCACGCCGGAATGACCCGGACACCGACCTACCCATGGCAAAGGGCGCGCTGGATTTCGCCATCATTGGTGCGCTCGGATTTCTCGACCGCTTTGGCCGGCTCACCGACGTGGACCCGATGGCGATATTGGGGGCCAAAGGCGGGCTGGGGATGTTTTCTAGCCCAACAGATGCGCCAGACAGCTTCACCTCGCGGGTTGAGTTTTTATCAGGCGGAGGGATTGTGGTGAATGGGCAAGCGGTGCGCTAACGGCATCCCTACCCCGGGCAGCCCTGAATTTCCACCGCGCGGTTGGCCCCAAACACGGAGACCGTGAGGGCGGACATATCTATTTCCATCTCACCGCTGCCGTAATATTTCATCGGGGCGCTGGCGGATATAGCCCCGCCGTCTATTTTTTGCTCGGTAAAATCTATCCAGATCTCTTGTGTGCCATACTCGATCACCGTCATTGGCGCTTCTATCGCCTCGGCGAAGCCAAGGTTGGCGGTAATTTCATAACCATTGCCGCGTGGCTCTACGGCGCAGGAAATGCTTTCCAGCCCCGAGGCTTCGCGCGTTTGTGGCCCCTTTAGAAGCGCGGTCTGGATCAGCTCAACCTCATGGTCAGCGCTGCCATTTAACCGCGCCAGAAACAGCGCTTGCGCGGGCACGCAAATATCGGAGCAGACGCCGAAATTCAGGGTCATAGCGATGCGCACGGGGCCGTCCGCCTCTGGCGTAATCCGAATCGGCAAAACAAATTCATCATGGTAGCCAAGGGTGATCATACCGCCTTGGTCAATGATCTCGGGCGTGGGCCAATCATAACGCACATCGGCAATGTTATCAGAGCCTTCCCAAGCAAAAACCGGCGGCAGGCCCGCAGGCCCCGGCATGCGCCAATAGGTTTTCCAGCCTTCATTTAGCTTGAATTCCAGCGCCACCTGATAGCTGCCATCCTCGGCCTGCCAGCCTTTCAGTAGCTTTACGCTGCCATAATCCAGATTCTGGGCCAGTGCGGCAACGGGCAGCAAAAGGACGGTTAACAAATATTTCAGCATAGAATCCTCAATTTCGGCTTCACCCGATCAATAACGGCTTTTCAGTAAAGGAAAAGTCACAAGATTGCGAGGGTTTGGCTTGAAACCTTGGCCGCGCACGCACATTGTAGAGGTATGAGCAAACTAAGCACCGATAGCATCCCCTTCCTCGACGGCAAATTGCTGATCGCCATGCCCGGCATGGGCGACCCGCGTTTTGATAAAGCTGTGGTGTTTATGTGTGCCCACTCGGCCGAGGGCGCGATGGGGCTGATCATCAACAAACCCGCCCGCGCGCTTAAGTTTGACGACCTGATGACCCAGCTCGGGATAGACTGGGAGGGGGAGCTTGCCACGCTGCCGGTGCACCACGGCGGCCCTGTAGAGCACGGCCGCGGCTTTGTGCTGCACTCGCGGGATTATGACAGCGAGGGGTCATCTATGAAGGTTGGTGATGATTTTGGTATGACCGCCACGCTGGACATCCTCACAGACATCGCCCTTGGCAAAGGTCCCAAACGGGCGCTTTTGGCACTAGGCTATACCGGCTGGGCGCCGGGGCAGCTAGAGGCCGAGATTCAAGCCAACGGCTGGCTGATCGCCGATGTAGACACCGAACTGGTGTTTGCGGCCAAGGACGAAGACAAGTGGCACGGGGCAATTGAGGGGCTGGGGATAGACCCGCGGATGCTGAGCGCTGAGGGTGGGCGGGCTTAACGCAATTCACTTGGAACATGGTAGCCGAATGATAATCAGTATCGACAATCGAAGTGGCGTGACAAACTCTGAAACGACTTTTCGGCAAGCCAAACTTGACCATGCTCTAGAGCTTTTGCAAAACCTAGATGGCCTTCGGCACACTCTGTTATTCCTAAATAGGGATGATGGAAGTCAAATGATGATCGGTGGCGGGCCAACTGATTTTGTTGTTACGCTTTCAGTAGGTGCTAAAAACTTTACGCTAAAGAACCGAAATGCCGATGAAGGTATACTAAAAAGCGTATGCGCGGGCGGTCAGTTTGGGGAGTTTTCTGCTTCTTCGTGTAGCAAAATCGAAGCATGCCTAGATATTATAAAGTCGTTTTTTGCTTTGACGGAACATACTGCTGATTGGGTTGACTAGAAAACCCTTGAAGCACGGCTTGACACATCATTAATTACCTCTTACGTTAATTAACATTATCAGCAATTAAAGGCCGCCCATGCCCCAACTCCCCACCACCTTTGCCGCCCTTGGCAACGCCACCCGCCTCGCGATTGTTGAGCGGTTGCTGGCGGAGGGGGAGCTTTCGGCGGGGGCTTTGCAGGCGGATAGTATCACGCCCCCCGCGATGTCTCGGCACTTTAAGGTGCTGCGGGAGGCGGGGATTGTGGTGCAGCGGGTTGATGCCCAGCGGCGGCTTTATTCGGTAAAGCCCGAGGCGGTGCAGGCGATTGGCGAGTGGGTTTTGAACTTTCGCGAGTTTTGGGCGGGCAGCCTTGATAGGCTGGATGCGGCCTTGAAGGAGGCGGAATGACGGGAAATTTGCTTGTTATGGAGCGGGTGTTTTCCGCGCCGATAGAAAAGGTGTTTTCTTTTATCACCGAGCGGGAGAACCTGCTAAAGTGGTGGGGGCCAACGGGCACGTCGGTGGCTGAAAACCACCTCGACCTCAGTGCGCTGGGGGATTGGTGGTTTATTATGATCGACCCGTCGGGCGGGCGCACCAAGGTTACCGGCGAAGTGCTGGCGCTCAACCCGCCGCATATGGTGGAGTTTAGTTTGGTCGTGCATATGGCTGACGGCCCGCCGATGATAGATAGCGTCGTGCGCTTTGAGCTAGCGCGGGTTGACACGGGCGGCACACATTTTACGCTGACGCAATCGGGGCTGACAGACGCCGAAATAGAAATGCAGAGCAAATACGGCTGGGCCTCTACGCTGGCGCGGCTTGAAGATTTACTTAATTAACCAACCAAGGGAGAGCAGAAATGCCAGAATTTATTATTATCTATCACGGCCACGGCCAGCCGGACTCAAAAGAAGCCGGGGAGGCCGCGCGCGGTCGCTGGATGAAGTGGATGCAGGATTTGGGCGATAACATCGTCAACTTCGGCACACCGTTTAAGGGCGGCACCATTGTGAGCGCTGATGGCAGCACCCGTGATGGCGGGTTGAGCGGCTATTCGGTTGTGAAAGCTGAAAACGCCGAGGCGGCGCTGGCGATCGCCAAAGCCTGCCCGCATTTGGAAATTGGCGAGGTGGAAGTGGCCGAGCTGATGAAGGGCATGGGCGGCTAGCGCTCAGCCATGGCGGCGCGGTGAGGGTGGTGCTTGTGGCAACACCCCGTGCGCGCCGCGCTTCAACACCTGCGCTTGCGGCCCCCAATATTTGACGCCGCGTTTTGCTTGCTGAATCCTGTGGCGGCCCATAAGCTGCCCCGAACAATTCGGGAGAAGAGTATGGCTTATCGCGCGCCGGTGTCGGAGATAAATTTTTTACTGGAAAACGTGCTGGAAGGCGCGCGGCTTGGGGAAACCGAGCTGTTTGCGGATGCGACGCTGGATACAGCTGCCGCGATATTCGATGAGGCTGCGAAGCTGGCAGAAGGCGTAATTGCGCCGCTTAATCGTGTGGGCGACGAGCAGGGCGCGGTGTTGGAAAACGGCGTGGTGCGGTGCTCGCCGGGGTTTCGCGAGGGGTATCAGGCGCTGGCAACGGGCGGCTGGGTTGGTATGAACGGCCCCGAGGCTTATGGCGGCATGGGGATGCCGATGGCGCTGACCGTGGCGGTGAACGAGATGATGTCGAGCGCTTGCCTTTCGCTGGCGTTAAACCCGCTGATGACACAAGGGCAGATCGAGGCGTTTGAGCATCATGCGTCGGACGCGCTTAAGGATGTGTATCTTGAGAAGCTGGTTTCGGGGCAGTGGACAGGGACGATGAACCTGACCGAGCCGCAGGCTGGCTCGGATGTAGGGGCGCTTAGCACCAAGGCTGCGGATAATGGTGACGGGAGCTATAGCATTTCGGGCCAGAAGATATTTATCAGCTGGGGCGACCATGATGTGGCGGAAAACATTGTGCATTTGGTGCTGGCGCGGCTGCCTGAGGGCGCGGCGGGCACGCGGGGGATTTCGCTTTTTGCGGTGCCAAAGTTCATTCCGGATGAGGCAG
>WTAL01000020.1 GCA_013139635.1 Paracoccaceae bacterium
GGTCCTTAGGCATATGCTTTCTCCCTTAGCTCAGCGCGCTTGCAGCGGCTTGAATTGATTTCACGATGTTGTGATATCCGGTGCAGCGGCAGATATTGCCGTCCAGATGGTGGCGAATCTCGGCCTCGGTCGGGCTGTTATTGCTGGCAAGCAGCGCAGACGCCGCCATCACCATACCCGGTGTGCAAAAGCCACATTGCAGCCCGTGATTATCTTGAAACGCCGCCTGAATAACGCCAAGCGAGCCATCTTCATTGGCCATGCCCTCAATCGTAGCAACATCGCCACCCTCGGCCTCAACCGCCAGCATGGTGCAGGATTTCACCATTTTTCCGCCCACATGCACAGTGCACGCGCCGCATTGGCTGGTATCACAGCCCACATGGGTGCCGGTTAAATGCAGGTTTTCACGTAGGAAATCGGAAAGCAACGTGCGCCCCTCAACCTCTCCGCTTACGGCCTTGCCGTTCACGGTCATCGAAACTTTGGTCATATCTTCTCCCTGACTCTTGCTTTTCAGTTGCCCACAGTGTGCAACCATTTTGTCGCAGGACAAAGGATTATTTTTGACTTTGTTTAGGATTGCTCGACAAAAGGCGAAAGAAAGCGGCGTTTTGCCAAGCTGATCGCCGAGCGAAGCGAGGCCACGGCCGGCGGCAACCCGTGTTTTCAGCTTGCTGAAAACCGTGCCTTTGTCGAGTGGGGCTTTAGCCCCGCAGAGCCAAAGGCAAGCGCGGGGGTAATCCCATTGCAATTTCCCGCTGGCCAGCGTATTTCCCAGAAAACAAAGGAGCCTCTGATGATTGGAAACCTGAACCACGTAGCCATTGCCGTGCCAGACCTTGAGGCCGCCATTGCCACTTACCGTGATACCCTCGGGGCCAATGTAGGCGCACCGCAAGACGAGCCAGACCACGGGGTTACCGTTGTCTTCATTACCCTCCCCAACACCAAAATTGAGCTGCTTTATCCGCTGGGCGAAAACAGCCCGATCACGGGTTTCTTGGCGAAAAACCCTTCAGGCGGCATTCATCACATCTGCTATGAGGTGGACGACATTGAGGCCGCCCGCGACAAGATGCTGGCTAGCGGCGCGCGGGTGCTTGGCGATATAAAAACCGGGGCGCATGGCAAACCTGTGCTATTCCTGCACCCCAAAGATTTCACCGGAACCCTCGTGGAGCTAGAACAAATATGACCATCACCGCCGCCCTCGTGCTGTTTGCCGTTATCTGGTTTATGCTGCTATTTATGGCGCTCCCCATGGGGCAAACCTCGCAAGAGGAAGACGGTGAGCGCGTGCCCGGCACGCCGGCTTCAGCGCCCATAAACCCGATGATCGGTAAAAAGATGTTTTGGGTCACGGTTGTTACCGTGCTGCTCTGGGTGCCGCTCTGCCTGTTTATCGTTTACGGCCCGCTCACGATTGATGACCTCGATTTTTACGACCGCAGCCGCTAGTTCCCCTCTGAATTCAACCGATGGAATACATGGGTAAACGTGGCCACCCCGAGCAAGGGCACCAGAATATTGACAATAGGAATTGAAAGCGGCACCGCCATTAAAATACCGGCAAACCAAATCTCCCAACGATGCGCCTTGCGCAGCTTGGTGGCGGCGCGCTCACCCAGCCGCCGCATGGCCACCAGCTGAAAATACTCGCGCCCGAGCAGGAAGCCGTTAACGATGTAAAATATCACCGGGGCCAGCAGGGTGGAGGCAAAATAGATGATAAGCGCCAGCAGGTTGGCAAGGATCATCACCATCAAAAACCGCAGCGCCTCGCCCATGATTTGCCCAAAAGGAAGGGCCTGCACTTTGGGTAGGCTTGGGTAATGCTTCCCCTCAACCGCATCAGCAATTTCCTCAAGGAAAAACCCGAGGAAAATCGCCGCCACCGGAAACATAAGGAACACCGCCATAACCAGCGCGCCAGTAAAGGCCACCGCGCTAAACCAATCCCCAATGGGGATTTCGCCCAGCCAAGGCAGGGTGATAGAGCCGGGCAGCACCGTGACCGCCAGCCAGATCAGCCCGAAATACGCCCCGCCAAACAAAACGAGACTTAGGCCCACAGCCTTAATCAGCACCCACATGAACTTTGGGTCAAAAAGCTGGCTTACAGCTTTGGAAAAATCGCTAAACAGGTTCATCTTCGCCTCGTTGGGTTCTGGCTGCACACTTACTTGGACCTAGCGCAAAAATAGCGGAGTAAGCAAGTGAGAAGCCTTGAGGATACTTTGCTTGATGATTGATTTGCGATAAGGTTTTTAGCGGGCCTCGGGCCTCAACCTAAAAACACCGAAACGAAAGATAAGCCATTGCTAACGAAATCTGAGATCGAAGCCGCCGCCGCGTTGGTTTATCGCCATATGCCTGCCACCCCGCAATATGCATGGCCAATGCTAACGCAAGCGCTGGGCGTGGAAACTTGGGTGAAGCATGAAAATCACGGCCCAACAGGGGCTTTTAAAGCGCGCGGCGGTGTTACGTTTATTGACTGGCTAAAGCGGGCGCACCCTGAGGCGCGCGGGATCATTACGGCCACGCGCGGCAATCACGGCCAATCGCAAGCGCGGGCAGCGCGGGCGGCGGGGCTGGAGGCGCATATCTATGTGCCACGGGGGAACTCCGGCGAGAAAAACGCGGCGATGCAGGCCTTTGGTGGGCATCTTACCGAATTTGGTGACGACTTTGACGAAGCAAGGCTTGAAGCGATGCGAGTGGGCGAGCTTGAAGGCTGGCACCCGGTGCCGCCATTCCATCTTGAGCTGGTGCGCGGGGTGGCAACCTATGCTTACGAGCTACTATCAGCGGCGCCGCACCTGGATACGGTCTATGTGCCCATCGGCTGTGGCTCTGGCATTTGTGGCACGATTTTGGCGCGCAATGCGCTGCGGCTAAAAACCAAGGTTGTGGGCGTGGTGGCCGACGGCGCGCAGGCGGCAAAGCTTTCGGTTGCGGCAGGAAAGCTGGTGGAAACCGGCCCGACGCAAACCTTTGCTGACGGCATGGCGGTGCGCGTGCCGGTGGCCGAGGCTTACGAGATTTATGCCTCGGGCGCTGAGCGGATTGTTTCTGTGAGCGATGCCGAGATCGCAGCGGCAATGCAGCTTTTGTATCGTTGCACGCATAACGTGGCCGAGGGCGCAGGGGCAGCGGCCATGGCGGCCCTGATGCAAGAGCGCGCCCAGATGCAGGGCAAAGCTGTGGCCGTAATTTTGTCGGGCGGAAATATCGACACGGGTATGTTTGCGGAAGTGCTTTCAGGAGGTGTGCCAAAGGCTTAGGGGGCTCCGCTGGGGTTGCCCGTTTTTAGCGTGCTAAAAACCTGCCTTTGCTGAGCGGGGGGCTTTGCGCAAGCCAACCCCCAGCGCTGCCCGTCTGGCCTCCCCGAAGCAAAGGCAAGCTGGCTGGGGGCAACCTGCGAGCATAGCGTAAATCCCAAAGTGAGCCCTCCCGCCCGCCGGATGCCGTTTGCTGCGCAAACGCCCCCGGCGGTTGGGCGTGGCCTCGGCTGCGCCTCGGCGGGGGCGACACGCCCCCTCGCGCACGCGCGCTCCCCCCTGAGGGGCGCTTATTTCAGGTGTTTTGCCATGTGGTTATGCCGGGTATATTGGGGCGAGGGCGCTCTGGCGGCGTAGCACCGCGGGTGGCGATGTGAATAAACCCAGCCACAAATTCTTGCGGCTCCAAGCCCAGCCCTTTCGCCAAAAACCCGCGATCAAAGGCCATAGGTCCACTCAGCCAGTTTGCCCCCCAGCCCGAGGCCAGTGCGCCATTCAGGAGCGCAAGGCAAACAGCCCCCGCAGAAAGGGTTTGCTCAACTTCGGGGATGGTGTCACATGGCTTAGGCGACGCAATCACAGCCACGGCCATTAGGCCGTCGGTAAATTGAGAGCAGGTTTTTTCCCGCTTTTCAGCGGGCAAGCCTAGGGCATCATAGCGTGCCTCTACCAGTGGCCCAAGCCGTTTTAATGCGGCTTCTGAGAGCACAATAAACCGCCATGGCTCCAGCTTTTTATGGTCCGGCGTGCGGGCCGCAATTTCGAGCAAAGCTTCGATTTCAGCGCGGGCAGGCACAGGCGATTGCAGGGTTTTGGCGGGGGTTGAACGGCGGGTTTTCAAAAAGGTGATGGCGTCAACCATTTTTGGCTCCAATGCAGCTCAGTATTTCAGCGCGGGCGGTTATGGCTTCTGGTGCCCAATTGGCCAGCTTACTGGAAAAAAGCGTGGCTTGTGAGGCCAAAACAGGTGGGCTTTTTAGTATTTTAAGGTGGTTGGCCCGCAGCGTATCTCCGGTGGAGGTTATATCCGCCACCGCTTCCGCCGTCAGGTTTTTAATTGTGCCTTCGGTTGCGCCTTGGCTATCCACCAGCTGGTAGTCTGCCACGCCTTCGCGCCTTAAATACTCCCGCACAATGTTGTGATATTTCGTGGCAATCCGCAGCCGCATGCCGTGGGCTTTGCGAAAGGCGGCCGCCGCCGCGTCTAGGTCGTCGATGCTCTCCACATCGGCCCAAAAACTTGGCACTGCCAATATCAGGTCCGCATGGCCAAACCCCATCTCGGCAATTTGCGCCACCTGCGTTTCCCAAGCCGGAATTTTTTCAGCCACCAGATCTTGGCCCGTGACCCCCATGTGGATGCGCCCCGCTGCCAGCTCGCGCGGGATTTCACCCGCCGAGAGCAATACCAGCTCAACGTTGCTCACCCCGCGCACTTGCCCCGCATATTCGCGCCCTGAGCCTGTGCGCTCAAGCGTAATGCCGCGCGTGGAAAACCACTCAAATGTTTGCTCTTGCAACCGGCCTTTTGACGGTACGGCGAGTTTTAAGCTGCTCATTGTGGGCCTCCGAGCGCCAATAAGGCTTCTGGCCTGATAATCCCGCCCACGGCGGGGGTTTCGCGACCCAAAGCGCGGGTGAGCGCGCCGTAACGACCCCCTTGGGCGATTTGTGGCAGGTCTGCCCGCGCTTCCGCTGTGAAGCCAAAGACGAAGCCGTCATAATACTCTAGGCTCGTGCGGCCATAGCTGGCTTCAAACGGTAGTTGGAAGCCATCGATGCCAAACGCAGAAATCGCTTCGGCGCGGGCTTCGATCAGGTCAATGGCTGGCGTTATAGCTGGCATCTCGGCCGCTATGCGCCGCAAGGATTTAATGGCATCTTTCATCGGGGCGTTCACCGCCAGTGCGCGCTCAAGAAGCGCGACTTGGGCTGGTGGAATCGGCGGGGTCTCTGCGTCCTCCAGCAGGATTTCGGCGCGCTTTTGAATTTCGCTTACTGAGCGCAGCCCTATGGCTGGGCCTTGGGTGCTTAAATAGTCTTCCAACCTGCCGCCGCGCAGCGCTGACAAGAGCGCTGAGCGGTTTTCACTTTGCGATAATGGAGCGGCATAGCGCTCTAGCAAGCGGGTGAATCTATCTGGTCGCCATAGGTGCCGCATAAGCGCGGCTTTGCGCGGCGGGGTGGTTTCCAGTGCTGAAACGCCAGCTAAAATGATCCCCATATCGCCGGTTACCGGGGCCACGGGGGCGTTTCGCAAGGCTTCTGCGATCATCGCAAATACTTCGGCATCGGCTTGGGCTGTATTGGCGTCACCAAAAGCCTCAAACCCGCATTGCAAATATTCAACGGGCCGCGCCGAGCCGGGCTCTTGGCGCCGCCAAACCGAGCCAGCATAGGCATAACGCCCCTGCGCCGTGCCGCTTTCCAAATGCATTTGCGCTACAGGAACGGTGAAATCGGGCCGCAGCATTTGCTCGCCCAGAACGGGGTCATGGGTGGTATAGGCCCGCGCCCGCAGATCTTCGCCGTAAAGGTCAATCAGAATATCTGCTGAAAGCAGGGCGGCTGGCTCAACCGTCACCGCAGCATTGGCGGTAAAACCGGCCATAAGCCGGCCCACTTCGGCCCGCAAAGCCGCCAGCCCTGCGCCTGTTCGCCCGCCCTCCAGATACGCTCTCGCGTTCGCTTGCATCATGTGCTCCGTAATTATTTGCCCCGTCTTGCCAATCCAGCGGTGGTGTTTCAAGCCAAATCGAACAATTTCGCCGATATTGCGCGCTAAAGACGGTGGCGGCGCGTCTAGCATTGTGTTGTTTTGCAGCGTTGTACCCGCGCCGCGCTGATACGGGATCGCCTGTAACAAGCGCTGAAAAGGGTTTGCCCACAAGCGCTGTGCGCGCAGGCGGCGCTAGAGTGGCATCACAAAATAGCACTACGGTTCCGCGCCGCCCCCGATGGGCTAATCGGCACGCGCTGCTATCCGCCTGATCTGAAAGCCGGTTTTGCTTTGCGAAAATCCGGCACTCTTATAAAAGCGCAGAATGGCGGGTGTTTTTGAGCCAGCCAGCAGCATTGTTTTATAGCATCCCCTTTTCCACGCCCTCTCTATGGCGGCCTCTAGAATGGCCTGTCCAAACCCATGCTTGCGGTATTTGGTGTGGGTAACCACATTCTCGATAAGCGCATAAGGCGCGCCGGCGCGGGTAAGATTTGGAATAATGACCAGCGTACAACTTGTTACAATCGCATCACTCTTGATCCCGATAAAAATCGTGCTGCCATCAAGTTTTTGGAGGCTCCTGAAGTTCTCAGCGGCAGCCCCTTCCGACAGCGGCTTTTCTTCCGGAATCAGGTGTTTATAAAGCGCGAGCAACTCGGGAAGGTCATCAAGCGCTGCATCTCGGATTTGAAGGGTTTTAGGCATTGTGAGAGCTAATAATACTACCAGATAAAAAGCAAGAATGCTCTGGCCTCAGGGCCGCAAAGCCTAGAATTCCATGGTGAGCGCAAAGCCAACGCTATTGCGCGAGACCGATGGGATTATAAAAAGATTGTTTTGCGCTTCGTGGCGTTTTTCGTAGTTGTTCAGCACCAAGTTGCCAACGGCAGTGCCAACCACGGCGCCTGCAACCATGTCTGACACCCAGTGATTATGCCCGCGAATATTGGCGACCGAGATAATGCTCGCCGCGAGATAGGGCCAGAATTTATTATCATAAACCTCTGAATAAACCCGCGCCATGGCGAAGTATTGGGTGAAATGGTAGGAGGGCATTGAGGTGGCATAAGCCCCACCTGTCCACGGAATGCTCCCACCGCCATTGCCAAAATCCCACGGGTTTGTGGTGAATTCACCCTCATCGCCGGTAAAGGTCGTTAGGTTATCCACGGGGCGCAACCGGCCAAAAAGGGGCTTTAGGATAACTTGGGTTGCAACATATGAATAAGCAATCGCCTTGCCCGAAAGCAGGGCCGCCGTTTGCGCGCGCTCATTATTAAAGGCAAGCCCGCCCACATAGGTTAGGCCCACCGTGGCGATAACATACTGGGTTTCTTGGGAAATATTGCTTATTGGTGTAAGGGGGGGGAGGGAAAACCCATCAAAAATCGGCTCTACCTTATCTTGCCAAAAACCAGTTGTGTGGCGGTCTACCGCAACAAGCGCTGCCGTGCCGAGCAGAAAAAGCGCGGTGGATTTTGGGTCACGCACCGGAAAAGTTACCAGTTGCCCTAGCTCGCCCGGAATGCCTCCAAGGGCGAGCCGGAATGTGCGCGCGGCTTTTTGTGGGCGGGTTTCGAAGGTTAAATCATAGGCAAAGCGCTGTGTCGGCGCGGTGATGTCAGGCTGATAGTTAAAAACCGGCTCAGGGATGGCAAAGCGTTCAAGGCTAAACACTTCTTGTGCGTTACCAACATGCGCTGCGCTCAGCAGGCACGCTAATAATCCCGATCGTTTTAGCCATGAATTCATGCAGTTCCCCAATGCAAACGTCTCGTTTGCTATGGTTTACCTTAAAACTGTAAGCAAATTGTAAATACTTCAGATGTCTGAAAATTGCCCGGTTTGCAGGAAGTTTGTGACCGCCTTGATCACCCGTTTGTCTTGCATCATCAGGCTGTGGGCCACAGGCAAGGCCAGTGTTTTGTCCTCTGAGGCGTGGCCAAAAGCAGAGCGCAGGCTGACTTTGCCGTCGTTTTCGCCGTCAATGCCCGTGATGAGGCTATAGGCCGCCGGGGCGGCTGTGCCACCAATGGCCCCCATATCAAGTGCGCTATCATCTTCGCCTTCATGCGGGTGGAGATCGGCCAATGCTGGCCCCATGACCTTGGAAAACACCCCCGCGCGTGCCGCCAGCTCACTGCCAAAATTGGGCGCGCCAATTTGCACCACGCGGCCACGGCGCGTGGTGTCCAGCCGCTTGGCGAGCTTTTTGGAAAGGATGCCCCCAAGCGAGTGGCCCACAAAATGCAGCCGCCCCTCAGGGGGAAGCTGCGCGCAAAGCACGTCGATCAAGGTGTCAATGTCGTGGCTGGTAGAGGGGTAATCCAGCACCATATCTTTAAACCCCACGGCCTCGATGGCTGTGGCGAGCTTGCGCATAGAGGCCCCGCGGCGCCCTAAGCCATGAAGGATGATTACGGTCTCTTCCATGCTACCAGTGCGGCGGCTTTTGGTCGGCCAAGGGCGCGCCAGACATGGTGTCGGATTCCATCTGTGCCGCGCGCTCCATCAGCAGCCGCACGCGGCGCTCCAGCCGGGCTATTTGCTCGGCTTGCGCGGCCACCACGCCGCTCAGCTCCTCTAGCGAGGCGGTCTGGTGAGTGGTGTGTTCTTCAAGGGTGGTTATGCGGTCGGTCATCAAGGCTCCGGGAACAAAGTGGCAGGGTCGCCCGCGTGCCATTTGGGATATTTGCGCATAATGGCTTCAAAGCGGGAAGATGCAAGGAAATTTTCTAGCCAAGTGTGCAGATGCGGCCATGGTTGGGCGTCAAACCACGCACGGTCCACATTGGCAAATTGCCGGATGAAGGTGGCGCTGGCGGCGTCGGCCAAGCTGAATTGGGCGCCGGAAAGGAAGGGCTGGCGGGCAAGCGTGGCGTCTAGGCCCTGCAAGAATTCTGCGGTGCTTTCGCGGGCGGCTGTCGCGCCTTCTTTGTTATATTTATAACAGTCGAGCGCGGTTTTGAATGGGCCGTCGAGGGTTTCGATCAAGGCATCATCACGCCCTTTCAGCCAACCATCGGGGTCGTTCTCCCCCAGCGCCCACAGCATAATATCGTAGCTTTCCTCAATCACTTGGCCACCGGCCAGCAGCACCGGCACCGTGGCTTTGGGCGACGCAGCCAGCAGCGCGGGCGCTTTGTCTCGCAGCAATATTTCGCGCAGTTCAACCGTTATGCCAGCGCTGGCCAGCGCGAGGCGGGCGCGCATGGCATAGGGGCAGCGGCGAAACGAATATAGAATGGGCTTGGTCATGCAGTGGTTTTAGCGCTTACGTCGCGGCTCGACAAGCCCGCGCAAACCATGGATGATGCGGGCATGAATTGTTTTGCAAAATTTCTGGCCGCCCGCCTGCGCAGCTTTGGCTTTGCGCTTGAAGGGCTGGGGTATGCGGTGAAAACCGAGGGCAATGCGCGGGTGCATCTTGTGGCCACGCTGCTAGTGATCTCGCTGGGCTTTGGATTTGGCGTTTCACGGGGGGAGTGGATGGCACTGACAGGGGCCATAGGGCTGGTGTGGCTGGCAGAAATGCTAAACACGGCGCTGGAGATATTGTGCGATATTGTGGAGCCGAAGCGCTCGGGCGCGATAAAGCGTGTTAAAGACGTGGCGGCTGGCGGGGTGATGGCGGCGGCACTGGCGGCGGCGGGCATCGGCGGGCTGGTTTTTTGGCCGTATATTTTCGCCTAGCCATGGCGGCGCGTCTGGCGTTGCTTTGTTTTGAGGCATGGTTTTCGCGCCGCGCTGCGAGTCCTGCGTTTGTCGCTGGCCATTCAAACTTGCAGCACGCGTGCCCATAAGGTAGGACACGGCAAACTATTCAGGATGTGACCCATGGCCAAGAGAAAACCTAAAGTGATGCGCCCCAAGGCGCTGCCGCCTCGCGGCTTTCGTGATTATTTCGGCGAAGACCTGCGCGAGCGCGCCGCGATGCTGGACAAAATCACCGGCGTTTATCACGCTTACGGGTTTGACCCGCTGGAGACTTCAGCTGTGGAAACCGTGGAAGCACTGGGTAGCCACCTCCCTGATGTGGACCGGCCCAATGCCGGTGTTTTCGCGTGGCGGGATGACGATGACAGCGGGATAGCGCTCAGGTATGATCTGACCGCCCCGCTGGCTAGGGTCTATGCCCAGTTTCGAAACGATCTGCCCAGCCCTTACCGCCGCTATGCCGTAGGCCCGGTGTGGCGTAATGAGAAACCGGGACCGGGGCGGTTTAGGCAGTTTTACCAGTGTGATGCGGATACGGTGGGCAGTGCAAGCATGGCGGCGGATGCCGAGATGTGCGCTATGCTTGCAGACGTACTGGAAAATGTCGGCATCGCGCGGGGCGATTACATCGTGCGGGTCAATAACCGCAAAGTGCTGAACGGTATTCTTGCAGGCCTAATGGTCGACAACGAAAAGACCCGCTCCTTACCGCGCGAGTTTGCTAAGGCGCTCGAAACAAAAGTGAGTGATTGGGAGTTTGTGGATCCCGAAGCAGTACTTCGTACAATCGACAAGTTTGATAAAGTTGGTGCCGCCGGAGTGCTGGAATTGTTGACCACCGGCCGAAAAGACCAGTCTGGCGCGTTTATTGAGGGCGTGGGGCTTTCAAAAAAAGATGCTTCTCGAGTTGTGCGATTCATGGAATCGAAAGGTCGAGACAACGTCGAGACGCTAGCCAATCTACGAGAATTACTGGGCGGTTCGGACGCTGAGTTAAGAGAATCTCAAGGGGTTTGGGAAGTCGGCTTGGAAGGTTTGCGAGAATTAGAAGAAATCGCCGACTTACTTGCTGCGCAAGGCTATGGCGCCGATCGGATCGTCATCGACCCCTCGGTCGTGCGCGGCCTTGGCTATTATACTGGGCCGATTTACGAGGCTGAGCTAACTTTTGAAATTTTGGATGAGAAGGGCCGCAAGCGCCAATTTGGCTCGGTTGCGGGCGGTGGGCGCTATGATGATCTGGTTAAGAGGTTTACAAGCCAAGCGGTGCCAGCCACTGGCATTTCCATTGGGGTGGACCGCTTGCGGGCCGCGCTCGAAGCCAAAGGCAATGCGGCCGCGACCCCAAATGGGCCGGTGATTGTGACAGTCATGGATCGTGATCGCATGGCGGATTATCAGAAAATGGTGGCCGAGCTTAGGAATGCAGGCATTCGTGCCGAAGTCTACCTTGGCAACCCGAAAAACTTTGGCAATCAGCTCAAATATGCGGACGCTCGGAATGCTCCGGTGGCTGTGATTGAAGGTGGAGACGAGCATGCAAACGGTGTGGTTCAGGTCAAAGATCTGGCGCTCGGGAAGGCGCTGGCCGCCAATATCACCACCAACGAGGAGTGGAAATCCCAGCCTGCACAAGTGGAAATTAGCCGGAATGACCTTGTGGCCGAAGTGCGCAAAATGATTGACCGCGCAGGCTAGACGCCCCGTTGCGGCGCGTCTGGCTTTGCTTTGTGTTGCAAGGCTGTGCTCGCGCCGCGCTGAAGCATTTTCGCTTGTCGCAAGCGCCTTTTTGGCCTCGCGATACTCCAGAATGTATCAGCGCGGCGCGCGCATAGGGGCCGCCCCAAACGCAAACCTCAACGCGCCGCATTGGCTAGCAGGTTTGCATTCCCGCCAGAGGCCGTTGTGTCAATGCAGAGGTGCCGCTCAAGGCTATACATTTCTGGCTGCCCCGCTTGCAGGATTAGCGGCATAATCGCGCCTTCCCGCTGGGCAATGGCTTGGGCAATCGGGCGCGCATCTGGCCCCCAATACGCCACGGCTGCAATATCTGGCTGCTTGGCCACGGCCTCCGGCCCCGCGCCATCGGCCAATATGGCCACACATCCATGCGCTTCGGCCTCCAACACTTGCGCTTTGACCACATCCACACCCGGCCCGAGGCACAGCACCGGCCCGCGTGGGTGCTGGCTCAAGCGGTTGGATTCCCCCGTTGGCCCTGGCATGTTGGTGGTTTCATGCGTTGGCGTTCCCAGCGTAAACCGCGGCACATACCGTGGCCCCCCCGCCTTTGGCCCCGTGCCAGAAAGCCCCTCGCCCCCAAAAGGCTGGCTGCCAACCACGGCCCCGATCTGGTTGCGATTAATGTAAATATTCCCCGCCTTTATGCGCGCCACCGCATGCTGAACGCGGCTATCAATTCGCGTATGCATCCCAAAAGTCAGCCCAAACCCGCTGGCATTAATTTCGTCAATCACCGCGTCCAAATCCACCGCCTTAAAGCGTGCAATATGCAGCACTGGCCCAAAAATCTCCTCCTTAACGTCCGCCATTCCCGAAACCCTAACGGCGGTAGGCGCAATAAATCGCCCCTCCGGAGCCGCCACCTGCTTTAGCACCTGCGCGCCCTTGATATAATTCGAAATCCTCTGAAAAGCCGCATCATCAATCACCGGCCCCACATCTGTCGCCAGTTCAGCAGGGTCACCAACTTGCAGCGCGTCCATCGCGCCAAACAGCATCGGCTCAATAATATCCGCCACATCTTCCTGCACATAAAGCACCCGCAGCGCCGAGCACCGCTGCCCCGCGCTTTGAAAAGCCGAAGCCACAATATCGCGCACCACTTGCTCTGGCAGGGCCGAGCTATCGACGATCATCGCGTTTATCCCGCCCGTTTCAGCGATAAGTGGCGCGGCGGGGTCAAGCACATCAGCCATCGCTCGCTGTATCCGCTTTGCCGTTGGGGTAGAGCCGGTAAAACACACGCCATCCACCCGTGCATCCGCCACCAATGCGCTGCCCACAAGCGCGCCTTGGCCGGGCAAAAGCTGCAAAACATCGCGCGGCACGCCAGCCTCATGCAGCAGCTCAACGGCCCTAAAGGCGATCAACGGCGTTGTCTCGGCAGGCTTAGCCAAAACCCCGTTTCCGCCCGCCAGCGCCGCTGCAATTTGCCCCGAGAATATCGCCAGCGGAAAATTCCACGGCGAGATGCAGGTAAACACCCCGCGCGCTGGCCCCGTTAGCCCCTCAACCTGTGCCGCATAATACCGGATAAAATCCACCGCCTCGCGTAGCTCCCCTAAAGCGTCAGGCCACGTTTTTCCGGCCTCAAAGCAGGCCAGCGCCATCAGCTCATCACTATGCGCCTCATAAAGCGCCGCCGCTTTGCGCAGAGTCTCAGCCCGCGCCAAGCCCGATGCCTGCCAAGGGCGACTATGTTGGAGCGCGGCTTGGCAGTCCTCCAAGCTGGCCTCCACCACCTGCCCAACCATGTGCGCCACCCGCGCGGGGTTGCGAATTTCCACGACCTCGCCGCCCGCAGCCTCCACCGCCAGCAGCGGCCCCGCTTGCCATTGTTTGCCCGCAAACGCGGCCCGCGCCGCTTCCAGCTTGGCCACAACATCCGGCGCGTCCAAATCAGCCCCAACAGAGTTCTGCCGCTCTGGTGCAAACAGCGCTGCGGGCAGCACCGCTGCTGGGTTGCGCGGCGCATCCAAATAGCCTTCCACCTCGGCAAACGGGCAGGCTGCCACGGCCGCCGCCGGGATTTCCACGTCCGTTATCTGGTTCACAAATGAGCTATTCGCCCCGTTTTCCAGCAACCGCCGCACAAGGTACGCCAGCAAATCTCGGTGCGCGCCCACGGGTGCATAAATCCGGCAGCGGGTGTTGTTTTGCGCCTTCACAATGTCATGCAGCACCTCGCCCATGCCATGCAGCCGTTGAAACTCATAGCGCGCGGTTACGCCCGCCATTTCCAAAATCGCCGCCACCGTGTGGGCATTATGCGTCGCAAATTGCGGATACACCCGCGCCCCCATCTCCAGCAGCTTTTTCGCGCAGGCAATATAGGAAACATCGGTGCTGGCTTTCCTCGTAAACACCGGAAAGCCTGAAAGCCCCTCCACCTGCGCAAGCTTGATCTCGGTATCCCAATATGCGCCCTTAACCAGCCGCACCATTATGCGGCGGTCCAGCCGCTTCGCCAGCGCTTCCAGCCAGTCCAGCACAAAGGGCGCGCGCGGGCCATAAGCCTGCACCACCACGCCAAAACCATCCCAGCCAGCCAGTGTTTTACTCGCCAAAACCGCTTCAATCACGTCCAGCGAAAGGTCCAGCCGCGCCGCCTCCTCAGCGTCAATATTAAAGCCCATATTAGCCGCGGCCGCCGCCTCGGCCAGTGCCAAAACCTTGGGCACCAGTTCGGCCATCACGCGGCCCCGCTGGCTAAATTCATAGCGCTCAAATAGCGCCGAAAGCTTCACCGAAATCCCCGGATTATCCGCCGGATGCGCGGCCTTGCTGTGCTTTGAAATCGCTTCAATCGCCAAGCCATAGCTATCAAAATACCCTGCCGCATCCGCTGCCGTCATTGCCGCCTCGCCCAGCATATCGTAAGAATAGCCAAACCCCTCAGCCTCTTTCCCGCGCGCCCGTGCCATGGCCTCGCCAATGTCGCGCCCCAGCACAAATTGCCGCCCCATTTCCTTCATTGCCCGCGCCACCGCGTTCCGTATCACCGGCTCGCCCAGCCGTTTGACCATGCCGCGCACATGCCCCGCCAGACCCAGCGGCGTATCATCCAGCACCTTGCCGGTTAGCATCAAGGCCCACGTGGAGGCATTCACCAAGCTTGAGCTAGAGCGCCCCAAGTGCTTGCCCCAATCCGCAGGGCTTATCTTATCCTCGATCAGCGCATCCATCGTCTCGCTATCGGGCACCCGCAAAAGCGCCTCCGCCAGTGTCATCAAGGCCACGCCCTCGTCGGTCGAAAGCCCGTATTCCTGCAAAAACACCTCCATCAGCCCCGCCTTGGGGGCCTTGCGAATGTCCTCCACCAGCGCCTCTGCCCGCGCCCCAATCGCCGCCCGTGCGCCCTCAGAGAGTGCCGCGCTTGTGATCAGCCCCCTAAGGGCCGCGCTTTCGTTGCCAAGGGTGTGTAACCGGATAATATCGCGTGATTTGGTCATGATGTCCTCCATTCGGCTACGTTAGCACGGGTTTTTAGGGCATATTTCCCAAATATCCTTGAACCACAGGCAAAGTCGCCATATATTTATCGTAATAAAGGATTTCCGCCCCATGCCCACCGAGCTAGACCCGTTTGACCACCAAATTCTGCGCCATCTCGCCGCCAATGGCCGCATGCGCATTACCGAGCTGGCCAGCCATATCGGCCTTTCCAAAACGCCGTGCCAAGCGCGGGTTAAGCGGCTGGAAACATCGGGTTATATCCTTGGTTATCACGCCGCCCTCAGCGCCGAAAAGCTCGGCCTCAGCCATATCGCCTTTGTGCAAATCACGCTGAATAACACCCGCGAAACTGCGCTTGAAGCCTTCAACACCGCCGTGCGCCAGATCCCTGAAATCGAGCAATGCCACATGATCGCGGGCGGTTTTGATTACCTTCTCAAAGTGCGTACGCCCAGCATCGAGGCTTACCGCAAAATCATGGGTGAGCAAATCTCCACCCTCCCGCACGTCAAGTCCTCCTCCACCTTCGTTTCGATGGAAGCCGTCAAGGAATCCACCTCCCTCACCCCCAAATCAGGAGCCTAACATGACCCCTCAACCAGGTATTCTCCCCGGCATTCCCAACCATGGCCGCTTCATTGAGCTGCGCGCCAATCCAAGCGCCAGCCTGCAATCCCTTGCCGCCCTCACCATTGATGAAAGCCTGGTCGTCGGCATTGGCCCCCGCCTTGCCAACCACCCTGATCTGCACGGCTTTAAAGCCCTCAGCGGCCCCGTGGATATCCCCTCCACCCAAGCCGACCTGCTGCTCTGGCTGCGCGGAGATGACGCCGGAACCATCGCCACCCACGCCCGCCACCTCCTGCAATCCCTGCCTGATTTCACGCCAGTTCGCACGGTGAATGGCTTCAAATTCGGCATTGATCTGGAAATCGGAAAAGACCTCTCGGGTTATGAAGACGGCACCGAAAACCCAGAAGGCGACGCCGCCCAAAAAGCCGCCTTCGCCCCCGACGGCGCCAGCTTCCTGTCCATCCAGCATTGGGAGCACAACCTCGCCTTTTTTGAGTCCCAGCCCCAAGCCACCCAAGACGATACCTTCGGCCGCCACCGCCAAAGCAACGAGGAGTTCGACTCCGCGCCGATATCCGCCCACGTAAAACGCACCGCCCAAGAAAGCTTCACCCCCGAAGCCTTCGTCCTGCGCCGCTCCATGCCGTGGTCCGAAGGTGGCCGCGAGGGCCTCATCTTCACCGCCTTCGCCCATAGCCTCAACCCCTTCGAGGCCCTCCTAAACCGCATGGCCGGCCTAGATGGCGGCCCCCCCGACGCCCTCTTCACCTTCACCCACCCGTTCAGCGGCGCCAACTACTGGTGTCCGCCCACCAAAAACGGCCACCTAGTCCTCATCCCATAGGGTGGGGTTCCACCCCACAAATCGCTTTCTAATTGCCAAGCCCCCGCGCCCCGCTTATCGTCACGGCAACAAAAGGATACGCACGTGTTTGATTGGTTTTTTGCGCTTGAGCAAAGCAATAAAGTTGTTATCTCGCTCTTTACCCTCGGTGCGGCATGGGGTGGGGTGAAGATTTATGCAAACAGCGTTAAACCCAAGCGCTCCCCGCTGCCCGAGCCAACCCAAATTATCCGCTTCACCATTGATGAATACGAATCCCGCATCCAAGCTAAAATTGCCACCGCTCTAAAAGAACGTGACCATGCCAGCGGCAAAGATCTCGACATTAAAAACGCGCAAATTGGCGAACTGAAGAATGACCTCGTCAATATTGAGCAATCCTTCGAAAAGCAAAAACAGTTCATCACCAAGCTCGAAGCCCAGCTTATTCGCGAAGGCAACACCCTCGGCGCCGACGACCTAGAAAAAGCCACCCAAGCACTGGAAGCAGGAGACACCTCCCTCGCCGAATCCCTGTTTCAACAAATTAAAGACAGTAACGCCCTAAACATTCAAGCCTCCGCCCGCGCCAGCTTCGCCCTCGGTGAAATCGCTGAAGAGGAAGTGCGTTGGCAAGAGGCTTTTGCCCATTACAGAGAAGCTGCACGGCTGCATTCAATTTTTGAACACTTGAATACCGCTCAAAGACTTGCTCATCGCATTGCAGATTTTCCAGAAGCTGAATCTCTCGCCAAAGCGGCTTTGAGAGCTGCCGAACAGGAATTTGGCACAGACTCCTCCCAATATGGCAGCGCGCAAAACAATTTTGCGTCGGTACTTCAGGCCACGGGACGCTATGAGCAGGCCGAGCCGCTTTATCGGCAGGCGCTGGAGAATGCCCGCGCTGCACATGGGGAAAATCACTCCGGATTTGGCGTGCGTCTCAACAACCTTGCTGAGCTATTAAAGGCCACTGGGCGCTATGGCGAAGCAGAGCCGCTATATTGGCAGGCGTTAGAAAATGCACGTGAGGCGCTGGGAGAGGAGCATCCTGATTTTGGTATTTGCCTCAACAATCTCGCGGGACTATTGGAGGCCACAGAGCGGTTTGCCGAAGCGGAGTCGCTCTATCGGCAAGCTTTGGAGATTGTTAGGGGAACATTGGGTGAGGACCATATTGAATTTGGCAGGTGTCTCAACAACCTCGCCGGACTGCTGCATGCCACAGGCCGACACAACGAGGCTGAACCATTTTATCAGCAGGCGTTGGCAATTGTGTTTGAGGTGTTGGGTTCGGACCACCCTACCTATGGCATGACTCTCAACAATCTTGCGGAAGTTCTTCAAGCCTCTGGACTGTATGGCAAAGCGGGCCCGCTTTATCGCCAAGCGTTGGAAAATACCCGCGCAGCGCTGGGGGAGGATCATCCGCAGTTTGGTATAACTCTCAACAACCTCGCGGGCTTGCTGAAGGCCACGGGGCGGTTTGAGGAAGCCGAGCCGCTTTATCGCCAAGCGGTTGAGGTGTTTGAAAAAGCCCTTGGGCCAGACCACCCAAACACCCAAACCGTCAAAGCTAATTTTGAGAGTTTCCTCGCCAATCGCCCGTCTTCCGACTAATTTTTACCTGCGCCCCAATAATCCGACAGGAGTCCGACAAAAGTCCGACACAAATATCAGGTGATTGTAGGGTGGGTGCTCGCACCCACCATCCCTCAACATTCCGGCACATTCACCGCCAGCCCGCCGAGTGACGTCTCTTTATATTTGTGGCTCATATCCACCCCCGTTTGCCGCATGGTTTCCACGCAGGCATCCAGCGAAACAAGGTGAATACCATCGCCACGCAGCGACAGCGAAGCCGCCGAAACCGCCTTAATCGCCCCCAGCCCGTTGCGCTCAATGCATGGCGCTTGCACGAGGCCTTTTACAGGGTCGCAGGTCATCCCCAAGTGATGCTCCAGCGCGATTTCGGCGGCGTTTTCAACTTGCTGTGGGGTGCCGCCCAGCACAGCGCACAGGCCCGCGGCGGCCATGGCAGCAGCCGAGCCAACCTCGCCTTGGCAGCCCACTTCGGCGCCTGAAATCGAGGCATTGGCCTTAATAAGGCCTCCAATCGCAGCCGCTGTTAGCAAAAACGGCTCCACCATTTCAGCCCGCGCGGTGGGGACATGGTCGAGATAATACCGAAGCACCGCCGGCAACACGCCAGCCGCACCATTTGTCGGCGCTGTTACCACTTGGCCACCCGCCGCGTTTTCTTCATTCACCGCAATGGCGTAAACGCTGATCCAGTCATTGATCGTGTGCGGTGCTGCCAAATTGGTGCCGCGCTCAGCGATCAGGGAGGCGTGGATGACCTTTGCCCGCCGCCTAAAGCTCAGCCCGCCGGGCAGAATGCCCCCCGTGGCCAGCCCGCGCTCAATGCTGGAGTTCATCACCGTCCACACTTTGGCCAGCCCGTTTTCCAGCGCCTCGCCGTTCATATGGTGCAGCTCGTTCTCGCGCTTCATCTCGGCTATGCTCTTGCCAGATTTCACGGACATCCCCAGCATTTCACTTGCGGTTTTGAAGGGGAAGGGGGCGCTTGGTTCCTCGGCGGTCACTTCGTTTCCGGCCATTTCTGTGGCGGTTAAAACAAAGCCGCCGCCGGTGGAGTAATAGGTTTCGCGCGCATAAAGATTTCCGCTGGTATCATAGGCAGAAAGCACCATGCCATTGGCGTGGAGCGGCAGGGCTTCATCATAATTAAACCGCAAGTCCTCGGTTTGGCGATAGCGCACCGCGCCCAGCCCCTCAGGCGACACAGTGCCGCGCTCGGCAATGTCTGCCAGCGCTACTTCCGCCGCCACAGGGTCAAATTCAGCCGGTAAAAACCCTGCAAAGCCGAGCGTCACGGCGCGGTCTGTGGCGTGGCCTTTGCCGGTGAAGGCCAGCGAGCCATGCAGCGTGCAGCCCAAGCGGGCAAGGGCTCCGGCCCCTGGCACCACTTCGCGGCCCGCGCGCAATAGCTGCAAAAACCGAGCCGCAGCCACCATCGGCCCCACGGTGTGGCTAGAGGACGGCCCCACGCCAATTTTAAACACATCAAAGATGCTGAGAAACATGGTGCGCCTCCTGCTTTCCCCTTGGGTTTTTCCCGATTATCGCTATATTGCGGCACCATGCAGGGGTAAACCCGACGATTGCAAGCGCATTCACGGCGAAGGGATAGAATTATGACCGACAACCTGACCGGCTCTGACCGAGGTAAATATGCGGCGTCCAAAGCGGCGCTGGAATTTATTAAGCCGGGGATGAAAGTGGGCCTTGGCACGGGCTCCACGGCGGCGTGGTTTGTGCAGCTATTGGCGGCGCGCGTGAACAATGAGGGCCTCGATATTATCGGCGTGCCGACGTCAACCCGCACGCGGGATTTGGCGGCGAGCCTCGGCATTAAGCTGACCACGCTGGAAGATGCGGGCTGGCTGGATGTAACGGTTGATGGCGCTGATGAATTTGACGCTAACCTGAACCTGATCAAGGGCGGCGGCGGGGCGCTTTTGCAAGAAAAAATTGTGGCTAGTGCCAGCAACCAGATGGTAGTGATTTCGGACACCAGCAAGGAGGTCGAAACGCTTGGGGCGTTTCCTCTGCCTGTCGAGGTGGTGAAGTTTGGCTGGCGTTCAACCGAAAGCACGATTGAAGAAGTGTTGGAGGGGGCCGATGTGGCCAACCGCCGGATTAGCCTGCGCGAAGAAAACGGCGCGCCGTATGTGACCGATGAAGGCCACTTTATCCTTGATCTCCATCTTAACCGCATCGGCGACCCGCGTGGGCTGGCCGAGGCGCTTAACCGCATTCCGGGCGTGGTGGAAACGGGCCTGTTTGTGCTGATGGCTGACACGGTGCTGGTCGGCTATGATGACGGAAACGTGCACACTTATGATCGCGACAGGGGTGACCTTGGCCATCATAAGGTGCATATGCCAAGTGAAAATTCTTTATATGTGCCGGGGGCTTAAATGGACTACGATTTTGACCTGTTTGTAATTGGGGGCGGCTCGGGCGGTGTGCGCGCTGGCCGTGTGGCTTCTATGGGTGGGGCCAAGGTGGGCTTGGCCGAGGAATACCGCATGGGCGGTACTTGTGTCATTCGCGGCTGTGTGCCCAAAAAGCTGATGGTATATGCGTCGGGCTATCGCGAGATGATGAATGACGCCGAGGGTTTTGGCTGGACGATTGGCAAGCGCAGCTTTGACTGGGGCACGCTGATTGGCAAAATTGACGATGAGCTGGATCGGCTTGAGGCGATTTATCGTAAAGGGCTTACTGGCAACGGCGTGCAGGTTTTTGATGCGCGCGCGGTGATTAAGGATGGCCATACCGTTGAGCTTTCCAGCGGCGAGACCTTTACGGCTAAGTGGATTTTGGTTGCCACCGGCGGGCGGCCTTTTGTGCCGAACGTGAAGGGCGCCGAGCATGTGATTACATCGAGCGATATCTTCTTGATGGACGAGTTGCCCAAGCGGATTCTGATTGTGGGTGGCGGTTATATTGCCAGTGAGTTCGCAGGCATTTTTAACGGCATGGGGGCCGAAGTTACCCAGTTTTACCGTGGCGCACAAATTTTGCGCGGGTTTGACGGTGAGGTCCGCGGCCATGTGGCCGACGAGATGATCCGCAAGGGCGTGAATTTGCACCTTGGCACCGATGTGGTGGAGATTGCCAAAAAGGATGATGGGCTGCATGTGAAATGCACCAACGGCAAAGTGAAGGTTGTAGACGAGGTTGTCTATGCCACGGGCCGCGTGCCTAACACCGAGGAATTGGGGCTTGAAAGCGCGGGCGTAAAGCTCGGCCGCAAGGGTGAGATTATGGTGGATCGGTATTCCGCGACCAGTTGCGATAGCATTTATGCGGTGGGCGATGTGACCGACCGCGTGCAGCTAACGCCCGTGGCTATCCGCGAAGGCACGGCCTTTGTGGAAACGGTGTTTAATGACAATCCGACAGCGGTTGACCACGAATTTATTGCCACGGCGGTGTTTACCCAGCCTGAGATCGGCACGGTTGGCTATTCAGAAGAAGACGCGCGGGAAAGCTTTGATATCGAAGTTTATCGTGCCGCTTTCCGCCCAATGGCCAATGTGTTAGCGGGGCGAGATGAGCGGATGCTGATGAAGCTGATCGTGGAGAAGGTGACGCGCAAAGTGATTGGCTGCCATATTATTGGGCCAGCAGCGGGTGAAATGATCCAGCTCGCGGGTATTGCCGTGAAAATGGGGGCTACTAAAGAGGACTTTGACCGTACAGTGGCGGTGCACCCAACGGCCTCTGAAGAGCTAGTGACAATGAAAGAACCTGTCCGCTAAGCACCGGTTGCGCTTGCGCAACCCGCGCCGACGAGGGGGGTTTTAGCTCCCCGAGGAGGCGCGCGCTCGGGACTGTCCGGCAGTTCCGCGCTTGCTTTGGCCTCTGCGGGGGTAAACCCCCACTCGGCCAAAGCACATTTTTCAGTAAACTGAAAAACGCCTGCCGCTGGCCGTGGCCTCGGCTTTGCCTCGGTGGGGATGGGGAAAGCGGCGGTTACTTTTTCTTACCTGAACACAAGTCGAATTGAGCTTTAAGCTTGGGTGGTAAGCACCGTGCGGCAAGGCTGGTTGCACCGGGATATGTACTCAAAGGCTCGATAAAAGAAACGGCGATTATATTGCTGATGGGGTCGTCTTCCTCCGTATTGAAGTTTTCTTCCAATGTTTGCAGGAAGGCCTCGACCCACGGCTCAAGCGGATCCATCTGCGCAATTATTTCCTCAAAGTCGAACATTAGCCCATAAGGGAGAATCTCGGCAGTTGTGCTTTCGATCTGGGCTTCCAAAAGGTAGCGGAGGGCTGGATAGTCAAAAGCCAGTTTGGCGACAAATATGGTTGTGAGTGTGCGCGCTGAGGCCATGTTTAATTCCGATGCTTTGTATCAAGGATAGATCACATTATGTGAGCTTCAACAACCGATCTGCAATTTCTGCCCCGTCCCCTTCCAGCATCAGCCGTTTTATTCGGCTGGTTTCACCCGAAATAAACCGGATGCGTGATTTGGGAACGCCGCTGGCTTTTGATAGGAATTTGAGCAGGGCTTTGTTGGCGGCACCATTCACCGGCGGGGCGGATATGCGGACGGTAAGCACGGGTTTGCCGGAAGCGTCCTCTTTGATGCCGTCAATCTGGTCTCGGCCACCTTTGGGGGTGAGGCGCAGGGCTAGTTCTAGCCCACCATCCACCACCCGCCACGGGGTCACCCGAAGGCGCCAATGTTGTTGGCGAGGATAACGCGCAAGGCAAAGAGGCCGAAGATCAGCACCATCGGGGCGAGGTCTAGCCCACCCATGGGGGGCAGGATTTTGCGGATAGGGCGATACATTGGTTCTAGAATGCGCTGCAATCCATACCAGATTTGTGCCACGATGGGCTGGCGGATGTTGAGCACCTGAAAGCTGACCAGCCAGCTCATAATTATGTGGGCAACGACGACGAACCACACGAGATCCAGCAGGGCGCTGAGGATTTGGAAGAGGGATGTCATATGGGCGGCTCCGAAATAGGGTTGGCCTCACATTTAGTATGTGACGGGGCGGGCTGCAAGGGCGCGACGTAAGGTAATGCCTTGCAATGGGGCAAGGGCTTTGCCAATGCTTGACGCGGAGGTCAACATGTATCCAATATTTCGTTTCGCTTATCACAGCCTTAAGCATCGCAATGCACCTGATCTGGCGCCGGGGGAGCCGCATATTTCGCAGCATCGCTGCTGGCCAGTGGACCTAGACCTGTGGTGGGAGCTAAACAATGGCCGCACGCTAACGCTCTATGACCTTGGGCGCATTCAGCTGGCACGCCGGATGGGGTTGCTCAAGGCGCTGCGGGCCAATGGCTGGGGCATGACGATGGCGGGGGTTACGGCGCGGTATCGGCGGCGCGTGGTGATGTTTGACCAGTTCGAGATGCGCTCGAAGGCTATTGGGCATGACGGACGGTTTTTGCTGTTGCAGCAAAGCATGTGGAAGGACGAGGAGGCGCTTTCCTCAGTGGTGTACCGCGCGGCGGTGGTGGGGAAAAACGGGATTGTGCCAACGGCGGACGTGGTTGCGGCCATGGGGCTGCAAGGATGGGACCCAGAACTTCCAGATTGGATTGCCGCTTGGGGGGCGGCGGAAAACAAGAGGGCATGGCCGCCGGAGACCTGAGATAGTATTATTGGAGATTTAGAACTTTCTCTTGTAATTGGAGGTCGCTTTTTTATGTTAGTGGTATTAACATAAAAACGAGCCGTTGACCAACCCTTTCAGGAGATTGCCATGCCTTACAAATTTACGCCAAAGCGCCTTGCCGTGGCGTTATCCGCCACCAGTGCAGCGGCAATTATCCTAGGGGTTACGACCACAACCTTTACCGCACATGCTGAAATGCGGGGCTTTGACCAGACGGGTTTTAGCGAAATACGCGTGGGTGCGGGGCTTGAAATGGTGGTTGAGGTTGGGCCTGCGTTTTCGATCGCCGCTGAAGGGGAGACGGACGCGATTGATACCGTTGTTATACGCATGGAAGGGGCCGCGCTTGTTGTGGATCGCAAGCGAAACTGGCGCGCAATGCTGAATTTGCGGTCACAGGATCAGCAGCAGGTGCAGCTAACGGTAAGCCTGCCGGTGATCACGGCTCTGAACGCAGGGGCAGGGGCGCATATTGAAATATCAGGTGAATTTGCGGTTCCATTGCAGGCCACAGCTTCGGCGGGGGCGTCGCTGCGCCTAAACGGGTTGGATGGCGCGGATATAGTGATAACCGCCAGTTCGGGCGCATCGGTGAGGGCGAATGGCGTATGCGCCGCCCTTCAGGCCGAAGCGCGGAGCGGGGCGTCTATTCAAGCGCCAATGTTGGCATGTGCGGCCGTAACAGCGGATGCAAAATCGGGTGCAAGCGTTGAGGTGAACGGCAGCGAAACGCTTTCGCTCGGCGCTTCGGGCGGGGGCAGCGTATTTGCGCATGGTCAGGGGAGCATTATGCGCGAAGATATGAGATCTGGCGGCAGTATTACGGTAAAGCGCTAAGGCAGGCGGCGCTTTATTGTTTTGCAAATCAAAGCTTGAAATATAGGTTCAACCCCCCTCTAATGGCGAAAACTTGAGGGAGAGACCATGACCGAGCGCGCATCGAAAAAAGGCATCTGGGGATGGATGCTATTTGACTGGGCGGGGCAGCCCTTCCACACCTTGGTGATCACCTTCATTTTTGCACCGTATTTTGCCAGTGAGCTTTTCTTTGCATCCCATGCAGAGGGACAGGCGAAGTGGGGGTATCTTGTGGCCTTTGCCGGCATACTCGTTGCCTTTAGCGCGCCCATATTGGGTGGTATTGCCGACAGGTCTGGCCCGCGAAAGCCATGGGTGTTTGGCTTTGGCGCGCTGTTTTTTATCGGGAGTTATGGGCTGTGGTGGGCTGAGCCTGGCATGTCCAACCTTTACTGGATTTATCTTGCGT
>WTAL01000089.1 GCA_013139635.1 Paracoccaceae bacterium
CACAGTGCTTTTTTTGAGGCGGTTTATGCCGCCTGCGCGGCTTACGGCATTCCTGCCGATGCTGCCATTTCCGAGGGCGGCGCGGGGCAGTTTGAGATCAACCTGCTACACGGGCCTGACCCGCTGGAAGCCGCCGATAATGCGGTGTTTTTCAAGCGCATCGTTAAAGGCGTAGCCAAGGCGCAGGGGCTAGAAGCCAGCTTTATGCCCAAGCCCTATCTGGACCAATCAGGCAGTGGCTTGCATGTGCATTTCAGCCTGCTTTATGAAACTGGAAACAATGTATTTGACGACGGCACCGAAGCGGGCAGCGATATGCTTCGCCACTGTGTAAACGGCCTTTTGCGCCTGATGCCCGCCTGCACGCTGATCTTTGCGCCGCACCTGAACTCATACCGCCGCCTAACGCCCAACAGCCACGCCCCCACGAGTATTGGCTGGGGGTATGAGAACCGCACCAGCGCTATTCGCATCCCGGGCGGCAGCCCCAAGGCGCGGCGCATCGAGCACCGCGTGGCAGGGGCGGATGCCAACCCTTACTTATTGCTTGCCTCATTGCTGGCCGGCGTGCTGGAAGGGCTAGAAGTGCAGGAAAACCCGCCTGAGCCCACCGCTGGCAATGCTTATGACGCGGGTCTACCGCAGCTTCCTGCTGATTGGGCGGCGGCCATCGCGGCCTTTGACGCGAGCGCAGCTTTAAAAGCCCACCTCAACCCACAATTTTGCGACGTGTTCACCGCCATGAAGCAACAGGAGCTTAACCGCTTCACCCAGAGGATGAGCGATTTTGAAGTGGCCACTTACTTAACCACTGTTTAATTCCAAAATTATACTTGCTTTTGCGCCGCTTTCCCCGCCAAACTCAGCGCAGATAATTTCAACAGGGAGCTAAATATGAAATATCGCTTAACCACAGCGCTGATCGCACTGGCCGCGGCTGGCGCCGTTCAGGCCCAAGATACCGTGCTACACGTTTATAACTGGTCAGATTATATCGCCGAAGACACCATGGAGAAGTTCACCGCCGAAACCGGCATTGAAGTGACCTATGATGTGTATGACAGCAACGAAGTGCTGGAGGCCAAAATGCTGGCGGGCAGCTCGGGCTATGATGTGGTTGTGCCAACATCCGACTTTTTGCAGCGCCAAATTGCAGCGGGCGTTTATGCGCCGCTTGATAAATCTATGCTGCCAAACCTCGCCAATATGGACGAAGCCCTGATGGATGGCGCCGCGGCTTATGACGCAGGTAATGAGCACGCCGTGATTTACATGTGGGGCACCACCGGCATTGGCTACAATGTGGCCGCAGTTGCCGAGCGTTTGGGCGATGATTATGAGGTTGATAGCTGGAGCTTGATCTTTGACCCAGAAATCTCGGCCAAGCTGGCTGATTGCGGTATTTCCTTGCTGGACGCCCCAACCGAAATGCTGCCAGCGGCGATGAACTACCTCGGGCTTAGCCCAAATTCGACCGATAAAGCAGATCTTGAAGCCGGTGCGGCGCTGCTGGAAACCGTGCGGCCAAATATTCGCTATTTCCACTCCTCGCAGTATATATCTGATCTCGCGAATGGCGATACCTGCGTAGCCGTGGGTTGGTCGGGCGATGTTTTCCAAGCGCTTTATCGCGCGGAAGAGGCTGAAAACGGCGTTGAAATCGGTTATGTGATCCCGAAAGAGGGCGCCCTTCAGTGGTTTGACATGCTGGCCATTCCGGCTGATGCTCCGAACCCCGAGGCGGCGCATACCTTCATTAACTTCATTATGGATGCGCAAATCACGGCCGACATCACCAACTATGTTTGGTATGCCAACGCCAATGCGGCGTCGATGAGCCTTGTGGATGAGGAAATCACCTCTGATCCGGGCATCTTCCCTACCGAGGAAGCCAAGGCCAACCTTTGGGCCTCTACCGTTTATGATGCGCGCACTGATCGCACAATTTCACGGCTTTGGACCCGGGTTAAAACCGGCCAATAAAATAATCGGGAGCGCCTTTGGGCGCTCCCAACCTTTGGGGGGCGTATGACCGAGCATATTCTGGCAGCCGAGGCCAAACCTTGGCGAGATAAAACTGCAAAGCCGTTTGTACGCATCAAGGGCATTACCAAAATGTTTGGTGATCTGGCGGCGGTGGATGATGTATCGCTCGACGTTTACCAAGGCGAGCTTTTTTGCCTGCTGGGCGGCTCTGGCTGCGGAAAGTCTACGCTACTCCGCATGTTGGCGGGGTTTGAAACTCAAACCAGTGGCCACATTGAAATTGACGGGCAGGACATGACGGGCATCGCCGCCAACCTGCGCCCGACCAATATGATGTTTCAAAGCTATGCGCTGTTTCCGCATATGTCGGTTGAGAAAAACATTGCCTACGGCTTGCTGCGTGAGGGCGTGCCCAAGGGCGAGGCCATGCAGCGCACCGCCGATATGCTGAGCCTCGTGAAGCTCAACGGCTTTGCCAGCCGCAAACCGCACCAGCTTTCGGGCGGACAGCAGCAGCGGGTGGCGCTGGCGCGGTCGCTTATTAAGCAACCCAAGCTTTTGTTGCTCGATGAACCGCTTGGCGCGCTTGATAAAAAGCTGCG
>WTAL01000180.1 GCA_013139635.1 Paracoccaceae bacterium
GTCATCGCTTCCACTTGGTCATGGGTCACGTAAACCGAGGTAATCCCCAGCTCGTGTTGCAGGTTTTTGATCTCTAGCCGCATTTGCACGCGCAGCTTGGCGTCGAGATTTGAAAGCGGCTCGTCAAACAGAAACACCGCTGGCTCGCGCACAATGGCGCGACCCATGGCCACCCGCTGGCGCTGCCCGCCCGAAAGCTCACGCGGCAGGCGTTTGAGGTAATCCTCCAGCTCCAGAATTTTGGCGGCTTTGTTTACCCGCGCATCAATTTCAGCTTTATCAAGCTTTTGCAGCTTCAGCCCGTAGGCCATGTTTTTATAAACTGTCATATGCGGGTAAAGGGCGTAATTCTGGAACACCATGGCGATGTTACGCTTGCTCGGCTCCAGCTTGTTCACCACCGTATCATCAATGGAAACCTCACCCTCGGTGATGCTTTCCAAGCCCGCGATCATCCGCAACAGCGTAGATTTCCCGCAGCCCGAGGGGCCGACGATCACCACAAAATCACCGTCCGCAATTTCCCAGTCGATCCCGTGGATCACCTCGGTTTTGCCATAGGCTTTTTTAACGTTTTTTAGAGTAATGCTAGCCATTCTCGGCCTCCTTATTTTTCGGTCTCTGTCAGGCCTTTGACAAACATTTTTTGCATGGAAAGCACCACGATGATCGGGGGCAGCATGGCCAGAAGGGCGGTCATCATAATGAGGTGCCAATCGGGGGCTTGCTCGGCGCTATCCAGCATTTGCTTGATGCCCATCACAACGGTGAAATAGCCGCTGTCTGTGGTGATCAGTAGCGGCCAGAGGTATTGGTTCCAGCCATAAATAAACAGAATTACAAATAGCGCGGCGATGTTTGTGCGGCTGAGCGGGATCAGAATATCCCAGAAAAACCGCATCGGGCCAGCGCCATCAACCCGCGCCGCTTCCAGCATTTCGTCCGGTATCGTTAGGAACACTTGCCGGAACATAAAGGTGGCGGTGGCCGAGGCGATGAGTGGCACCGACATGCCCCAGTATGAATTAAGCATGCTCAGGTTTGCAACCACCTCAAACGTGGGCAAAATGCGCACCTCAACGGGTAGCATAAGCGTTATGAAAATCATCCAGAAAAACCCCATGCGGAAGGGGAAGCGGAAGTAAACGATGGCGAAAGCTGATAAGAGCGAGATGGTAATTTTGCCAACCGAGATCATCATCGCCATAATCAATGAGTTCATCATCATCAGCCAAACCGGCGTGGCGTTGCTGCCGCCAACGCCCTCAAAGAGCACGGTTTTAAGGTTGGAAAAAAACTGGTCTCCGGGCCAGAGCGGTAGCGGAATTTGCGTCATCCGCACGGCTTCGTGGGTGGAGGCAACAAAGGTAATCCAGATCGGAAAGGCGACAATCGCCACGCCGAGGAGCAAGGTGAGGTGCGCGAGCACGGTCACAAAGGGGCGGTTTTCAATCATCAGTATTCAACCTTTCGCTCAATATAGCGGAACTGGATCACCGTGATCACAATCACAATCCCCATCAGGATAACCGATTGCGCGGCCGAGCCGCCGAGATCTAGCCCGATGAAACCGTCATTATAAACCTTGTAAACCAAGATCTCTGTTGCCTTGGCGGGGCCACCTTGGGTGATGGCATGAATAATACCGAACGTATCAAAGAAGGCGTAGACGATGTTAACCACCAAGAGGAAAAACGTGGTGGGGGTGATGAGCGGGAAAATGATTGTCCAGAAGCGCCGTAGCGGGCCAGCGCCATCAATGGCGGCGGCCTCGATCAGCGATTTGGGGATGCTCTGAATGGCAGCCACGAAGAACAGGAAGTTGTAAGCGATTTGCTTCCATGTGGCGGCAAAAACCACCAACGCCATGGCTTCATCGCCGTTGAGCTTATGGTTCCAGTCATACCCCACAGTGTTAAGCGCGTAGGCAAAAATGCCCAATGTCGGGTCAAACATGAAAACCCATAACGCGCCCGCCACAACGGGGGCTACGGCATAGGGCCAAATGAGCATGGTTTGGTAGGCCATTACACCTTTGATAATGCGGTCCACCATGGCGGCCATTAACAGGGCAATGCCCATGGCCATGCCCGCAACTGAAAGCGAGAAAATGGCGGTGCGTTTGAATGCAGAGAGGTAATATTTATCGTCAAAAAGGACTTGGAAATTTTCGAACCAGACAAATTCGGAGCTAAAGCCGAAGGCGTCCTCAATAAGGAAAGACTGGTAGAGGGCTTGGCCAGCGGGCCACATGAAAAATATCAGCGTAACCGCAATTTGCGGGGCCACCAATAAAAAGGGCAGCAATGAAGGCCCAAAATGAACGCGCTTTAGCATATATCCCCCCAAGGTTGGCCCCCCGCCACGCGGGCGGAGGGCCGATTTGTTTTAGTTATTGGCGCGGGCGAATTTAGCCAGCAGCGTGTTGCCACGCTCAACGGCCTCGTCCAGCGCTTCTTGTGCGGTTTTATCACCGGCCCAAAGCGCTTCCATCTCTTCGTTGATCGCATCACGGATCTGCACGAAGTTACCAAAACGCAAGCCGCGAGAATTGGCGGTTGGCGTGTTCAGGCTCAGCTCGGCAATCGCTGTATCTGTGCCGGGGTTTTCGTCATAAAAACCCTGCTCGCGAGAAAGGTCAGACGCCGCAGTGGTAATCGGCACATAGCCGGTTTCCTGATGCCACCATGCCTGCACTTCAGAGCCGGACAGGAAGTTCATGAACGCCGCAACGCCAGGGTAGTTGGCCTCTGGCTTGCCACGCAGCACCCAAAGGGTCGCGCCACCAATGATGGAGTTTTGTGGTGCTTCGGCTACATCTGTATCCAGCGGCAGCATGGTTTGGCCAAAGGCAAATTCAGCTTGGCTTGTGATAGAGCCATAATAAGCTGAGGAGTTCATCCACATGCCACATTCACCGGAAGTAAATAGCGAAAGGCTATCCCCACGGCGGCCACCATATTTGAAGATGCCGCTCTCTTGGCTATCTGCGATAGATTGCAGACGGTTGGCAACCGCGTCATTGTTAAACGTGAACTCGGTGTCGAGGCCCGCAAAACCGTTTTCTTGCGTGCCCATCGGCAGGTTATGCCATGCGCCGTAGTTCTCGATCATCACCCAGCTTTGCCAGCCAAAAGAATAACCGCAGGACATGCCGCTATCCAGCAGCTTTTGTGCAGCGGCGTTCAGCTCATTCCACGTGGTGGGGGCCGCTTCAATGCCAGCAGCATCAAAGGCGTCTTGGTTAAACCACAGCACAGGGGTAGAGGAATTAAACGGCATCGAAAGCAGCTCACCCTCGGATGTCTGGTAATAAGACACCACAGCTGGCAGATAAACCGACTGGTCAAACGCTGTGCCTGTATCGTTCATCAGGTCCGAAATTGGATAAACAGCGCCTTCGGCGGCCATCATGGTGGCAGTGCCCACCTCAAAAACCTGCACAATATCTGGCTGCTCGCCTGCGCGGAACGCAGCTACGGCGGCTGTCATGGTTTCGGTGTAGTTGCCCTTATAAGAAGGCACGACCACATAATCGCTCTGGCTGGCGTTAAAGTCCGCCGCAATGCGGTCTACCCGCTCGCCATTGGCGCCGCCCATAGCGTGCCACCACTGAATTTCGGTTTGCGCAATGGCGCCACCGGCAAAAGAAGCAGCCGTAACCGCCCCCAGAATATATTTAGTAATACGCATTATCTTCTCCCATGAAGTTTGCAGTTTGATCTTATTTTCGTTTCACGACACTTTTTTTATGTTTTCGTGACCGTTCTGTTTATCCAACCAACTTTCCAGATGGTTGGACTGTTCGGGCGTAAAGTGCAGCCCTAGTTTTGTGCGGCGCCAAAGAATATCTTCAGCGGTCACAGCAAATTCGTGTTCACATAGCCAGCGCACTTCGGTGGCCGTAAGCCCCGCACCAAAACTTTCACCGAGGTCATCGGCGGTTTTGGCCTCGCCCAGAATATTGGCGGCATCGGTGCCATAGGTGCGGATCAGGCGGGCGGCAGTTTCGGGCTCCAAAAACGGATATTCCGATTGGAGGGCGGCGAGCAGGTAGGGCGCACCGTCATACGCAAAATCCCCACCTGGCAGCGCTGCCGTGGCAGTCCAGTTAACTTTGAGGCCTTCAAAATGGTTGGTCAGTTTATCCATCGCCGCTTCAGCCAGCTTGCGATAGGTGGTGATTTTGCCGCCAAAAACGCTGAGCAGCGGCGCGCCGTCTTCATTCAGGCTCAGCACATAGTCACGCGTGGCCTCGGTGGCGCTGCTGGCGTGGTCATCGTAAAGCGGGCGGGTGCCGGAAAAGCTCCAGACAATATCCTCTGGGTTGATTGGTGTTTCAAAATATTCAGAGGCAAAAGCGCGGAGATAGTCAGCCTCTTCTGTGGTGCAAACCGGCTTGGAGAGGTCTTCACCTTGGTCATGATCGGTGGTGCCAATCAGGGTGAAGTCATTCTCGTAGGGGATAGCAAAAATTATGCGATCATCCGCACCTTGGAAAAAATAAGCCCTGTCATGCTCAAAATGTTTTTTCACCACAATATGCGAGCCGCGCACCAGTCGCACACCCTCTTTGGTGTCCAGCTTCAAAGTGTCATTCAAAATATGTGCCACCCACGGGCCAGCGGCATTTACCAAAACCTTGGTGCGGATCATCCGGTATTCGCCCTCGGCATCCAGCTCCACTTCCCAATGGTCGCCGCGCCGTTTTGCGGCAATCACCTTGGTGCGGGTCAAAATCTCGGCCCCTCGCGCCTGCGCATCCACCGCGTTTAGCACCACAAGGCGGCTGTCGTGCACCCAGCAATCGGAATATTCAAACGCCTTTTTCAGGGAGCGCTTAAGCGGCTTTCCCGCCTCATCTTTGGTGAGGTCCAGCGTAGCTGTGGCTGGCAAAATCTTGCGCCCACCCAAGTGGTCATACATAAACAAGCCCAGCCGAATGAGCCATGAAGGCCGCATATCCTTGTGCAAAGGCAGCACAAAGCGCATCGGCCAGCTGATATGGGGCATGTTGCGCAAAAGCACCTCGCGCTCGATCAGCGCTTCACGCACCAGCCGGAATTTGTAGTATTCCAGATAGCGTAAGCCGCCATGAAACATCTTGGTAGAGGCCGAGGAGGTGGCCGACGCCAAATCATCCATTTCGGCCAAGCCCACGTGCAAGCCGCGCCCAGCAGCATCCCGCGCAATGCCGCAGCCATTCACGCCGCCGCCTATCACAAATATATCGAACATGGTTTCTGACACAGGGTTTCCTGAAAGCTGTCTTCGCACAGAGCATCGCTACATTTTCGTTTAAAGTCAAAACATTTTCGCAATGTTCGCTATATTTTCGCTTTGCGCGTTTGGCTTGACGGGAGCGAACATGCATGCCACCCTTGCCACACAGTAAAAAGGAGCCGGTCATGAGCTTGAGTTTTCGTCAAAAAGAAATATTGAACATGGTCCGCGCCTCTGGCCGCGTAGAAGTTGAAGCCCTTGCCGAATCACTTGAGGTCACCCCGCAAACCATTCGGCGAGACCTAAATACGCTCTGCGATGAGGGGCATTTAACCCGTGTGCATGGCGGGGCCATCCTGCAATCGGGTGTGGCCAATACCGCCTATGAGGCTCGTAAATCCATGTCGGCGGAGGCCAAGGTCGCCATCGGCCAGCTTTGTGCTGATGCCATTCCGGATGACGCCTCACTGTTTATAAATATCGGCACCACCACGGAAAGCGTGGCCCGTGCGCTGCGCACACGGCGAGACCTTCTGGTGATCACAAACAACCTGAACGTGGCCAATATTATGGCGGCAAACCCCAATTGCGGGGTCATGGTTACGGGCGGCATGCTGCGGCGCTCTGATGGCGGTTTGGTCGGGGAGCAGACACTCGATACGGTGAAGCAATTCAAGGCCGATTTTGCCATTATCGGCGCTTCCGCGATAGACGAAGACGGCTCGTTGCTGGATTTTGACTACCGTGAAGTGCGGGTCTCTCAGGCAATAATTGCCAATGCCCGCAAGGTATTTTTGGTGGCCGATGCCTCCAAGCTCACCCGCTCTGCGCCCGCCCGCATTGGCCATATGCGAGACATTGACGGCTTTTTCACTGATCAACCGCTTCCGGCCCCGCTGGCGCAAATTTGCAGTCAGCACGGGGTGGATGTACATACCATCGGCTGATTCCGGCCCATCACGGGGGTATTGAAATATTCTGCAATATTTTCCTTGCCTTATCACGGGAACCCGCTGAAAATAGCGGCGCAGCTATATGCATCGTTCATGTTGAACAACTTTAGGAGTATTTTTATGCTACGTACAAAATTAGGTTTGCTGGCAACGGCCAGTGTTTTTCTGCCCTCGGTTGCCTTTGCCCAGCTGAGCGTTTGCGGCGTTTCCCCAGCGGAAGTGCAGCCCTTTGGCGGCTTTGGCGCAAATGTTTCCTCCATTTCAGAACCAGCTCAAATGCAGCTTCAGCTCACGGCCGGTGTAAATAATTACCTTCAATTTGAAGTTTCCGCCCCAACCGATGTGCGCATCGAAGCGACTGATGACAGCGGCGTAGACCCTGTTATGGTGCTACTCGACACCTCTGGCAACGAGCTGGCCTCCGACGATGATGGCGGCGGCGGGCGCGCTTCACGGATTGAAACTTCGCTTAACCCTGGCAGCTACTGCGCGCGGGTTTACAACTTTTCTTCCAATAGCGGGCCAACCACGGTGCAGCTCTCCCGCTGGGACCAGCCAGCCCTTACCCGGGGTGCGGCTTCTGGTGGCGGCGCGGCTGAGGCCTGCACAGCCGAAACCCCCGCAAACCCTATCGCCTTTGGCCCTGTAAATGCAGCCGTTGCCGGTGGCGGTCAAATCAGCTTTTCGCGCACAGGTGCTATTACCTATCACCGTTTAACGGTTGATTCCCCACTGGGCCTGACCATTACGGCGAACAATACCGAAGCCGACCCCGTTTTGCGGGTTTACGATAATTCCGGCGAAGTGGTTTTTGAAAACGACGACTATGACGGGCTGAACGCGCAAATTGATATGCAAACGCCGCTGCAATCAGGCGATTATTGCATCGCTGTAAGCGCGCTTTCTGATGGCGAACAGCAGATAGACGTTGTGGTGCGCGCGTTTGACGAGCAGGCCTTCTTGAATGCCCGCTATGCGACTGGCGAGGCCTCTCCCCCCATTGGCGGCACTTACCCGATTGATACAATTGGCATTATCCAAACCGCATTTTCGGGCGATGTTTTGGTAGGCAAAGACGCTCGCTGGCTGATGTTTGAAGTGACCGAGCCTTCCTTGATGCTTATTCAGGGCATCGGCAATGGTGGCGCAGATTCGCAGCTCTATCTTTATAATGACCGCGGGCAGCAGCTTGGGTATAACGACGATAGCGGCTTAGGCGGCAATGCCACCCGCGACAGCCAAATCGCGGCAGAGCTTTACCCCGGCCGCTACCTCGCCGCTGTGCTGCTATATAACTACGAGGATGGTTCGCCGAGCCAGCCGGTTCGGGTTTCTTTCCAGCGCTATGTGCGCGCACAATAACCGCTGATTTCAGCTAGGATAAAGGCCCGCCATAAGGTGGGCCTTTTTTTGTGTTCATTGAAAATGGGTACGCTTAAGAACGCCGGACAGTTCCGGCATCGCGCCTCCGCGGCGACCCTTCGGGCCACCTTGTCGGCGCGTGCGGCGCTTCGCTTGCAGGGAAGAAACCTACCCGTTGCTCGCAGGTGAAACCTTCACGGCTGCATATTTAAATTCCGGAATTTTCCCAACGGGGTCTAGTGCGGCGTTGGTAAGCACATTGGCGGCCGCTTCGATATAGGCGAAGGGGACAAACACCGTTTTTGCGGGAATAGCGCGGTCAGCGCGGGCTTTGAGGGTGATTTCACCGCGGCGGGTGGTTAGGCGCACGGGGTCTCCGGCACTTACCCCCATGTCCCTCAGGGTTTTGGGGTGGAGGGCGCAAGTGGCTTCCGGCTCTACCGCATCTAGAACCTTGGTGCGGCGGGTCATGGTGCCGGTATGCCAGTGCTCCAACTGGCGGCCGGTGATCAGCACAAACGGGTAGGCGTCATCTGGGCGCTCAGCGGGGTCGGTTACCGTTGCGGGCATAAAATTTGCGACACCACCGGCGCGGGGGAAACCCTCTGAAAACACAATGGCTTGGCCAGGGTCTGTCGGGGATAGGCTGGGGTAGGTTACGGCCCCTTCGGTTTCCAGCCTTGCCCACGTGATGTTGTCGAGGCTTGGCATCAGCCGCTTCATTTCGGCAAATACCTCGCTTGGGTGTTGGTATGCCCAGCCCAGCCCAAGGCGGTTTGCGAGGTCGGTTGTGATCTGCCAGTCAGCGCGGGCTTGGCCCGGTGGGAGAATAGCCGCGCGGCCCATCTGGACTTGGCGGTTGGTGTTTGTAACTGTGCCCACCTTTTCGGGCCACGCAGCGGCGGGCAGGATGACATCGGCAAAATTTGCGGTCTCTGTCAGGAAAATATCCTGCACTACCAGATGTGAGAGCTTGGCCAAAGCGGCGCGAGCATGCTGCACATCCGGGTCAGACATGGCTGGGTTTTCCCCAAGGATATACATGGTTTTAACGTCGCCCGCGTGAATGGCATGTATGGTTTCAACGACGGTTAAGCCCTTTTCGGAGGAGAAATCCTCAATCCCCCAGATCTCACAAAAATTCGCCCGAACGGCATCATCGGTTACACTTTGGTAATCCGGCAAAAACATCGGGATAAGCCCCGCATCAGATGCGCCCTGCACGTTGTTTTGCCCGCGCAAAGGGTGCAACCCTGTGCCGGGCCGCCCGACATTTCCTGTCATCAATGCCAGCGAAATCAGGCAGCGCGCATTATCGGTGCCATGGATGTGCTGGCTCACACCCATGCCCCAAAAGATCATCCCGGCCTTGCCACCCGCAAAGGTGCGGGCAATGCTGCGGAGCTCATCTGCGGGAATACCACAAACGGGGGCCATGGCTTCGGGTGTATAGCTTTCGAGATGCGCCTTAAAGGCCTCCCAGCCCTCGGTGAACTGGTCGATATAGGCTTGGTCAAAAAGCCCTTCGGCTGCAATGATATGCATAACAGCGTTCAGCAGCGCCACATCAGAACCGGGGGTGAACTGCGCGGTTTGCGTGGCGTGGCGGCCAAGGCCAACGCCGCGTGGATCAAGCACTATCAGCTTGCCGCCGCGCTTGGTGAACTGCTTGAAATAGGTGGCGGCGACGGGGTGGTTCTCGATTGCATTCGAGCCAATGATAATGGCCACGTCAGCATTTTCGATCTCGTTAAAGGTGGCGGTCACGGCTCCCGAGCCAACGTTCTCCAGCAAGGCCGCCACGCTGGACGCATGGCAAAGCCGCGTGCAGTGGTCCACATTATTGCTGCCAAATCCGGCGCGGATGAGCTTCTGAAATAGGTAGGCTTCCTCATTGGAGCACTTGGCCGAGCCAAAGCCGGCAATGGCGTCGCTATGAGTCTTGAAGCCGTTGGCGGCCATGTCCAAAGCCTCGTCCCATGTGGCTTCGCGAAAATGGGTGAAGGGGTTGGCGGGGTCCACATTCAGGCCTTTTGGCGCGCCTTCAAGCCGGATAAGCGGTGTGGTAAGCCGGTGGGGGTGGGCAACATAATCAAAACCAAAGCGGCCTTTCACGCAAAGGCGCTCTTGGTTGGCGGGGCCATCTAGGCCGTCTACCCGCACAATCTGGTTATCCTTCACCTTAAACGAAAGTTGGCAGCCTACCCCGCAATAAGGGCAGACCGAGGCCACCTCGGTATCAAAGTCCTGCGCCGCTGGCTCGGCAGGCAGCAAAGCTCCTGTAGGGCAGGCCTGCACACATTCGCCGCAGGCCACACAGGTGGAGGCCCCCATTGGGTCAGCTTGGTCAAAAACAATCTGGCTTTCAGCACCGCGATTGGCCATGCCGATCACATCATTCACCTGCACATCGCGGCAGGCTTGCACACAAAGCTGGCAGTGGATGCAAGCATCCAGATCAACCCGCATGGCCACGTGGGAATTATCCAGCAACGGTGTGGTTTCCGCCTTCGGGAATCGGCTTTCCGACACTCCGGCAAGCGTGGCCATATCCCAGAAATGGCTATCCCCAGCTGGCTGATCAGTGATCAATAGCTCCATCACCATGCGGCGAGATTTTGTTGCCCGCGCGCTATCGGTATGTACCACCATGCCCGTCTCGGCCTCGCGGCTGCATGAAGGCGCCAGCACCCGCTCGCCTTCGATCTCTACCATGCAGGCGCGGCAATTGCCGCTGGCCGCGTAACCGGGCCGATCAGCGTAGCAAAGGTGGGGCAGCGGTTTGCCGTGGCGCTTAGCGAGGTCAAATATGCTTTCGCCCGCGTGGGCCTCAACGGTTTGGCCATCAAGCGAAAGGGAAATCGGGTCTGGCATAGTATTGGCTCCGGAGTTAGGCTTGTGTTGAGCCTATCAAGCATAGTTTTAGCAATCAATGCCTGCGCTATGCGACACCCAATAAACCGGAGCCGCCAATGTTGGAAATTCGCCCGAATTGTGAGCTGTGTGATTGTGATCTGCCTGCCAACGCGCCCCATGCCATGATTTGCAGCTATGAATGCACCTATTGCGCCAGCTGCGCCCAGGGTGTGCTGAAAAATGTATGCCCTAAATGCGGCGGCGGGTTTACCGCGCGGCCAATACGGCCCTCGCAAGCATGGCGTAAGGGGCTGGGGCTGGAATCCCATCCAGCCAGTGAAAAGAGGGTGCACACCCAATTTAGCACCGAAGAAATTGCCGCCCACGTTGCGCGGATACGCGATATTGCGCCGGCATACAGATAACAACCAAAAGGCCTTCAACGGCATTTACACCAAGCTGCCGGCCTTAAGGGAATGAAAGGACTTAACATGAAAGAAACGGAGCTACCGGCAAAGCCTGATGCGAAATCGCCCGCTGGGGCAGATATTAGGTTCATCATGGATGGCACCACAGGGAATATGATACATAGCACCCTTCCCGCCGGTCAGACTAACCGCGCGACCATTCATAAAACGATAAGCGAGTTTTGGTATATTCTTGAGGGCGCCGGAGAAATTTGGAGAAAAGACAATAATGAAGAACGCATTACATCGCTAGGGCAGGGCGTATCCATTGATATCCCCGTAGGAACGGCATTTCAATATCGCAACACTGGCGCGGTGCCAATGAAGTTCATTTGCATTTCAATGCCGCCGTGGCCGGGGGATGCCGAAGCATCACACTTAAAGGGCGCTTGGGAACCAACGATTTAGCTGGGCATTGTTACCAGCATAGAGGCCCGCTTGGAAAATTCGGCTTCCCAGATGGCCAGCTTAGGCGCGATGCCTCGCCAGTTCCGGTCTTCATGCCGGAAATCAATATAGCCAAGCGCAGCGCCCACGGCGATGCTCGCCATGCTGAGCGGCTCCAACGTTGAGACCTGCTCATCCAGATGCGCCAAAGCCCGGCTGATTTTTAGCCACTGCGCCTCTACCCATTCAGGAGATTTCTGCTCGTCGGTTCGGAGAAGGCGTTCATAAACCATCAGAATTGCGGCATCCACCATGCCGTCAGCCACTGCTTCCAGCGTGAGGATTTGCCAAAGTGAATCGTCCTCGGGGTAAAGGTTGGTGCCATTGTGCAGCGTATCCAGATACCGCGTGATCACGCGGCTATCAAAGATTGATGTGCCATCATCTTTGATCAGGCAAGGCACTTTTCCAAGCGGGTTGGCGGCGGGCACAACGTCACCGGGGTTCATCGGTGTTATGGCCACGGTTTCTTTTTCAACGCGGCCCTCCAGCCCTGTTTCCAACAGTAGCACGCTGACTTTGCGCACAAAAGGCGAGGTGCCCGAATAAATCAGTTTCATAATATGTCCTCCATCAGGGCTGCAAGGGCCGCTGTTTCTGCGCCCAAAGCGCTTGATTTAAGGCCGCGTGCAGCCCCCTTTATGGCGGCTTCGGGCTTGTTTTGCCCTAGCTTCCATGTGGCATCTATGTCCGAAATTTCCAGCTCGGCAGGCACCAGCATACGCATCATTTTTTCGCGTGCGTCGCGGCTGACCTTATCTAAATCCCACACAGGTTTAGGCAATAACCGCCGCTCAAACTCGTCTGAGAGCGCCCTTAAATGCGGCTCCAGCGCCTCGGGTTCTAAAATGCGCAGGGCTCCGCGAATATGCACAGCCACATAGTTCCATGTTGGCACCAGCTCCGGCGCGCCATACCAATCGGGCGAGATATACCCATCCGGTCCGTTAACAGCCAGCAAGGCAGGCCCCGCCGCCCGCGCCACCGGGTTTGAGCGCATCATATGAAAGGCCACACGGCTACGATCAGCGTTAAAAACAAAGGGAATATGCGCGGCCAGCGGGCCGTTATCGCCATTCACAGACAGCGTGCCAAAGCCTCTATCAGTGGCAAAAGTAAGGCTTTTAGTATGGTCTTTTGACCTGAATATCGGGTTAGGATGCATAGGGGCAGGCTAGGGCTTTAGACAGCCGCGTCAAGCAGATTGTGTGCGGTAAGCGGCTAAAATTACCCGCCCGACCATCAAATCCAAATGCGCCCCACCGCCGTTTTTAAACAGTGTTATTTCGTCCGGTGTAAGCCGCCCCTCAGCCCCCTGCGCCAAATCATAAAGATCACCGCAAATATCAGCACGGCTAATCGCACCGCTCGCCAGCGGGATCATCATCTCGCCGATATGCTCCACCGTGGTGGCCACGCTATCCACAAATATCCGGCTCCGCTGCAAAGCAAGGTCGTCGGCCTCGCGCATGTCAGCCGTAAAGGCTCCAATCAGGTCCACATGTTGCCCCGCTTGCAGCCATTCGCCCTGTAGCACCGGCGTTTTTGCCATGGTCGCCGTTGAGATAATATCCGCCCGTGCCACGGCCGCTTGCAAGTTGCCCACGGCCTTTGCGCCAACCTTACCTGCCAAAGCGCTGGCCTTCTCCGCTGAGCGATTCCATATCTCAACCTCTATGCCCGGAAACAGCACCGGATAAGCCAGCGCCAGCCCTTCAGCCACAGCCCCCGCGCCAATAATAAGCAATCGTTTTGCCTCCTGCCGCGCCAAAAGCCGTGCGCCTAGCAAGCTATCCGCCACCGTTTTCCAGCGCGTCACCAAGGCACTGTCAATCACCGCCTCCACGGCGCCGCTCGTATCATCAAACAGCAGCATCGCCCCCTGCACCGAAGGCACCTGCGCAGGGAACACCGTGACCGATTTCACGGCCACCCCAAGCCCGTTAATCCACGCCGCACGGGAAAGCAGCACGTCCTCTCCTCGATGCAAAAACTGGTCTGAAACCGTAGGCCGCACTCCAAGGTGCCCCGCCTGCAAAGCGGCCACCATATCTGGCCAACTTAGTGCCACATCAGCAGCTTTAATGTATGGAATATTCATCAAATTCCTCCTCAACTAGGCGCAATAGCCTAGCGCCGCATTTTCTCTACAGCAACCATTGGGGAAGGCACAATCGCGGGTTGCGTATCTACGATCTGTTTCTATTATATTGCAATTCAAGGAGAAAATATGACCAACGACACTCACAACGCAAACTTTTTTGTAACCGCGTGGCGCGCTTATAAGGCGAACATCCGAACCGCCGCACTTGTATCCGCTGGCTTGCTACTGGTCGAGTGGTTAACCACCGTTTTTTCCAGTAAATTTGCGGAATATGCCGGCCCAACGCTATTGGTCGCCATGTTTGCCTATGCCATTCATTATACAATTCTTTTTGGCAAAAATGCGGATCTAAAAGATGCTTCTTCCGGCAAGCCTTTTAACAAGTTCTTTTGGCGAAGTATGATATTTTTTGCTGCATTTATCGTGATCGCGGCTGTAGTGTTTTTAGCTTCCACCCAAATTTTAGGGGAGAACTACGGCCCAGACGTATTAAAAGGGTGGAGCATAATCCTATTTGTTCTGGTTGGCCTACCAATGTTTGGGGCGTCCTTCGCCTTATTCGGAACGATCTTGCCGGCTACGGTTGCAGGTGTCGACGCATCTTTTGTGACTGCATGGAAAAGGGCGAAGGGCAATTTCTGGTATACATTATTGCGGCTCGCCCTTGGCCCATTTCTGGTGCAAATGGTCATTTTGGGGTTTGTATTATGGGGCGCTTCATTGGGCGCGCCCCTAAGTATCCTCACCTCAGACGGGGCACCCGATCTGATCGGGATATTGTTTTACGTGGTCGTCCAAATGGCCAATCTGTTTGTAACAGCCCTCGCGGCATCAGTGCTTTGCAAAACCTATTTGCGCAGCCTAAATGAAGCCCCCGCCCCATAGTCGCCGAGCGTAGCGAGGCCACCGCCCAAACATGCGGGGATTTTTGCGCAGCAAAAAGGCCAGCGCGGAGGGTTCCTCGTTGTGGTGGCGCTAGGCGCTGGCATCGCGGGTCAGCTCCTAACCTCGGCACGCCGCATGGGGAAACACGCCCCACGCAGTGCCGCGCCCTGTTACGATAATCGTATCACCACGCCCAAAGTTGCTTCTAATCTCAGCAGGAAACCCGCAAAACTTATTGGCCATAAGTGGCAGGCCCTCAAGAGAGATAGGGTTTCGACAGC
>WTAL01000238.1 GCA_013139635.1 Paracoccaceae bacterium
CCTGAAGAGCTGGAAAACGTAATGAAACAAGCCCTCAAGCATGACGGCCCCACCCTCATAGATATCATCACCCAACCGCTCGAAGAGGCCAACGCGCCCGTGCGCCGGTGGATGGGATGAGCCAGCCTGTTATCATTATCGGTGCGGGCATTGTCGGCATATCCACCGCCATTTGGCTGCGTCGCGCGGGCAAAGAGGTGCTGGTGCTGGACAGGGCCGAGGTCGGCATGGGCACAAGCTATGGCAATGGCGGCGTGCTCGCGGCGTGCGGCATGGTGCCGGTTACGTCGCCCGGTCTGGGCGCCAAGGGACCAAAGCTGCTGCTGGATAAAAACTTCCCGCTTTTCCTGCGTTGGAGCTACCTGCCGCGCCTATATCCATGGCTGCGCAAATATATGAGCCATGCCAATGACGCAGATACGCGCCGCATTGCCAAGGGGCTAACGGAGATCACGGGCGATAGCATCGAGCAACATTCGGCGATCGCGCGTGGCACATCAGCTGAGAAATGGTTGACCCACGGCGACTATACCTTCGCCTATAAAGACCGCGCGGGGTTTGAGGCCGATGCCTACACCTTTGGCCTGCGGGCCGAGGCGGGATTTACGCCGGAAATCATAGAAGGCCCTGCGGTGCAGGAGTATGAGCCAGTGCTGAGCAAAGACACCACCCTGCTGGCCGTAATGAAAAACCACGGCCATATCAAAGATCCAGCCGGATATGTGCAAGCCTTGGCTGAAGTTCTGCGCGCCGAGGGGGGCGAAGTGCGGCAAGCCGAGGTGAAAGATTTTGAGCTGGTTGAGGGGCGTGTGAAGGCCGTGATTACGGATCAGGGCCGGATGGAATGCGAAACCGTGGTGCTTACTACGGGGGTTTGGTCAAAGCCATTAATGGCAAAACTGGGGCTAAATATCCCCCTGGAAACCGAGCGCGGCTATCATGTGGTGTTTAAAAACCCCAGCCAAACCCTGCGTAATCCGCTGATGATTGCCGCGGGTAAATTTGTGGCCACGCCGATGGCGGGGGGCTTGCGCTGTGCGGGCATTGTTGAGTTTGGTGGGCTGGAGGCGGGCCCTTCCAAAGCCCCGCTCGAATTCCTGTATCGCAAAGTAAAAGAGAATTTCCCCGCGCTTGAATATGAGAGCACCGAGGAATGGCTGGGCCACCGCCCGGCCCCTGCTGACAGCTTGCCACTGATCGGGCAGATCGGCGAAACCGGTATTTATACGGGCTTTGGCCACCATCATATTGGCTTGACAGGTGGCCCAAAAACGGGCCGAATGCTTGCGGATATTATCGCCAATAAAAGAAGCAACAGAGACTTCACGGCGTTTGACCCGATGCGTTTTACTTAAACCAAAATCCTTGGGAGGATTAACATGAAGAAGATAACAACACTGGCGACCATCGCCACCGGCCTTGCCCTCGGCACCGCTGCTTATGCCGAGCAATGGGACTTGCCAATGGCCTATTCGGCCACCAATTTCCACTCAGCTGTTGGCGCCGAATTTGCCCAATGCGTAACGGCTGGCACAGGTGGCGAGCTTTCGCTGGTTACACATCCGGGTGGCTCGCTTTTCGCTGGTGGCGAAATTAAGCGCGCCGTGCAAACTGGCCAAGTGAACATTGGCGAGCGTCTGCTTTCTGGCCACCAGAATGAAAACATCCTGTTTGGGTTTGATTCTATTCCGTTCCTTGCGACTTCGTTTGAAGATAGCGAGCGCCTGTTTGAAGCGGCGAAAGGCCCGCTGAATGCCGCGCTTGCTGCGCAAAACTTGCATGTGCTCTACTCGGTGCCATGGCCTTCACAGGGGCTGTATTTTAATCGCGCTATTGAGTCCACGTCTGAGATGGCTGGCATCAAGTTCCGCTCCTACAACGCCGCAACCGCGCGTTTGGCTGAGCTGACAGACATGCTGCCAGTGTCCATCGAGGCGGCTGAGATTAGCCAAGCCTTTGCCACGGGCGTTGCTGAATCCATGATCAGCTCTGGCTCTACCGGCTATGACCGTAAGGTCTGGGAAAGCCTGACTCACTTCTATGATGTGCAAGCATGGTTGCCGCGCAACTATATGCTGGTGAACCTTGAGGCATGGAATGGCCTTGATGCGAGCACGCAAAACGTGATGAATGGTTGTGCGTCCATGGCAGAATATGCCGGTGATTGGCGCTCGATCGAGTATACTGGCTTTACGCTCAATAAGCTCTCTGAAAACGGCATGGTTGTGGCCCCTCCGGGTGACCAGCTAGCAACAGAGCTGCGCGAAATTGGCGCAACGATGACAGCTGAATGGCTGGAAAAAGCTGGCGCTGAAGGCCAAGCGATTATCGACGCTTATAACGCTGGTAACTAAGCACTTTACCGCCTCCGCATCTCGCGGGGGCGGTTTTATTTCTGGGGGGATCATGGGTAAGTTTTTACGAAAAGCGCTGGATAAGCTCTATCTGGCTTCGGGCATAATGGCCTCGCTGTTTTTGATCGCCATTCTAGGCTTGATCGTGGTGCAAATGCTGGCGCGCTGGACAGGCGAAACCTTTCGAGGTGCGCCTGATTACGCGGGCTACGCCATGGCAGCCTCCTCCTTTTTAGCGCTCGCTTATGCACTTAACGCTGGCGCACATATTCGGGTTAACTTGTTGCTCACCGCCCTTGGCCGCTATCGCCGTTTTGGCGAAATTTGGTGCTTTGGCATTGGCACCTATTTGAGCCTTTATTTCGCCTATTATGCGATCAAAAGGACCTATGGATCATGGCGTTGGAACGATATTTCGCAAGGGCAGGATGCCTCTCAAATGTGGATTCCGCAGACATTTATGAGCATCGGGATCGTCATCCTCGCCATTGCCTTTATCGACCATTTGGTGCGCCTTATTTTTGTCGGCAGCCATAATATTCAAGAAGAAGCGCTCGACGCGCATACGGAGTAAAACCATGGATGAATTTGCGCTCGTATCTATATTCTTATTCGCTTTATTCCTTATGCTCGGCACAGGTGTTTGGGTGGGCTTGGCTTTGTTTGGTGTGGCCTATTTGGGCTTAGAGATGTTCACCGACCGCCCCGCAGGAGACGTGATGCTCACCAAAATTTGGTCAGGCGCTTCAAGCTGGACCCTCACCGCGCTCCCGATGTTTATCTGGATGGGTGAGATCTTATATCGAAGTCGATTATCCAAAGACATGTTTCGCGGGTTGGCCCCGTGGATGGCACGGTTGCCAGGTGGCCTTGTTCACACCAATATTGTGGGCTGCACCATATTTGCAGCTGTGTCCGGCTCTTCTGCCGCGACTCTTACGACCGTTGGGAAAATGTCTATCCCTGAGCTGCGCAAGCGTGGCTACCCAGAATATATGATCATTGGAACCTTGGCGGGCGCGGCTACGCTTGGTTTGATGATCCCGCCTTCGCTCACCCTGATCGTTTACGGCGTTATGGCCGAGGAATCGATTGCCAAGCTGTTTATGGCTGGCATATTGCCCGGCATATTGCTTGCCGGGTTGTTTATGGGGTATATCGCGGGCTGGTCTTTTTTGCGGCCTCACGAAGTGCCCGTAATTGCGGAAAAAATGAGCTTTGTTGAAAAGCTGAAGGAATCACGGTTCCTGATCCCCATTGTGCTGCTCATTATGGCGGTTATTGGTTCGATGTATGGCGGCTACGCGACGGCGACCGAAGCCTCCGCGATTGGGGTTATCGGCTCGCTCATATTGGCCGCCGCACAAGGCTCGCTGAGCTGGGAGGCGTTCACCCAAAGCTTGCTAGGGGCCACGCGCACATCCGCCATGATCGCATTCATCCTGATGGGGGCTATCGCGCTCACTGCCGCCATGGGCTTCACCGGCCTGCCACGCGCTTTGGCGGAGTATATTGATGGCCTCGGCCTCTCAAAATTCTCGCTCCTTATGGCGCTGATGCTGTTTTACATCGTGCTTGGCATGTTCCTTGATGGCATCTCATCTGTGGTGTTAACAATGGCCATTGTGCAGCCGATGGTAATGCAGGCAGGGATAGACCTGATCTGGTTTGGCATCTTCATTGTGGTGGTTGTTGAAATGGCGCAAATCACCCCGCCGATCGGGTTTAACCTGTTTGTGATGCAAGGCATTACCAAGCACGAAATGGGCTATATCGCCAAAACCGCGCTGCCGCTTTTCGCCATCATGGTGCTGATGGTGTTCATCCTGATCTGGGTGCCAGAGCTGGCCACGTATCTGCCCGACAATATGCGAACGGCTGCCGGGGGCTAGGCAAAAAATAACCCCCGCAGTTGCCTGCGGGGGTTAATAACTACTTAACAGTTCAGCTCAAACTCAGAGCATCCCCTCACGCTGCAATTTCTTGCGTGCGAGTTTACGGGCGCGCCGAACCGCTTCGGCCTTTTCACGGGCTTTGCGGATGGAAGGCTTTTCGAAATGTTGCTTAAGCTTCATTTCACGAAAAACGCCTTCGCGTTGGAGCTTTTTCTTCAGGGCACGAAGCGCCTGATCGACATTGTTGTCTCGAACCATTACCTGCATGGTGTAGTCACCACCTTTCTAATCAGTGTTGCATAATTGCAGGAAGCCGCTCTATACCAAGAGGGCAACAAATTGTCTAGGGGGCCAGCATGGCCAAACGCAAATCAGAGCAAGACCACGTTGAAATGGCCAAACGCGCCGTCATTGACGCCGCGCTGCCGCATGTAATGTTTGACGGCTGGTCCGATGCGACCTTAGACGCCGCCATTGCCGATTCGGGCGTAGATGCTGGCCTCGCCAAGCTCGCCTTCCCCCGTGGCCCGCTCGACCTCGCGCTGGGCTATCATTACCAAGGCGATGCCGACATGCGCGCCGCCATGGAAGCACTTGATCTGGCCTCCATGCGCTATTCAGAGCGCGTCGCCAAAGCCATTTCGCTGCGCTTAGAACTCGCCGACAAAGAGGCCGTCCGCCGTGGCATGGCCTTTTTTGCCCTGCCGCATAATGCTGGCGACGGCACCCGCGCGCTGTGGCATACGGCTGATGCGATCTGGGAAAGCCTCGGCGATACCTCGCGCGATTATAACTGGTATACAAAGCGCATGACCCTCAGCGCGGTTTACTCCGCCTGCGTGCTGTTTTGGCTGGGGGATGAAGCGGGTGAAACCGAGGCTTTCATCGACCGCCGTATTGCCAACGTCATGAGCTTTGAAAAATCCAAAGCCAAGTTTCGCAACAGCCCTTTCGGCAAGCAATTTTCAAACACATTCGGCAAGGTGCTTGACCATATCAACGCCCCCGAAGCCCCGGATGACCTTCCGGGCAAAATACACGATTAGGAGTTAAGTATGCCAATAGGAAATGACATCTGGACATGGTTCAAGGGCGACTGGACACAGGCGAACCTGCCGATACTTGGCTCAGCAGACCATGCCACATGGCAAGGCACACTGGTGTTTGACGGCGCCCGCCTGATGAACGGTTATGCGCCAGACCTTATGCTCCACTGCGAGCGCGTAGTGCGCTCAGCCGACGCCATGGGCCTTGCCAGCCCTTACTCTGCCGCCGAAATCCGCCAGATCATCCAAAACGGCATCCGCCATTTCCCGCGTGGGGTTGATCTCTATCTCCGCCCGATGATGTGGTCCACTGAAGGCTCGGAAAACTTCATCGACGCCGACCCGAACTCCACCGAGATCGCGATTGTGCTGGAATCCATGCCAATGTCCACCCCCGGCCCGTTTGCCCTCACCGTCAGCCCCTTCAAGCGCCCGCACCAAGACACAGCCCTGACCGAAGCCAAAGCCGCCTGCCTTTACCCCAATAATGGCCGGATCGTGCGCGAGGCTAGCAAGCGCGGTTTTAATAATGCGCTGTCGCTTGATTTGGACGGCTTTGTCGCCGAAACCGCCTCTACCAATGCATTTTTCGTTAAGGACGGCGTGTTCTACACCCCCGTGCCCAATGGCACGTTTCTCAATGGTATCACCCGCCAGCGGGTAATAAAACTGCTGCAAGAAGCCGGCCACGAGGTGGTGGAAAAGAGCCTCACGGTAGAGGATTTCACCGCTGCCGACGAGATTTTCACCACGGGCAACGCCAACAAAGTGCAAGCTGTTAGCCGCTTTGAAACCCGCGAATTACCCACCGAGCAAGGCATGATGGTGCGCCAACTTTATTGGGATTACGCCGAGTCCAAGCCGGCGATTCGCTAATGCGCGCGATCAAAATTACCAAAGCGGGCGGTCCCGAAGTGCTGGCGCTTTGCGAGCGGCCTGTGCCGCAACCCGCGCATGAGGAAATCTTGATCAAAATTGAGGCGGCGGGTGTAAACCGCCCCGACGCCCTTCAGCGCGCGGGCGCTTATGACCCACCCAAAGGTGCCTCCGATCTCCCCGGCCTAGAGGCCGCAGGCGAGGTGGTGGCCACTGGCGCGGGCGTGACCCGCTGGAAAGTTGGCGACAGGGTTTGCGCCCTCCTCCCCGGTGGCGGCTATGCCGAATACGCCACCACCCATCAAGACCACGCCTTGCGGGTGCCCAACGGCCTCAGCATGGTTGAAGCCGCCGCGCTTTGCGAAACCTATTTCACCGTCTGGAGCACCGTTTTCATGCGCGGCCGCCTGCAAGCAGGCGAGACATTTCTGGTGCATGGCGGTAGCTCCGGTATCGGCACCACTGCCATTCAGCTGGCCAAAACCTTTGGCGCACGGGTGTTTACCACCGCTGGCAGCGATGAAAAATGCGTGCTGTGTGAAAGCCTCGGGGCCGAAGCGGCGATCAATTATAAAACCCAAGATTATGGCGAAGAAATCGCCCGCCTCACGGATGGCAAAGGTGTTGACCTGATACTCGATATGGTCGGCGGTAGCTATATTCCCCGCAATATCCGCGCCCTCGCGTTAGAGGGCCGCTTGGTGATGATCGCTTTTCTTGGCGGCCCGAAAGCCGAGCTGAACTTTGCCCAAATCATGATGAAGCGGCTTGAGGTTACCGGCGCGACCCTGCGCCCACAATTAGACCAAGCCAAAGCGACCATCGCCGAAGCCTTGCGCCAGCAGGTTTGGCCCCACCTAGATTCAGGCCGCATCAAGCCCATCATGGACCAAACCTTCCCGCTGGAAGACGCGGCCAAAGCCCATGCGCGTATTGAAAGCAGTGGCCATATTGGCAAAATTGTGCTGACCCTGTAGCAAAGGCGCGCCTTAAGGCATATATTGTAGTGGTAGCTCCCTCAGGAGGCCAAAATGCCTGAAGCCAATGCCCGCGAGTCGGTAAAAGTCCCGCTCGTAAAAGAGCCGCTCACCGTGCTGCAAACCCTGCGCACCGCGCGGCGCAATGTGCTTGAAATCATCCCAGATATTTGCACCAAGCAACCGATGGTGAGCGGCAAAACCGCCATGGTACGCTGGCATATGGTGATGGACCCGGGGGCGCTGAAGCGTGTGCTGCGGGATAATCTGGCGAACTACCCCAAATCGGATATCACCAAAAACCTGCTGCGCCCCGCGATTGGGGATAGCCTGTTTATCGCCGAAGGCGCGCATTGGCGCTGGCAAAGGCGCGCGGCTGCGCCGGTGTTTTCCCACCGTAATATCGCCGCCCTCGCACCGATCATGTCGGCCTCTGCCGAGGCGGTGTGCGCGCGGCTTGCGGGGCAATCTGAAGCCGATATGTTTGAGGAAATGGTGCAAGCCACTTTTGAGGTGATATCCAACGTCACCTTCTCCGGCGCTGGCGAAATGGCGGGGGACGATGTGCATAAAGCCATTGATCGCTTCATTGATCAATCTGCCCGCGTGTCCTTGCTGGATATCATCGGTGTCCCCACATGGGTGCCCCGCCCCTCACGCCTGTTTGGCGGCAATCCAGTGGCTGACATGAAGCGCGTGGCCGATGCGGCGATTGAAAAGCGAAAACAGGTGGGGGCGAAAGACGTGCCAGACCTGCTGGACCTGTTGTTGGAGGGCATGGACCCCGAAACAAAACGCCAGATGAACAATGCCGAACTGCGAGACAACCTGTTAACGTTTATCGTGGCAGGCCATGAAACCACGGCCTTAACGCTGGCTTGGGCGCTTTACCTTTGCGCCTTTGACCCAGAGGTGCAGGAAAAGCTGCATGCTGAGGCAACGGCGGTGCTTGGTGGCCGGATCGCAGGGCCGGAGGATATCGGCCAGCTGCCCTATACTGAACAAGTGATCAAAGAAACCTTGCGCCTCTATCCTCCCGCCTCGTTTATCTCCCGCACCGCGCAAGCCGCCGATGAACTGTGCGGGCGTGAAATTCGCAAAAAAGACACCGTGATGTTGCCCATTTATGCCCTACAACGTAACGAGCAACTTTGGCCCGCGCCAAACACTTTCAAGCCAGACCGCTTCGCCAAAGACGCCAAATATGATCGTTTTGCGTGGCTGCCTTTTGGTGATGGCCCAAGGGTATGTATTGGGGCCCATTTTGCGATGGTCGAAGCGCAAATTATTCTGGCCAGCCTGATTTCGCGCTATCGGTTTGAGCCGGTGGCGGGCAAAGAGCCCGTGCCAGAAATGGTCCTTACCCTACGGCCCAAAGGCGGCGTGCATCTGAAGGTATCGCCACGCATCTAGCTGTAGCCTCGCTGCGCTCGGCTATCGCGGCGCGTCCGGCGTTGTCCTGCTTTGCGATGCTGCACGCGCGCCGCGCTGCAACGGCAGTGCTTTTGAGTAGAAAGCCAATTTCCAAATTGTTCAAGTATCCCGGGGGTGAGCGTAGCGAGGGGGCCGGCCCCCTCGCCGAGCCGCAGGCGCGCCCGCAGGGCGGCTTACCTCAGCTCGTCACCCAGTATTTGCGGCTCCGTCCTTGCCGCGCAGTCACGCCGAGGGCAAATGCGACAGGTAATGCCAATGGGCTGGGCTGCGCCTAGGTCTGGTAGCCAATCAGCAAGCAATGCACGCTGTTCATAATGGATGATCAGCATAGCGGCATTAATCTCGGCTGGGCGGCCAAAGGCGGGGGTTGATTGGGTCTCGGCAATGGCGAGGCCGATGAATTTGTGCTTGCCGGGGAGTTCCAACAGCGCCGCCACCGGAATTTGCGGGGTGGCGAAAGCTTGGAAGAGTGGCCAAAGCGGGCAGGCGTTGCCGTGGCGCGGGAAGGCGAAATCAGCAATTGGGCGACGATAGAGCGCGCGGCCAGCGGCATTGGCGATGATCAGGCCCATCGGGGGCGCGGCGGTTTGGCCTTGGTCCTGAAAGGCAAGGCGGCGGAAGGCGCTGTGCAGGTCGGTGCCAAAGGCACTGGCAATTTCGGAGGGGTTATAGTGGCTGCGCCGCGCCGATTTGGTGAAGTCGCTTTGCGGAATCGTTTGCGCATCTTGCGCGTAGTTTTGCAAAAACGCGGTTACAAGGCGGTTGGTTTCGGGGTTTTCCAAGCCGCCATCTTCAGCCATAATGCGGTTGACTATATAGGCCACCTCAACTGTGGTTGCGGGGGCTTCACCTAGGTTATCGAGCTGGGGAAAGGCGTAATTGTGCCGCTCCAAAAAAGCATCCAGCTCTTCCTGCGGCGTGGCTATTCCCGCCTTTGGGTCAGCTTTTTTGTCAAAATACTGCACGAGCGACTGCGCCGAGTCCGTTAGCCGGCGGCTTTCCTCATGAATGATCGTATGAAAGCGCGCCTGCTTTTCCGGCTCGATATCCTCAATGTTTTTCAAAATGTTAGAGGTCGAGCGAATGGCGGTGATATTGGAGAGCATCCCGTGCAGGCTTTCGGCCAAAAACGGGTCATGCGTCAGGCGGTCTGACAGCGCGGTGATCATCGCTTCTTGGTCGCGGGTTTGCCGATACAGGGCCGCAATCATCTGCGCCCAGCCCGGAAAACGCCCTGCGAGTTCCTCAATCCCGACCACTTCAGCCCCAATGCTCGGGTGGTGGGCCGCCGCCTCATGCAGGTCACTTATCTTTGCCGAATCCACCCCGTCTGAAAGGCTGGAGGCGGGCACATCCAGCACCCGTGCGATCGATAAAAGCACTTTGCCCGCCACCGCGCGGCGGTTGTGTTCGATCAGGTTTAGGTAGGATGCCGAGATGCCTGCCTTTTCAGCCAGTGCTTTTTGGGTCAGCTTTGCTTGCCTACGTTGCTCACGTATGCGGGTGCCGGATAAAGATTTTCGCATGGGATTCCAAGCCTTTGCCGCATTGGGCTGAAAATTAGTTTACAGTATACTCGTGTTCATTAACAACACCTTTACAAGTTTTCGCTGTAAACACAAACAGTTATTGCAAAATTCACAATCCTCCCCAGAATGACCCTGCGGCAACATAGTCGCGCCGGTTCGCCGGATAAACCGACACGAATGGGAGGAAATTCATGTCTAAACTTATAATGAACCGTCGTGGGTTGCTAAAGACCGGGGCCGTAGTTGGCGCTGGCATGGCAATGCCAACGATTCTGACGGCTGCCAGCCACGCGGGCTATACCAATGCGCCAACAGGCAGCACGGTTACGCTTGGCTTTAACGTGCCGCAAACCGGCGCTTACGCCGATGAGGGCGCTGACGAACTCCGCGCCTATATGCTGGCTGTTAAGCACCTGAATGGTGGCGGCGATGGCGGGATGATGAACACATTCTCGTCCAAAGAGCTTAAAGGCAACGGGATTTTGGGCAAAGAGGTTACGTATGTAACCGGCGACACCCAAACCAAATCTGACGCGGCGCGCGCTTCTGCGCAATCCATGATCCAAAAAGACGGCGCTGTGATGATCACAGGCGGCTCTTCTTCAGGTGTTGCGATTGCTGTGCAGGGTCTCTGCCAAGAGGCTGGCGTTATCTTTATGGCGGGCTTGACCCACTCTAACGACACCACTGGTAAAGACAAAAAAGCCAACGGCTTCCGTCACTTCTTCAACGGCTACATGTCTGCTGCGGCGCTCGCGCCTGTGTTGGCTGAAATGTATGGCACTGACCGGACAGCTTACCACCTGACAGCTGACTACACATGGGGCTGGACCCAGCAGGAGTCCATTCAGGCTGCGACCGAAGAAAAAGGCTGGCAGACTGCCGCTAATGTGCTGACACCGCTGACAACAACAGACTTCAGCTCCTACGTTGCGCCTGTGCTCAACTCCGGTGCCGATATTCTGGTGCTGAACCACTACGGTGGCAACATGATTAACTCGCTGACTTCGGCTGTTCAGTTTGGCCTGCGGGACAAGCAAGTAAACGGCAAGAACTTCGAGATTGTTGTGCCGCTTTACTCCCGCCTTATGGCGCGTGGTGCTGGCGAAAACGTTAAGGGCATCTTTGGCTCTACCAACTGGCACTGGTCCTTGCAGGACGAAGGCTCAAAAGCGTTTGTTCAAAGCTTTGGCCAAGAGTATGGCTTCCCGCCATCACAGGCAGCGCACACCGTTTATTGCCAAACGCTGCTTTATGCAGACGCGTGTGAGCGCGCTGGCACCCACAATCCTTGTGGGGTTGCTGAAGCGCTTGAGGGCTTTACGTTCTCTGGCCTTGGTAACGGCGATGTTGAGTATCGCGCCGAAGACCACCAGTGCTTCAAAGACGTGCTGGTTGTGAAGGGTAAAGAGAACCCGACTTCCGAGTTTGACCTTCTGGAAGTTGTTCAAGTTACGCCACGTGCGCAAGTTGAATATGCAGTTGACCACCCGATGTTTGCGGGCGGTGCGCTGGGCTCTTGTAACCCCGGCAGCTAAGTTTCCCCCTCGGGAAAACCTTCCGGTCGCGCCTTGCGCGCGGCCGGCTTTTCTGCAAAAAACGGCAGAGCTTTTTCATATATAAAACGGAGCGGGCCAAGCTATGGACGCCATCCTTCTGCAAATTCTAAACGGGATAGACAAGGGCAGCGCCTATGCGCTTATCGCCTTGGGCCTAACCCTGATTTTCGGCACGCTCGGCGTGGTCAACTTCGCCCACGGGGCGCTGTTTATGATCGGCGCTTTTGTGGCGGTGACCGTGGGCAAGGTGCTGGAAATATCCAAAATCACGCTCGACCCTGAAAAAACCGATTTTCTTGGCAATCCAGCCAAGATCAAAACGCCTTATATTACCGAATGGTTCGGTGATTTCGGGTTTTGGTTAATCGAGTGGTCGGTGCTGGTTTCCGTTATCGTCGCCATTCCGATTATGATCCTGATCGGGGTTATTATGGAGCGCGGCCTTATTAAGCACTTCTATAACCGCCCGCACGCAGACCAAATTTTGGTGACCTTCGGCCTCGCGATTGTACTGCAAGAGGTTATTAAGGCCGTTTACGGCGCTAACCCCATTCCGCAATCTGCCCCTGACCTACTTAAGGGCTCGGTTGATTTCGGCGTGATGATCGGTATGGCTGAAAACTCGGTTATCTACCCGCTCTGGCGGCTGGTTTACTTCTGCTTCTCGGTCCTGATCATTGGCGGCGTTTTTGCCTTTTTGCGCTTCACCACCTTTGGCATGGTTGTGCGCGCGGGCATGGCAGACCGTGAAACCGTGGGCTTGCTTGGCATTAATATTGATAAGCGGTTCACCATTATGTTTGGCGTGGCCGCCGCGGTGGCGGGCCTTGCGGGCGTGATGTATACGCCGATTAACCCACCAAATTACCATATGGGCATGGACTTTCTGGTGCTGAGCTTTGTGGTGGTTGTGGTTGGTGGCATGGGCAGCTTGCCCGGTGCTGTGGCGGCGGGCTTCCTGCTTGGCATTCTTGAGAGCTTCGCCTCTATGCCGCTGATTAAAGATGCGATTGCAGCCGTTGGGCTGCCCAGCATCGACCAAATTATCATTTACCTCATTGCTGTTATCGTCTTGCTGGTTCGGCCTCGCGGGCTGATGGGCAAAGCTGGCATGATGGAGGAATAAGGACATGAACCTGATGAAAGACCGCTTGCTTCTGATCATATTTGCCGCCGTTGTTTTGGCCGCACCGCTGATCTTTGCGCCCACGGGCGCTGCCTACCCTGACCTGTTGCAGCGCTTCGCAATATACGGGATCTTTGCCATCGGGTTTAACATCCTGTTTGGCCTCACTGGCTACCTCAGCTTCGGCCACGCCGCCTTTCTGGGTGTGGGTTCCTACTCCGCTGTCTGGATGTTCAAGCTCCTGAGCATGAACATCGTGCCCGCCCTGCTGCTCTCGATCGTAATTGCGGGCGCATTTTCCCTGCTCATCGGCTATGTCAGCCTGCGCCGCTCGGGGATCTACTTTTCGATCCTCACCCTTGCACTGGCGCAAATGAGCTACAACCTCGCGTATTCCGTGCTAACGCCGCTTACCAACGGTGAAACAGGCCTTCAGCTGCGCCTCGATGACCCTCGCGTGCTAGATGCTGCGGGCGATGCAGGCAGCCTCCCCTCCACCAATTTCTTTGGCCTAGAGATGAAGGAAGTGTTCTGGAACCCAACCATCTTCGGCTACGATCTGCAATTCAACTGGGGCTACTACGTTTGCGCCATTTTGCTCATCGCGTCTTTCTGGATTTCCATCCGCATTTTCCGCTCCCCTTTCGGACTGATGCTGCGGGCAGTTAAAACCAACCAAACACGGCTAAATTATACCGGCATTAATTCCCGCCCCTACACCCTCGCAGCCTTCGTGATCTCCGGCATGTTCGCCGGCCTCGCAGGCGGCCTACTGGCCTCAATGGACCCTCTCGCAGGCGCTGAGCGCATGCAGTGGACCGTTGGCGGCGAAGTGGTGCTGATGGTCGTGCTCGGCGGTATGGGCACATTAATCGGGCCGATCTTAGGCGCGGTCTTCATCAAATATTTCGAGAACATTTTCTCCAAAATCAATGACGGCGTGCTGCATGGCTGGTTTGCCATCATGCCTGAATGGGCTGAAAACGCCATGGTGCTGATCATCTCGCCCTTTGTTGGCAAAGGCTGGCATCTTACCCTCGGCGCGCTGTTTATGCTGGTGGTTATCTTCCTGCCCGGCGGGCTGGTGGACGGGGCCAAACGCATTGGCCGCGTGGTTACCGGCGCCAATAGGCGTGCGGCCAAGGTGGGGATAGAATAATGGGTATTCTTGAGGTCCAAAACGTCAACAAGCGCTTCGGCGGCTTGCAGGCGCTTAACAATGTTAACCTGAGCGTCGAGCAAGGCTCGGTGCATGCCCTAATCGGCCCAAACGGCGCGGGAAAGTCCACTTTCCTGAATTGCCTGATCGGCAAGCTCAAGCCTGATACTGGCAGCGTTATGTTCGACGGCAAGCCAGTGCTGGGCAAAAAGCCACATGAAATCAACCAGCTGGGTGTGTCCCGCGTGTTCCAAACCCCCGAGATCTTTACCGATCTCACCGTGTTTGAAAACGTAATGATCCCCTGCTTTGCCCACCGTGACGGTGCCTTTAAGGTCAATGCCTTTGCCCGCGTGCTACGCGATAAAGAGATACGGCAACAGGCCGAGCATATGCTGGAAGACATGGGCATGAAGGACAAAATGAGCGTGCACGCAGGCTCACTTTCCCGCGGTGATAAGCGCCGCTTGGAAATGGCGATGTGCCTTGTGCAGGAGCCAAAATTGCTGCTGCTCGATGAGCCAACCGCAGGGATGGCGCGGGCCGATACCAATAATACCATCGACCTGCTCAAGCATATCGGCGAGTCCCGTAACATCACCAAAGTGATCATCGAGCATGATATGCACGTGGTGTTTTCCCTCGCCACCACCATCTCGGTTTTGGCCCAAGGCGCGATTATTGCCGAAGGCCTGCCAGACGAAATTAAAGGCCACCCCAAGGTGCGCGAAGCCTACTTAGGGGAGGCCGAAGTATGAACGATAAAACCAAAAAGCCGGTTTACTTTTCGGTGCATGATATCCATGCCTATTATGGCGAAAGCTATATCGTGCAGGGCGTTTCTTTTAACGTGCACGAGGGCGAGATTCTGGCGCTTTTGGGCCGTAATGGCGCGGGTAAAACCTCCACCCTGCGGGCCATCGCACGGCTGGCAGACCCCGAGTTGAAACAGGGTGAAATCTGGCTGGACCACCAGCCGATACATGAGATGAAAAGCTATCAAGCCTCGCAGGCAGGTATTGGCCTTGTGCCAGAAGACCGCCGGATTATCCAAGGCCTGACGGTGGAAGAAAACCTCCGCCTAGCCCAAATCGCCCCGCCAGTTGGCTGGAGCATCGAGCGGATTTTTGAGCTGTTTCCGCGCCTGAAAGAGCGCCGCAAGCAAGAGGGCACCACGCTTTCGGGCGGCGAGCAGCAAATGCTGGCCATCGGCCGCGCTTTGGCGCGTGATCTTAAGCTGCTGCTGCTTGATGAGCCTTACGAGGGCCTCGCGCCTGTTATCGTGCAGGAAATCGAGAAAACCTTGCAGGAAATTCGTGAGCTTGGCATTACCACCATCATCGTTGAGCAAAATGCCGTAGCGGCGCTCAAACTGGCAGACCGCGCCGTGATTTTGGACACGGGCAACGTGGTTTTTGACGGCACAGCGCAAGAGGTGCTGGACAATGAGCAGCTTCGAGAAGAATATCTGGCTATCTAAGAAAAATATAGGACGTATGACATGATCGACAAGCTATACCCGCCGTCAAAAGATTTTGTGGCCAACGCGCATATTAGCGCGGCGCAATACGATGAAATGTATGAAGCCTCAATCTCCGACCCCGATGCTTTTTGGGGCGAGCAGGGCAAGCGGCTTGACTGGATCACGCCCTATACCAAGGTCAAAAACACCACGTTTGAATACCCCGATGTGTCCATCAAGTGGTATGAAGACGGCGAGTTGAATGTCTGTGCCAACTGTGTGGACCGCCATCTGGAAACCCGTGGTGACCAAGTGGCTATCATCTGGGAAGGCGATGAGCCGACCGATGATAAGAAGATCACCTATAACGAGCTGCACGCGCATGTAAGTAAATTCGGCAACGTTCTCAAAGAGATGGGCGTTGGCAAGGGCGACCGCGTGGTGCTCTATATGCCCATGATCCCCGAGGCGGCTTACGCCATGCTGGCCTGCGCCCGCATCGGTGCCATCCACTCCATCGTGTTTGCTGGCTTCTCGGCTGATGCCCTCGCCAACCGAATAAACGCCTCGCAAGCCAAAGTGCTTGTGACCGCCGATTTCGCCCCGCGCGGCGGCCGTAAAACCCCGCTGAAAGCCAACGCTGACGCGGCGATGGCCAACGTGAAGCATGACGCAAAAACCCTTGTGGTGGCCCGCACAGGCGGCGAAGTCCCCATGGTTGAGGGCCGCGATTTCTACCTGCATGACCTCGAATCAAAGGTTTCAGCCGATTGCCCGCCTGAGGTGATGAACGCCGAAGATCCGCTGTTTATCCTCTATACCTCCGGCTCCACCGGCATGCCCAAAGGCGTGGTGCATAGCTCGGGTGGTTACCTTGCTTATGCGGCGATGACCCATCAATACACCTTTGATTACCACGACGGAGATATCTTCTGGTGCACCGCCGATGTGGGCTGGGTCACCGGCCACAGCTACATAATTTATGGCCCACTGGCTAACGGCGCGACCACAGTAATGTTTGAAGGCGTGCCAACTTATCCCGATGCCAGCCGCTTCTGGCAGGTATGTGACAAGCACCAAGTCAACCAATTTTACACCGCCCCCACCGCCATTCGCGCGCTTATGGGGCAGGGCAATGAATGGGTCGAAAAGTGTGATCTTTCCAGCCTCAAGCTGCTTGGCAGTGTGGGCGAGCCCATCAACCCCGAGGCGTGGCACTGGTATAATGACGTGGTTGGCAAAGGCACTTGCCCGATCGTTGACACATGGTGGCAAACCGAAACGGGCGGCCACCTGCTTACGCCTTTACCCGGTGCCCATGACGCCAAACCCGGCTCCGCCATGCGGCCATTTTTCGGCATTAAGCCGGTGATTCTGGAGCCGGAATCCGGCAAGGAAATCACCACCACCGAGGCTTCCGGCGTGCTTTGCATCGCCGATAGCTGGCCCGGCCAAATGCGCACCGTTTGGGGTGATCATGATCGTTATATCTCGGCCTATTTCGCCGATTACAAAGGTTACTATTTCTCCGGAGATGGCTGCAAACGCGATGCCGATGGCGATTACTGGATCACTGGCCGCGTCGATGATGTGATCAATGTATCTGGCCACCGGATGGGGACATCTGAAGTGGAAAGCGCCCTTGTGGCCCATAAAGCCGTGGCCGAGGCCGCCGTTGTCGGCTATCCGCACAAAATCAAGGGCCAAGGCATTTATGCTTACGTGACCCTGATGAACGACGTGGAACCCACGGAAGAGCTGCGCAAAGAGCTTGAAAAATGGGTGCGCACGGAGATTGGCCCGATCGCCAAGCCTGACCTGCTGCAATGGGCGCCGGGCCTGCCCAAAACCCGCTCGGGCAAAATTATGCGCCGCATTCTACGCAAAATTGCCGAGAACGATTATGGTAGCTTGGGGGACACCTCAACTCTGGCCGAGCCAGCCGTTGTGGATGAGCTTATTGAGAACCGGATGAATAAATAATCTTTTGGGGAGCACCGTGCAAATGCGTAGCTCCCCAAATTAGAAGGCGTTCTTATTGTAAAGCTCTCGATGTGACTTTTCCAATAAGACATCATCAGGTAGGTTTTTCAAAAGCGCATATTTCTCGATTAGAGGTTTAAATTTCTCCACACCCAATTCACTCAGGCAATTGTAGAAAAGTAGAGCTAACTCATATGTGGAAAGTTGTGCACGAACTAAGCTCGTATACAGCCTTTGATCAATATTGTCGGTTTGATCGACCAATTTAAATATGTGATAGAGGCTCCTAAAATAGTGTCCCAAATCAGATTGATGTGTTTCGAAAAACTCAAGATAAGAGGCCCGAAAATCAATGGGCGGTTGTTGTTTGCCAAAAAGTTGAACTTTATCTTCATAGAACGAAAAGAATTTAGCGAAGCAATCTTTGCCTGTAATTATAGTGGTGGTGCTATTTTTGAAGGTGCCACTGCGAACTTGCAGGTCTATCGCTCCAGATGTCTCCCCAAGCATTCTCAGCAGTTGAAAAAACGTATTCTCAAATTTCTGGACACGCAGGGTTTCATTTTGAACCCGCATTTCCTCTTTCTGGCCTTTTAGCTCTGCCCGCGTAAGTTTTAGCTCTTCTCTTTGCAAAGAAAGCTCCTTGCGCT
>WTAL01000256.1 GCA_013139635.1 Paracoccaceae bacterium
CCAAATCAGTGGCCTCGCGTGCGATACCGTCAAACAGGTTATGGGTCGAAAGCCCAAGCAGGCGGAAGGGCTCCGGCAGTTTGGCAGTGAGGGATTCGGGCGTATTGGCGGTGGCCCGCAGGCCAGAAGCCGCGTTAAGCTCGGCAATCGCCACCATATCCTCGGCCACCAAGGCGTCCATCGTGCCTTGCACCGTTTCAAGAAACCCGCGCATCTCTGCAAGTAATTCGGCCCGCTCAGGGCCAGATACATAAATAGCCTCGCGGCCATCGTCATAGCTTTGCGCCGTTAGCGGCACCGCAATACTTGCGGCAACAATGAGGCCAATGGCCGGTGATTTGATTTTCATATTATACTCCCGTTTAACTAAGTGATTACATGCTTATTTAGTTCAAGCAAGCATTTTTGTCGCAATCCGGTTGAATTCTCTTATAATGGCGGTAAGAGTGCGACCGTAAGAATTTTGACCAAAGAGACAAAAATGCTGGATCATGGCAAAGAAAACAAAGGAATGCCGCTAGATGAAGCGGTATTTCGGGATGCAAAAGTAAACCTGAGTGCCGTTGAGCGGCGTTGTGCTGGCTTTTCGGCGCGGCGATCGGTGAAAAAAACGCATCAGGCGGCATGGCTGCTGCGGGCGATCGGGCTAATTGACCTGACCACGCTGGCGGGCGATGACACGGTGAACCGTGTAAAGCGCCTGTGCGGCAAGGCTAAAGTGGCGCTGGACCCTGCGATTCAGGCCAAGCTGGGCTTGACCAAGCCAGTGCAAACGGCAGCGGTGTGTGTTTACCCAACCATGGTCGAAGCGGCTGCTGAGGGCGTGGCGGGCACGGGCATTAATGTTGCGTCGGTCGCTACGGGCTTTCCGGCGGGGCTTATTCCGCTTGATCTCAAGCTTGCCGAAATCCGCTATGCGGTGGCCTCAGGCGCTACAGAAATTGATATCGTGATCACCCGCTCAAAGGTTTTTAACCAAGATTGGGCTGGGCTTTATGACGAGATTTCGCAGATGAAAGAGGCCTGCGGTGCGGCACACCTGAAAACCATTTTGGCCACAGGTGATATTTCCAGCCTGCGCAATGTTTACCGCGCCAGCATGGTGGCCATGATGGCGGGCGCTGATTTTATTAAAACCTCCACCGGCAAAGAGGCCGTGAATGCGGTGCTGCCTGTGGGCCTCACCATGGTGCGGGCCATTCGGGAGTATAACGCGATGACGGGCGCCCAAGTGGGCTTTAAGCCTGCGGGCGGGATTTCTACCGCGAAGGACGCGCTGACTTGGATGTCCATGATGCGCGAAGAACTCGGCACAGATTACCTCCAGCCGCACCTGTTCCGCTTTGGGGCTTCCAGCCTGCTGACAGACATCGAGCGCCAGCTAGAGCACCACGCCACCGGGCGCTATTCCGCCGCTAAACATCACGCGATTTCGTAAGGCCTTATTATGAGCGATATTGAAAAGATCATGGAAACAATGGATTACGGCAAAGCCCCTGAAGATCCGAGTGCTGCTAATGCATGGCTGGCGGCCCATCCGCGCTTGCAGCATTATATAAATGGCGCGTTTAAGGGTGATAAATCCGAAGGCTTAGCGGTGCAAAACCCTGCCAACGGAGAGGCCCTTACCGTGGCCCCCGTGGCGAGCGAAGCTTTGGTGGATGAGGCCGTAAAGGCCGCCCGCAAGGCTCAGCCCAAATGGGCGGCCCTTTCGGGGCATCAACGCGCCAAATATCTTTACGCTATTTCGCGCTTGCTGCAAAAGCGGAGCCGCCTTTTTGCCGTGCTGGAAAGCATGGATAACGGCAAGCCGATTCGCGAAAGCCGTGACGCCGATGTGCCGTTGGTTATTCGGCATTTCTACCACCACGCGGGCTGGGCCGAAATTTTGGACGAGGAACTGCCGGGCCACACGGCGCTGGGCGTGTGCGGGCAGATTATTCCGTGGAACTTCCCGCTGCTAATGCTGGCTTGGAAGATTGCACCGGCCTTGGCGGCAGGGAACACCATTGTGCTGAAACCCGCCGAATTTACACCGATCACAGCGGCGCTGTTTGCTGAAATTTGCGTTGAGGCAGGGCTGCCTGCGGGCGTGGTCAACATCGTGTTTGGCGCGGGGGAAACTGGCGCGGCGATTTCGGGCCATCCAGATATTGATAAAGTGGCCTTTACCGGCTCGTCCGAGGTTGGCAAAATCATCCGGTGGCAAACGGCGGGCAGCGGCAAGAAGCTCTCGCTGGAGCTGGGCGGGAAATCTCCGTTTATTGTGTTTGAAGATGCGGACCTTGATAGCGCCGTGGAAGGCGTGGTCGATGCGATTTGGTTTAACCAAGGGCAGGTGTGCTGTGCAGGCTCGCGCTTGCTGGTGCAAGAAGCGGTGGCGGAGCAGTTTATTGCCAAACTGAAGGCGCGGGCTGAAAAGCTGGTGGTGGGTGATCCGCTGGATAAGTCTGTGGATGTTGGTGCGATTGTCGACCAAAGCCAGCTGGAAACCATTCAAGCGCTGGTGGCCCAAGGGCAGGCCGAGGGGGCAGAGCTTTGGCAATCTAGCTGCGCCATGCCGAACACGGGCTGCTTTTACCCGCCGAGCATTTTGAGTGAGGTTACGAGTGCCTCAACCGTTGTGCAGCAGGAGATTTTTGGTCCGGTTCTTACAGTGCAAACTTTTCGAACGCATGCCGAAGCCATTCAACTGGCGAACAACACCCGCTATGGGCTGAGCGCCTCTATCTGGTCAGAAACCCTGAGCGTGGCGCTAGATGCTGCGGCGCGGGTTAAGGCCGGGATTATCTGGGTAAACGGCACCAATATGTTTGACGCTGCCGCTGGCTTTGGCGGCTACGGTGAAAGCGGCTTTGGCCGTGAGGGCGGCATTGAAGGCATGATGGAGTATCTGGCGGACCCCGCGCCAACGGTGAAGCCTGCTAAGGCGCAAACCGTTGATTTCTCACCGCTTCCGACAGGCAGCAATGGCGCCGATGCGATGGATCGCACGGCGAAATTCTATATTGGCGGCAAGCAGGCACGGCCTGATGGCGCGGCGACTTACACCGCCTATTCCGCCAAAGGTAAGCCAATTTCGCAGGCGGGCCTTGGCAGCCGGAAAGACGTGCGCAATGCTGTTGTAGCCGCCGTAAAGGCCGCTGGTTGGAGCGGGTCAAGCCCGCACCTCCGCGCGCAAATTCTGTATTACCTCGCCGAAAACCTTGAAGCGCGGCGTGATGAATTTGCCGAACGGCTGGCCTTGATGACGGGCAGCAAAGGCACCGAGGAAGTTGACCTCGCCATTCAGCGCATCAGTTTTTACGCGGGTTACGCTGATAAATATGACGGCAAAGTGCATTCGACTCTAACGCGGCATGTGACGCTGGCGATGAACGAACCGCTGGGTGTGATGGGCATTATTTGCCCTGACGAAGCCCCTCTACTTAGCATGGTTTCTCTGCTTGCCCCTGCGCTGGCGATGGGCAACCGTGTGGTTATGCTGGCCTCGCAAAAGCACCCGCTGATGGCGGGAGATTTCATGCAAGTGCTTGAAACCAGTGATGTGCCTGCGGGGGTTGTGAACCTGATTACCGGCGACCACGGGGCCATGGCCCCCACTTTGGCGGACCATGACGATGTGAACGCGCTGTGGAATTTTGGAGCCGCAAGTGCGGACCTTGACGCCCGCTCGGCGGGCAACCTGAAGATCACGTGGAATAGCAACGCAGACTGGGCAAACCCAGCGTCAGCGCAAGGCAAAAACTACCTCCGCCACGCCACGCAGGTGAAAAACATCTGGGTGCCATATGGCGAATAAGGTGCTATAGTTACGGCATTCACAAAGGAATCCCATGACCGAAGTCGCGCAATATAGCCATGATAACATGCCGATGGCGGACATTTTGGCCGAGATTCGCGACATGGTCAGCCGTGAGGCGCAGGCGCGCTACGATACCGAGCGCACGGTGGCTAAACGCGAGCTGCTGATCTTGCGGCCCGAGGCGCGGGTGGACTTGCTATTGCAAGAGGCCGCGCCGGATATTGTGGTGGAGCCAGAGCCCAAGCGCGTGACAGCAAAAGAGCTGAAAGCTAGCCTTGAGGCCGAAGTTTTTCGCGCCAAGCTACAGGAAAGCTTCGGAATTTCGGATGCAGGCGAGCTGGAAGAGCTTATCCGGAAAGTGCTGCGGCAGGAGCTTCAGGGAAGCCTTTGAGCCTCGGCGTGTAGCCAAATTCCATCCGCTCAAGCAGGCTTTCGTGCAAGTAATCAATTTGCGCAGGGCCAAATTCTCGCGGGCAGCGAAACAAGAAAAACTTACTGGAGCCCGCATAGGGGCCTTGAAATGGGGCCATCGCGTCTGTCGGAAAGCGGGCCTGCCAGCCATCGGGCAAAGGCAGCCCACACATGGCCGCGCGGGTCAGCATCCAGTGCAGTGAAATGTTGGAAAGCGGGCGGGCCTTGGGCATTTCATACACAAAACCGCCGACATCACTATGCGCGCCTGCAAACCACGCCTGCTCCAGCCGGCCGGGCCAGCTAGGCTGGCACTCCCACGGGATGGGCGCAAAAGCGCGGCGGTTTTCATCTGCGGCGAGGGCTTGGAAGGCGTTTTGGATAATCGGGGAAAGCCGGTGGTTGTGAAACTCTGTTGCCATTGGAGAAATGTAGGACAGAATAGGGAAGGGCGCGCCGAGGGATTTAACCGTGTCCCACACGCCGATCATTTCTATCTCTATGCTTTCATGGCTAAATTTCTTGTTAAACTTAGCGGCGCGCTTTTCCGCATCAAAACTTTCATAAAGCCGAAACGCCTTGCGAATACGCTTTTTAGTTACGTTTTCGGGCTTCAAAAGCCCCACTTTGTCGATCATCCCTGCGATAGACCGCACGGCATATGCCCCGCGCGAAAACCCGAAAAGGAAGATTTTATCGCCGGCTTTGTAGCCCCGCGCCAGCGCCTCATAGCCCTGCCGAATAGAGCAATTAATGCCGTTCCCCGTGAGAACGCTCAGCCACTTCATCAACCCTTGCCCTTGCACGCCGGGGTCATAGCCAACGCTGACCTCGGGCACCTCTTGCAGCAGTTTATAGACGAGGCCCACATTGGTTTCCTCGCCCTCACTCAGGCGGCTTAACGTGCCATCTATGATAAAAACATGGGTGCGGGGCATATGGCCTCAGGGGTTAATTTTCTTAAGTATAGCGAGGTTTTCTAAACAATCCATTCACATTTCCGCGCTTGCTTTGTGTGGGTGTTGCCCCTAACCTTTGCGCTAACAAAAAACAATTATAAGGGATGGTAACATGAAGTTTATTCGCAATTTACTGGTATTGGTCGGCATAGCCGCTATCGCCGCAGCTGCCTATTTTGGGCCCGGTTTGTGGAAATATAAGGTCGCGTTTGACGGGTTCGACCCTAAAGCCAAAGCGATGTATATGGAAATGGCCGACCTGCTGGTAGAAACCGGCAATTCTGCCGCCGCCACCGTGTGGAAGGTTAAAGTAGCCGACGGCCTAACCGCTGATGATGTTGACCAATCCATCCAGACCATCGCTGCCGAGCGTAATATCAGAAGCGTTGGCTTTTTGCCGCTGGGTGACCAAGTAACCGCGATGACCGACGAAGAGTGGCGCGTGCTGAATATCTACCTGTATTGCAACCCGCTGACCGCCGCCAAAATGGTGGAGTTTGACCCCGCGTTTGCCGCTTACCTGCCCTGCCGTGTATCACTGGTTGAGGACGAAAACGGCGAGCTTTGGATTTACACCCTTAACATGGACCTGATGATTTATGGCGGCGAAACCCTGCCAGAAGAGCTGCTTAAAGAAGCTCTGGAAGTTAAGGAAACCATGCTGCAAATTCTGAACCGCGCCGCTGA
>WTAL01000083.1 GCA_013139635.1 Paracoccaceae bacterium
CCGATAGGATCGACGGGGCGATTTTAATTGAACGGTCCATGATGGGTCCTCACTGGTTGGGTTTTTCGGGGCTAAGCGCGGCGCGCCAGCCGGGGTGAATGATATCGGCGTCTTGCTCAAAGCTGAGGAAGGCGCGGGCGAATTCTGGGTGGGTTTTGGCAAAGTCAAACGGGTCGGCGCGGGCCAGCCAGCAAGCCTCGGCTTGGCGGAGCGAAAGCGCGCCTGCCGTAGGGCCATCAATATGGCCAAACGCCCCGCCGCCAGCGGCGAGGATGAAGTTGGAATGGCCGAGGTTTTGCAGGAAGGACGGCAGGCGTAGGGCGTTTATACCGCCGGAAACAATGGCCGCCGAGCGCAACATGCCGTGCCAGTTTTGCTCAAAATACGGCCCTTGGGCTACGTTTTGCGCGATCATGCAAGCGATGGGCCGGTCGGCCTCATCGCCTTCCATGCGGCCAAAGCCCATGGTGCCGGTATGGATGCCGGAAGCGCCCATCAGGCGGTTGATTTTGGTGAGCACAAAGGCGGAGTAGCCGCGATTTGAGCGTTGGGACGTAACTGCCGCATGCCCCGCACGGTGGGCGCTTACAAAATGGGGAAGGTCGCGGCAGGCGTGCGTGAGGGCCATTGGGCCAGCCAAATAGGCGTCCACATGAAAGGCGAGGCTGCCCGGCGTGGCCTTGAAGGCCTCCAGTGCGGCCTCGGCGCGCATGTCCATCTCGTTAGGGTCGTCGGCGGTTATGTTAACCGAGAATATCTTGGCCTTGCCCGTTTCATCCTGCGCCCGTTTCAGGGCGTCGGCCATTAGCGGCAGAGTGTCTGCTAAGGGCGCAAAGCTCTGGTTGCCTTGGGGCTGATCGTTTTCGACCAAATCTCCACCGAGCCAGAAGCGGTAAGCTGCATCGGCCAGCCCTTCGGGGCGCAGGCCGAGCTTGGGTTTTAGAATGGCCCCGACGATCATGCCGCCAGCTGTTTCATCGCGGCCAAGGTGCTGCCAGTGGCGGGCAATGGTCACTTGCGGGCCGTTAAAGGCGGAAAGATAACTTTGCGGCAGGTGGAAATCATGTAGCTTCAGGTCGGCAATTTCGCCCATGCTTTGGGTGTTGCCCACCAAGAGGTTGAGAAAACTGGTGATCGAGGCCTTGCCGTCAGACATGTTAAAATCAAACAGCGCCAGCGGGAAGGCGAGTTTTACGAGGCCCGTGGACGGCTCAGCCTGATAGGCGATCACATCCAGCGCGCGGGAAATCGGCTCATGGGGCAGGGGCACTTGTGTGCCTCGGCCACTTTCAGCGGCGAAACTTGCAACGGTATTTAGGAAATCATGGCCCTCAGCGGGCTTGAGGATATAGGCGGCCAGCACGTGGGTGGCCGCCAAATCTGGCTCGGTAAGGGAGAGGTTGATAAAACGATCTGCGTGATCCATAGCCCCTCCCTTCCTTGTTTTATTGGCCTAAGCCCGTGGCTTAAAGCGAGCCGTCAGCGTAGCGCTTGGCCATGTCATCCAACGGGATAACGTTGATCTTGCTGGCATTGCCCGCCGCGCCAAAGCGCTCAAAACGGTCTGTTACCAGCTCTTCCATGGCGGCCATGGCCGGGATCATGAATTTGCGCGGGTCAAACTCAGCAGGGTTATCCTTGGCAACCTTGCGGAACATGCCGGTAAGCGCCATGCGGTTATCGGTATCGATGTTCACCTTGCGTACGCCAGATTTGATGCCGCGCTCGATTTCCTCAACAGGCACGCCGTAAGTTTGCGCCATTTCGCCACCGTTATCATTTATCAGGTCTTGCAGATATTGTGGCACAGAGCTTGAGCCGTGCATAACCAAATGAACGTCAGGGATTTTGGCGTGGATGGCCTCAATGCGGTCCATCGCCAGTGAATCACCGGTCGGCTTGCTGGTGAATTTGTAAGCGCCATGCGACGTGCCACAAGCGATTGCCAGCGCGTCTACCTTGGTTTTGGCTACAAAATCAGCGGCCTCGTCTGGGTCCGTGAGAAGCTGCTCCATGCTCAGCTTGCCGGAAGCGCCAGAGCCGTCTTCCTCAGCCGCCATGCCTGTTTCAAGGCTGCCCAGCACGCCGAGCTCGCCCTCAACAGAGGCCCCAACCCAATGCGCCATGCGCGCAACGCGCTCGGTGATATCAACGTTATACTCAAAATCTGCCGGTGTTTTCATGTCGGCTTTCAGCGAGCCGTCCATCATTACGGAGGTAAAACCGTATTTGATAGCAGACATACAGGTCTGCTCGTTATTGCCGTGATCTTGGTGCATACATACCGGAATATGCGGATACATTTCGGCCAGCGCTTGGATCATGTGTTGCAGCATGATGTCGCCCGCGTAAGAGCGTGCGCCGCGAGAGGCTTGCATGATCACGGGCGCGCCGACTTTGTCAGCTGCCTTCATGATCGCAAGGCCTTGCTCCATGTTGTTAATGTTAAAAGCTGGCATGCCGTAATCATTTTCGGCAGCGTGGTCCAGCAGTTGGCGAAGGGTAATAAGGGCCATTTTTTCTTCTCCTGAAGGGGGAGGGTGGCCTTGCTGGCCACCCGTTTAGTTTTAGAGGTTGCCCATGGCAACAGCGGTATCTGCCATACGGTTGGAGAAGCCCCACTCGTTGTCATACCATGTCAAAATCCGTACGATGCCGTCGTCCATAACCTTGGTTTGGTCTGTGTGGAAAATGGAAGAATGTGGGTCGTGGTTGAAGTCAGACGACACGTTTTTAAGGTCTGTGTAGCCGAGCACACCTTTGAGCGGGCCATCAGCGGCGGCACGAATGGCGTCGTTGATTTCTTCTACCGAAGTTGCACGCTTTGGCAGGAAGCAAAGATCAACAACCGAAACATTTGGCGTTGGTACGCGGATGGAAACACCATCAAGCTTGCCGTTCAGCTCTGGCAACACAAGGCCAACAGCCTTGGCAGCGCCAGTGGATGTTGGGATCATGTTCAGCGCAGCAGCGCGGGCGCGGTAAAGGTCGCTGTGCATGGTGTCGAGCGTTGGCTGGTCACCAGTGTAGGAGTGGATCGTGGTCATGAAGCCGCTCTTGATGCCTACGAGGTTGTCCAAAACATAGGCAACGGGGGAGAGGCAGTTGGTGGTGCAAGAAGCGTTAGACACGATGATGTCGTCGGCTGTGAGCGTGTTGTCATTTACGCCGTAAACGATTGTTTTGTCAGCATTGGCGCCCGGTGCCGAAATAAGCACTTTCTTGGAGCCGTTCTTCAGGTGAAGCTCGGCTTTGTCTTTGGCCGTGAAGAAACCGGTGCACTCAAGCGCGATGTCTACGCCGGCCCATGGCAGCTCGTCAGGGTTGCGAATGGCGGTTACCTTGATCGGGCCAGTGCCTACGTCGATGGTATCGCCGTCAACCTTAACATCGGCAGAGAACTTGCCGTGAACCGAATCAAATTGCAGCAGGTGGGCGTTATATTCAACCGAACCAAGGTCGTTGATGGCAACAACTTCGATGTCTGTCCGGCCGGATTCGATGATGGCGCGGAGCACGTTACGGCCGATGCGGCCAAAGCCGTTGATGGCTACTTTTACAGTCATGTGAGAATTCCCTCTATGCGTTGATAAGTTTGGTTGCGGCGTCTACCACCGCGGATGCGGTGATGCCAAAATGTTCGTATAGCTCGTCTGCGGGGGCCGAAGCACCAAAGCTACTCATGCCAATAAAGGCAGAGTTGTCGCCAAGCAAGGCCCCCCAGCTTTGTTCTATCGCGGCTTCTATGCCAATGCGCGGTGCGGTGCCGAGAATTTCGGCACGGTAGGCGGCAGGTTGGGCTTTGAAAAGCTCAAAACAAGGGGCTGAAACCACGGCGGCTTTTACGCCGATGGTGGCCAGCTTGTCCGCCGCATTCATGGCAATTTCAACCTCTGAGCCGGTGGCGATGATGGTCACATCACGGTCGCCCGCAGCCTCATGCAGCACATAAGCCCCTTTTGAGCTTTGCAGCTCATCCGTGTGAGCCGTGCGCAAAGTTGGTAGGCCCTGGCGAGACAGGCAGAGCACGGAGGGTGTGTTCTCGTCCCCCAGAGCCAGCTCCCAAGCCTCGGCGGTTTCGACAGCATCCGCTGGGCGATACACATTGAGGTTGGGAATGGCGCGCAGGCTGGCGATGGTTTCCACCGGCTGGTGGGTTGGGCCATCTTCGCCGAGGCCGATGCTATCATGCGTCAGCACATAGATCACGCGGTTGCCCATCAGGGCCGAAAGCCGCATGGCGCCGCGCATATAGTCAGCAAACACCAAGAATGTGCCGCCGTAGGGCACAAAGCCACCATGCAGGGCGAGGCCGTTCATGGCGGCTGCCATGCCGTGCTCGCGCACACCGTAATAGATATAGCGGCCGCTGAAATCATCAGCCGATACCGGAGCGGTGGTGCTGGTTTTTGTGAGGTTAGAGCCAGTAAGGTCAGCTGATCCGCCGATGGTGGTATCGGTGGTGGCATTGATGATCTCAAGCGCCATTTGGCTGGCTTTACGGGTGGCAACCTTTGGCGCATCAGCGCTGAGGCCCTTTCGGTATGCGGTCATCGCGGTGTTGAGCGCGGCCAAATCAGGCCCCGCTAGTGCCGCGCGGAAAGATTTCGCGTGGCTTGATGCTTCCAAGCGCGCGGCCCACGAAGCTTGCGCTTTGCTGCCTTTGGTGGCGATGGCTTCCCAGTTGGCTTTCACATCGTCAGGGATGGTGAAAGGGGCGTGGGGCCAGTTGAGGAACACGCGGGCGGCGGCGATTTCGTCGTCACCAAGCGCTGCGCCGTGGGTGGCGGCGGTGCCTTGCTTGTTGGGCGCGCCGTAGCCGATGATGGTTTTGCAGGCGATGAAGCTTGGGCGAGGGTCGGCTTTTGCCGCCTCGATCGCTGCAGCAACCGCGTCTTTATCGTGGCCGTCAACGGCAATGGTGTGCCATTTGGAGGCGTCAAAGCGCTTCATCTGGTCGGTGCCAGTTGAAAGGGCCGTGTCGCCGTCGATGCAGATTGAGTTATCATCCCACATGACGATCATCTTGCCGAGGCCAAGGTTGCCAGCAAAATCAATGGCTTCGTGGGAGATGCCTTCCATCAGGCAACCGTCACCTACAATAACGTAGGTGTGGTGATCGACCAGTTCATCCCCAAAACGCGCGTTTTTCATGCGCTCGGCGAGGGCCATGCCCACAGCCGTAGCAATGCCAGAGCCCAGCGGGCCAGTGGTGGTTTCAATGCCTTTGGCGTGGCCATATTCTGGGTGGCCAGCGGTGCGGGCGCCCATCTGGCGGAAATTGCTGATTTCGGACATTGGCATGTCGTCATAACCAAGCAGGTGGTGGATCGAATAAAGCAGCATAGAGCCGTGGCCCGCTGACAAAACAAAGCGATCACGGTCGGCCCAATCAGGGTTGCTCGGGTCAATGTTTATAAAGCGGTTAAAAAGCACCGTGGCAACATCGGCCATGCCCATCGGCATGCCGGGGTGGCCGGAATTGGCTTTTTGAATTGCATCCATGCTCAGCGCACGGATGGCATTTGCCATGTTATTTTCCATAATTTAAGCCCTTTTCGCGTTTTGTGCCAACCGTAAAATCAGCGGGGTCAGGATGAGTTGCATGGCAAGGTCCATCTTGCCACCCGGCACCACAATAGAGTTGGCGCGGCTCATCCAGCTGCCCTCGATCATGTTGGTCAGGTATGGGAAATCAATGCCCGCTGGGTTTTTGAAGCGGATCACGACCAGGCTTTCGTCGGGCGTCGGAATGGCGCGGGCGATGAAAGGATTGGAAGTGTCGACCACAGGCACGCGCTGGAAGTTGATGTCCGTTTGGCTAAACTGCGGGGTGATGCATTTTACGTAAGCATCCATCCGGCGAAGGATCACATCGGTGATCGCCTCTGTGGTATAGCCGCGCTGGTCACGGTCACGGTGAATTTTCTGGATCCACTCAAGGTTAATAACCGGCACAACGCCGACTTTTAAGTCAGCGTAAGCGGGCAGGTCAACTTCGTCGTTTTTCACAGCGCCGTGCAGGCCCTCGTAAAACAACATGTCAGTGCCCTCAGCAAAGTCAGACCATTCGGTGAACGTGCCAGAGGCCGCGCCGAGCGCTATGCCCTCTTCGTCATTATGCACATAGTGGCGGGTTTTGCCGTGGCCGGTTTCGCCGTATTCGCGGAAAACACGCTCTAACTCGGCCAGCTCGTTGGCCTCATAGGAGAAGTGGCTGAAAGAGTGGTCGCCAGCGGCAATGCGCTTTTCAAATTCGGCTTTCATGGAGGCGCGGTCATAGGCGTGGAAGGCGTCGCCTTCGATGCTGACAGCTTTAATGCCTTCGCGGCGGAAGATTTGGTCAAAAGTGCTTTTAACCGTGGATGTGCCTGCGCCGGAAGAACCAGTAACAGAGATAATCGGGTGTTTGATGCTCATTTTCTTGATCCTTAAGCGTTAAACAGGCCGCGCTTGCTGAATAGCGGCGACATTTCGGTTTCTGGGAGGTCGTGGTAAGCCGCAACGCGGGTCACTTTGTCTTTGGAGCCGAAAACTAGCGGCGTGCGGCCGTGTAGCTCGGTTGGGGTTTGGTCTAGAATGCGGTCTTTACCATCGGTGGCAATGCCGCCCGCTTGCTCGACCACGAAGGCAACGGGTGCGCCCTCATAAACCATACGCAGGCGGCCCATTTTATAGCCTTTACGGTCATCGCCCGGGTAAAGGAAAATGCCGCCGCGTGAGATAATCCGGTGGGTTTCGGCGATTAGGCTCGCCACCCAGCGCATGTTGAAGTTTTTGCCGTGCACGCCTTCAGAACCTTCGATCAGGTCATCTATATAGGCGCGAATTGGCACAGGCCAATGGCGGTAGTTGGAGGCGTTAATGGCGTATTCAATCGCATCAGGCGCGATGCTTACGCGCGGGTTCACCAGCATATACTCGCCATTTTGATGGTCGAGGATGAACATCGCGGTGCCGTCACCCAAGGTGAGCATAATGCCGGTTTGCGGGCCAAAAATAATGTAACCGGCGGCGATTTGCTCTTTGCCGGGGCGCAGGAAGCTCTCGTTTGCGCCCTCTTTGGCTTCAAAGATCGAAAAGATCGTGCCGATGGAGACGTTCACGTCAATATTGGAAGAACCATCGAGCGGGTCAATCGCGAGGGCGAGGTGGCCGTCGGGGTTGAGCGTGATCACATCGTCCTGCTCTTCGGAGGCGTAATATTTTACCTGCGTTTTTGTGAGCTCGGCGGCGAATACATCGTCGGCCATAACATCCAGCGCTTTTTGCTGGTCTCCGCCCATATTCTCGCCCACGGCCCCGCCGAGTTCGCCACCAAGGGCGCCGCGAGAGATGAGGGCGGCAAGATCTTTGCCGACTTTGGCGAGCGCGATAATCGCCTCGCTCAGGTCGTTTGGCTTATCCGCCAAAAAATCGCTTAGGTTTGTGTCTGAGGTCATCGACGCTGTTTCCCGTTGGTTGCGAAAAAGTGAATATGTGATGCATGACAGGTTGGGCGCAAAATAAAACTAAAAAAAATCTTTTCTGTGTTAAGAGAAACTATGATTCATGAAAATGCCATAACCCTGAAGCAATTGCGCGCGCTGGCCGCGATTGTGAAAGCCGGAAACCTGACGGCGGCGGCCGAGCTGATGAATGTGACCGCGCCTGCGGTTTCAACCCAGCTCAAATCGCTTGAGAATAATTTTGGGGTGCAGATGGTGCATCGGGGGCCGGATGGCAAGACGGTGCTGACCCAAAGCGGGGCGGCGGTGCTGGCGACGACGCGGCAAATTGAAAACTCATTAAGTGATTGTTATAACAATATTAAAGCGCTGAAAACCGGTAAGGTGGGCCACCTGACTTTGGGGGTGGTGAGCACGGCAAAATACTTTGCCCCGCGCATTGTGGTGGCGGCGCAAACGGGGCTGCCAGATGTGGAAATTAGCCTGTTTGTGGGCAATCGGGCCGAGATTATCGGGGCGTTGAATGACAAGAAAATTGACCTTGCGATCATGGGGCGACCGCCGCGAAACCCGCCGGTTGAGGCCGAGATGTTGGGGGAAAACCCGCACATTTTGGTGGCTCCTCGGGGGCACCCTCTTGCGGGTAAGCGCGACATTTCGCCCGATGAATTGCTGGCGGAAACCTTCCTTTCGCGTGAGCGCGGCTCGGGAACCCGCATTCTGATGCAGCGATTCTTGGATAGAATCGGGGAGGGGCAGGAATACAAAACCATGGTGATCGAGAGTAATGAAACCATCAAGCAATCGGCGATTGCGGGGCTGGGGCTGGCGTTTATTTCAGGGCAGGCGGTGAGTGCCGAGCTGGAAAGCGGGCGCCTCGTGAAACTGGAATTTGAGGGCTTGCCGATTGTGCGCCACTGGTTTCTAATCCGGCGGGCAGGGCGCGCGCTACCTCCGGTGGCCAAGGCCTTTGCCGAATTTTTGATCAAGCTGGAGGGGCAATATTTGCCGGATACACTATGAAAACACCGTTGATTTTTGATGGCCATAATGATGTGCTGCTTAAGCAGTTTGAAGGCGGGCGGGCGGCGCGCACGGCCTTTAGCACTGGCAATGAGCACCATATAGATGTGCCAAAAGCCAAGGCGGGCGGCTTTGGTGGTGGATTTTTTGCTATTTGGGTGCCAAGCCCGATGGATGAAGACGGTATTTTCGAGCAAATGATGCAGCCAGAATACGATATTCCGATGCCCCCCGCGATAGACCAAGGCTTTGCGCTGGGCGTGGCGCTAAAGCAAGCGCGGATGCTGGCGGACCTTGAAAGCGACGGGGCGTTGAAGATTTGCACCAGTGCGAAGGACATCGCAGAAACCATGCAAAGCGGCGGGATGGCCGCGATTATGCATATGGAAGGCGCCGAGGCGATTGACCGTGATCTCGATGCGCTGCACGTGCTTTACCGCGCGGGGCTGCGCTCGCTTGGGCCGGTTTGGTCTCGGCCCACGATTTTTGCTGATGGGGTGCCGTTTCGCTATCCGTCCACCGGAGATACCGGCCCCGGCCTTAGCCCAGCGGGCTTTGACCTTGTGCGCGAATGCAATGCGCTGGGGATTATGCTCGATATGTCTCACCTCAATGAAAAGGGGTTTTGGGATGTGGTGGAAAGCAGTGATGCGCCGATTGTGGCGACGCACTCCAACGCCTACGAGATTTGCCCGAACGCGCGTAACTTGACGGATGACCAGCTGCGCACCATCGGCCAAAGCGGCGGCATGGTGGGGCTTAACTTTGCTACGACCTTTTTGCGGCCTGATGGGCAGATGCTGGCAGATACGGCGCTCGACACCATGTTGCGCCACCTTGACCATATGATCCGGCTGGCGGGGGAAGACCATGTGGGACTTGGCTCTGATTTTGACGGGGCGATGGTGCCTGAGAGCATCGGGGATGTTTCTGGCCTGCCCACCCTGCGCGCGGCGATGGTGGCGCATGGCTATGACGAGGCGTTGATGCATAAGCTGTGCAACCGAAACTGGCTGGCGGTGCTGGAGCGCAGTTGGAAGTAAAGGGTCGCGATTAACTCTATGGTTGTTTTTTTGATTAAATGAGCGCATTAACAACTTGTTAATTGTGTGAGTCGGATATCGACTCAGATTATGTGTATACTATTTTGGAGTTAATTATGAAAACGATTGTATTACTTTTGGCCACTTCGGCCTTTGCAGCCCCGGCACTGGCGGGCTCACTTGATGAAGTTCTCCCAATGGAGGCCGCAATTGTGGCCCCCGCTGCCAGCACTTTTGGCGGCTTTGTAACTGGCTATTATGGTGGCGCATCTGTGGCAGATGATGGCTGCTGCGATTATGATGACCCGACCTACAGCTATTATGGCATAGAGGCCTCATTGGGTGGCGGCTTAGGTGGCGGGCGTTTGGGTTGGCAGCTTGACGCCAATTACGAGCTTGGCAGCGATTCAGCCGATTATTATCGCGCCTATGGCGGCACGGCCCACATTAACTTTGACCTTTCGGGCTATAAAGTTGGTGCATTTGCCGGTGCTGGCTACCAATATAACGAAAATGGCAACGATGGTGGCCCTGGGCACTGGTATGGTATTGAGGCCGCACGGGGCTTTGGCAATGTTGCCGTTGCTGCCCAGCTTGGCTTTGCCTCCTCCGATAACGACCACGACTCGCTGGATTATAACAATGAATTTTTCGGGCAGGTGCGCGCGCATTACTTCTTAAATGACAATATTATGATCACCGGTAACCTTGGGTATGGCGCAGGCATTATCCACTCTGAACCCATGGACTTTGCGATGTATGGCGTGGAAGGCACAATGCGCCTTGGACAAAGCAATTTTTATGCCAATGCCGGGTATGAAGGCCTTTGGGCAAGCGAAGACAACGGCACCGAAGATGTTACAAACGAAAGCCGGTTTTATGTCGGTGTGTCGATGTTGTTTGGCGGGGGCAGCTTGCGGGATATCCACACCAACTCAACGCCGATGATTGATAATTCGTTTAACAATCTCTTGGCGGTTTATACCTCAACGCTTGATTAATCGCGTTTAAAGCATCCAATCCAAGGGCCGGTTTTTACCGGCCCTTTTTTGTGCCAAACCGTAATACTACGGTATACGATCGCCTATCCTGTGCTTGACTAAGTGGTCAAACCACGAGTTAATGCTGGCATAAGGGATTCAGCAAGAATCCCATGAAAAACCTTCAGGAGGATACTATGAACGCACTTCGTTCAACTATATTCAGCACAGCCGTTATATTGGCCGCTGGGGTGAGCATTGCACCTGCCATTGCCGCCACACCCGATAACATGCTGATCATCGCGGCTCAAATTGATGACATCACTACGCTCGACCCAGCGCAGAGCTTTGAGTTTTCCGGCTCGGACGTAAACCGCAATCTGTATTCCAAGCTCGTGGGCTTTGACCCAGCAGACCTAAGCGGCGGGTATATCCCGGCACTGGCCGAAAGCTGGACGGTGTCCGAAGATGGCCAGACCATCACCTTTACTATGCGCGAAGGCGTAACTTTTGAAAGCGGCAATGCCGTTACGGCGCAAGACGTTGAGTGGTCACTCCGCCGCGTTATTACGCTAAACAAAACGCCATCGTTTATTCTTTCGCAGTTCGGCTTTACTCCCGAAAATGTTGAAACGACCATTGTGGCTGATGGCAATACGGTTTCCATCACAACTGACAAGCGCTACGCGACATCCTTTGTGCTGAACTGCCTTACTGCAACCGTTGGCTCTATCATTGATAGTCAAACCGCGATGGAGCATGACGCTGATGGCGACCTTGCCAATGAGTGGCTGCGCACTAATTCCGCTGGTTCGGGCGCCTATACGCTCGGCAGCTGGAAGCCAAATGAAAGCGTAACGCTGATCGCGAATAACGACTTCTTCCGTGGCGCCCCAGAAATGCAGCGCGTGATTGTGCGTAACATTCAGGAAAGCGCCACACAGCGCCTATTGCTTGAAAATGGTGACATTGACGTAGCGCGTAACCTGAACCCTGAAGATGTAGCTGGCGCTTCTAGCCAAGACGGCATTGAAGTGGATAGCGAGCTTCGTGGCCGCCTGATGTATATTTCGATGAACCAGAAAAGCGAAATTCTGTCGAACCCGAAAGTTATTGAGGCGCTCAAGTATCTGATCGACTATGAAGGCATGCAAAACAGCTTCCTGAATGGCCAATACACCATTCACCAAGCCTTCTTGCCCGCCACATACTTGGGTGAGATCGACGACGTGCCATTTGCGCTCGACGTAGAAAAAGCCAAGGCGCTGTTGGCCGAAGCTGGCTATGCCGACGGTTTTGAAGTGGCGATTGTTGTGCGTGAAGCACAAGAGCGCATCGAGATCGCGCAATCTATCCAAAACACATTTGCACAAGCCAATATTACGGTGAACATTACCGTAGGCACTGGCAAACAGATTTTGGGTGTGTATCGCGCACGTGAGCACGACATTTATGTAGGTGCTTGGGGCCCAGACTATCCGGACCCTAACACAAACGCCGGCACCTTTGCCTTTAACCCCGATAACTCTGACGAAGCAGGCGCAACTGGCCTTCTGGCTTGGCGGAACTCGTGGAGCATTCCTGAAATGTCCGAGGCCACGCTGGCCGCTGTTGTTGAAAACGACCGCGACACCCGTGCTGCGATGTATGAAGCCATCCAGCGCGAGCACCAGCAGACCTCACCATTTGCGGTGATGTTCCAGAAGATCGAGCAAACGGGCCGTAGTGAAAACGTGCAAGGCCTTAGCCTTGGCGGCGCTATTACGGCCGTTTCTTATTGGAACGTGACTAAGTAAATGGCGATGGCTGAACAGAGCAGAAAGGGGCGGCGCAGGTCGCCCCTTTTTGGCATAGCGAAAAAAACCAGCTCCACGCTGCTGACGGTTGCCGTCACCATGCTGGGGCTCTTATTTGTAACCTTTTTCATCGGGCGGGTTATGCCGGTGGATCCGGTGCTCTCAATCGTGGGCGAGCGCGCCACACAAGAGCAATATATGGATGTTTATCTGGAGCTAGGACTCGATAAGCCCCTATTCACACAGTTTTTTATATACCTCGGCGATGTGGTTCAGGGCGATTTTGGTAAGTCGCTGCGCACCGGTTTTCCGGTATGGGATGACGTGACGCGGGTCTTCCCCGCCACGATGGAGCTGGCCACTTTGGGCACCCTTATTGGCGTGTTCATCGGCGTGCCGCTCGGGGTAATTGCAGCGGTAAAACGCGGCACATGGATAGACCAAGTCGCCCGTGTTATTGCGCTAATCGGCTATTCGATGCCGATATTTTGGCTCGCCATTCTGGCGCTGATGATCTTTTACGGCAAGCTTGGCTGGGTCTCTGGCCCGGGCAGGGTGGATATCTTCTTTGAGGACATCGTGCCGAGTGTTACGGGCATGATCCTGATCGACAGTATTATCGCGCGGGACTGGACGATTTTCTGGAATGCCGTTTCGCATATCATCCTGCCCGCCTCGCTGCTGGGCTACTATTCACTGGCTTATATCAGCCGGATGACGCGGAGCTTTATGCTGGAGCAGCTGAGCGCTGAATATATTACGACGGCCCGCGTTAAGGGTATGTCTGAATGGGCGGTGGTGTGGAAGCACGCTTTTGGCAATATCAAGGTGCCGCTGGTAACGGTGATCGCGCTTTCCTATGCGGGCCTCTTGGAAGGCTCGGTGCTGACCGAGATCATTTTCTCGTGGCCCGGCATTGGCAAATACATCACGATCTCGCTTTTGAGCGCGGATATGAACGCCGTTATGGGCGGCACCGTGGTGGTGGGCCTTGTGTTTGTGCTGCTCAATATCTTCGCAGAGCTTCTCTATAAATTCTTTGATCCGAGGGCAAAATGAGCCTAGCCGATACGCAAAAACCCGGCCTTCGGGCTTGGCTATTAACCGACACCCCAACCTCGCGCCGCCATGCCCGCGCCGCCTCGCTTTACCAAGCGTGGCTATCGCTTAAGGGCAACCATATGGCCATGCTGGGGCTAGGGATTTTGCTGGCGCTGGTGGTGATCGCGGCGCTGGCTTCGGTGCTGGCCCCGTCTGATCCGTTTATCCAAGACCTCGCCCTGCGGCTCACCCCGCCGATTTGGCAGGCAGACCGTGACCCTGCGATTGAGGGGTATATTCTCGGGTCAGATAGTCTCGGGCGGGATATCCTTTCAAGGCTGCTTTATGGCTCGCGCATTACGCTTTATATCGTAACGCTGGTGGCGCTGATGGCCCCGATTGTGGGCCTGCTGGTTGGCACCATTGCGGGCTATGCAGGCGGTTGGCTTGATGTCATCCTGATGCGCATCACCGATATTTTCTTGGCGTTTCCACGGCTCATTTTGGCGCTGGCCTTTGTGGCTACACTAGGCGCGGGCATCGAAAATGCAGTGCTGGCGATCTCGCTAACCGCATGGCCGCCATACGCGCGGATTGCGCGGGCGGAAACGCTGACCATCCGTAATTCCGACTATATCCACGCCGTGCGCTTGCAAGGCGCTGGCCCGATGCGGATTATCACCAAGCACATCTGGCCGCTGTGTATTTCCTCACTGGTTGTGCGGGTTACGCTGGATATGGCGGGCATCATTCTGGCCGCCGCTGGCCTTGGTTTCCTTGGCCTTGGCGCACAGCCGCCCAGCCCTGAATGGGGTGCGATGATCTCTGAAGGCCGTAAGTTTATCCTTGATCATTGGTGGGTTGCTACCATGCCGGGCCTCGCTATTTTCACGGTTTCGCTGGCGTTTAACCTGCTGGGCGATGGGCTGCGCGATGTGCTGGACCCAAAGGACGGTAAGTCATGAGCAAGCTTTTAGAAGTCGAAAACCTCTGGGTAAAATTCCCCACGCGCAACGGTGTGTTTGACGCCGTGCGCGGCGTTAGCTTTAGCCTCGGGCAAGAGCGATTAGGCATTGTGGGCGAAAGTGGCTCGGGGAAGTCCATGACCGGCCGTGCGATTTTGCGGCTGATCAGGCCGCCGGGGATTGTTGAGGCTGACAAGATGGAGCTGGAAGGGGTGGACCTGCTGGGGCGCTCTGAAAAGGAAATGCGCAAGGTGCGTGGGCAGCAGATTTCGATGATCATGCAAGACCCGAAGTTCTCACTGAACCCCGTAATGCGGGTGGGTGCGCAAATTATGGAAGCCTATCGGCTGCACTATAAAGTGTCGAAAAAAGAGGCCAAGCGGAAGACGATTGCGATGCTGGAAGCCGTGGCCATTCGAGACCCCGAGCGGGTGTATCGGATGTATCCGCATGAGGTTTCGGGCGGTATGGGCCAGCGGATAATGATCGCGATGATGCTGATACCGGACCCAAAGATTATGATCGCCGACGAGCCGACTTCGGCGCTGGATGTGAGCGTGCAAATGCAAGTGCTGGAGATCATGGACAAGCTTGTAAAAGACCGTGGCATGGGGCTGATATTTATTAGCCATGACCTCAATCTGGTGTCGAGCTTTTGTGACCGCGTGCTGATTATGTATGCCGGCCGTGTGGTGGAAACCCTGCCGGCTGATAAGCTGCACGAGGCGGAGCATCCTTATACGCGGGGCCTGCTGAACTCGTTGCCGCGGCTGGATGAGCCAAAGGAGCGGCTGGACGTGCTAAAGCGCGACCCTGCTTGGGCGACAGAGGAAAGTGTAAGCGGATGAGTGGTATTGAGATTGAAGGCCTGAACGTCTGGTTCGGGGATTATGAAGAGCGGGTGGACGCGGTGAAAAACGCTAAGCTGAGCGTGCCTAAGGGCGGCAGTTTTGGGCTGGTGGGGGAAAGTGGCTCGGGGAAATCCACGATTTTGCGGGCGATCATGGGGCTGGCGCCTACGTGGTCTGGCAAGATTGAGATTTTGGATAAACCGGTGGAGAACCCGCGCGGGCGTGATTTTTATCGGGCTGTGCAGATGGTGTTTCAAGACCCATATGCCAGCCTGCACCCTCGGCATTCGGTGGACCAAGTGCTGAGCGAAACCCTTTCCCTACATGGGTTTAAGGATATTGATACCCGTATTTCCAAGCTGCTGGACGATGTGGGCCTTGGCCCCAGCTTCCGCTTTCGCTATCCGCATCAGCTTTCAGGCGGACAGCGCCAGCGGGTGGCGATTGCCCGCGCACTCGCCCCCGAGCCGCAAATTTTGCTGCTGGATGAGCCGACCTCGGCGCTGGATGTTTCGGTGCAAGCCGAGATCCTCAACCTGCTGACAGACCTACGGGCCGAGCACAAACTAACCTACCTAATGGTGAGCCATGATCTCGCGGTGGTCGGGCATATCTGCCATGATATCGCGGTGATGCAGCTGGGCGAGATTGTGGAAACGCTGGGGGTGGAGGATATGCGGGCGATGCGCACACAGCATTCCTATACCAAGCACTTGCTGGAGAGCAGCTTGCAGAGTGCCGCCGGCTAGGGTGCGTGGTTTCTACGCACCGATTGGTGGAGTGAAACCCCACCCTACATTGCGCAGGTTTCGGGTCGAACGTTAGAGTGAGTTGTTCCAAAAGTGATGCACACTATTTGGAGAAAAAGAATGGACCTCACCTTTCACCCCTATGCCCCTGCATGGGTTGCACATATCCGCCAAGGCGGAACCGATGATTATGGCATGCCTGCTGAGCGGGCTATCTCGGATGGCGCGGGAAACCCCTGCCGCAGCTGCCTTGACGATGTGCCCAAGGGGGCCGATATGTTGATTTGCGCTGCTCGGCCTTTTCCTTCAATGCAGCCTTATGCGGAGACGGGCCCGATCTTTTTGTGCGCGGATAATTGCACGCCGTGGCGCGGCGCGGGCGTGCCGCCTGCTTTGCAATCCAGCCCTGACTATTTGCTGAAAGGCTATAGCGCTGGCCATCGGATTGTTTACGGCACGGGGCAAATCACATTGGCGGCAGATATCGAGCGCGTAGCGGGCGAAATATCGGCGCGCGATGGCGTAGTATTCGTTGATGTGCGCTCGGCGCGGAACAATTGCTTTCAATGCCGGATCACGGCGGGCTGAACCCTCTGGCGCTCCCCCCTGTGCCTGTGTTAATCGGGTAAAAACCGGATTAGCACAAGGGGCCTTTCATGCCACATTACCGTTCTCGCACTTCTACCCATGGCCGCAATATGGCAGGCGCTCGCGGCCTTTGGCGGGCCACGGGCATGACGGACGGTGATTTTGGCAAGCCGATTATTGCCGTTGTGAACTCATTCACGCAATTTGTGCCGGGCCATGTGCACCTGAAAGACATGGGGCAACTGGTGGCGCGGGAGATTGAAAAGGCTGGCGGCGTGGCCAAGGAATTTAACACCATTGCGGTCGATGACGGCATTGCCATGGGCCATGACGGGATGCTTTACAGCTTGCCTTCGCGCGAGGTGATTGCGGACTCGGTGGAGTATATGGTGAATGCGCATTGCGCGGATGCCATCGTTTGCATTTCTAACTGCGATAAAATTACGCCGGGCATGCTGATGGCCGCCATGCGCCTCAATATTCCAGCAATCTTTGTATCTGGCGGGCCGATGGAGGCTGGCAAGGTTACCATCAACGATATCGAGAAAAAGATCGACTTGGTGGATGCGATGGT
>WTAL01000133.1 GCA_013139635.1 Paracoccaceae bacterium
TGCTAGACGCGCCGCTATGGTTGCGGTTTAGCGCGGGAGAAGACGAGGATCGCAAGGGCCAAGGCGCAGAGCGCGGCGGCGGCGATGAACGGCGCACCGGGGAGGTAAATCGGGGTTGTTTCGCTGGTAAAGGTGCGGAACAGCGAGGTCATCAGCAAGGGCGAGGTGATCATAGCAAGGCCTTGCACTGAGGCCAGAACCCCTTGGAGTTCACCTTGGTTTTCAGACGAGGTGGCTTTTGACATCATACCTTGCAGGGCGGGGGAGGCGATAACGCCGAGCGCCATGATGGGCATAAGCATAAACAGCAGGAGTGTGCTGGAAATGAAACCCGTTATCACGAGCACCACAGCATTGAGGCCAAGGGCGAATTTTGCTGTGTTCCACTCGCCAAAGCGGGGGATGACAACGCGGATCAGGCCGCCTTGGACGAGGGCCATACACAGGCCGAAAATGGCGAGGCTGATGCCGATCATTCTGGAGTCAAAACCGAAGTTTTCTGTTGTGAAATAGGCCCAGACGGACGGGTATACATTTTGTGCCACCGAGAACAGGAAAAACACCAGTGCGAGGCTGCCGATTTCGGGCACAAGGCGCAGGCGCATCAGGGCTTTAAAAGGGTTTATGCGGCCAAAATCGAAGGGGCGGCGTTTGTCCTTGGCGAGGGTCTCGGGCAGAAAAAAGTAGCCAAATCCGGCGTTAAGCGCGGCAACGGTGGCCGCCACATAAAACGGCGCGCGGGGGCCAAATTGCCCGAGTAAGCCGCCAATCGCGGGGCCGATCACAAAGCCCACGCCAAAGGCCGCGCCGACCATGCCAAAGCTGGTGGCGCGTTTTTCCGCGGGGGTTATATCGGCCATATAAGCATTGGCGGTGGCAAAGGTTGCGCCGGTAATACCAGTGATAGCGCGGGCGACAAACAGCAGCCAAATGGTTTGGGCTTGGGCGAAAATTATATAGCTGATCGACATGATAACGAGCGAGGTGAGCAGCACGGGGCGGCGGCCAAACCTGTCTGACAGGTTCCCGATGGTGGGGCCAAATAGGAACTGCATTCCGGCGTAGGTAAACGCCATCATCCCGCCCCATACGGCGGCCTCGGAAACAGTTTCTCCGGTGATCTCGCGGATGAGGTCTGGCATGACGGGCATCATCAGCCCCACGCCGATGGAATCCATGGCGACGGTGATGATGATGAAGAGGACAGGGAGGCGGGTTTTCATGGGGGCATGATGGGGGATTGGCGGGGGAATGCAAGGGGGAAATGGGGGGGTGTTGTAGCAACAAAACTTTCTAATCAGGCGGTGGTGTCGGAACTGTTCCAAAAACGGAACGCCCAATATCAGTTAACTCATACACACTAATTTTATTCGAATGTGGAATTTTATTGTCGATAAACCCAAAGGCAAGCAGCTTGTTAATGGAGATGTTATATTCATCAAGTGAAGCTCTAGGTGCAGCTTGGCCATCGATTTGAATAGGAGAAGATGCATCCGTGTCTTGAACAATAGTAAGAAGAATCCCTTTTCGTCTTCCCATTCTTTTCATTATTGCTCTCTCAAGTTTTGACAGGGATTCCCGACGTCGATAGATCTCTTGTGGTGATAGTAGATCAAGCATAGAAATTTTGTCAGGTTTGCTTTCAATGTCGGAACGCAACGACGTTTCTTGCTTCAATCGTGACCGAATATCTTCATCATCTATAGATTTGAGCGCATCGTCTTTGCTTTTTGCAAGTTCTGCCTTTTTGTCGTTTTCTATGGCTTCATTTTCAAGTAATTGCATTGCCCGTTTGTGCTTGGTTTCATCCTGCAAAAAGTGGAGTTTCTCTGATGGAATCTTGGCGAGGTAAGCCCCTCCTACAATGACCCATGGATTTAAAAGCCCAATCAAAATGCCAACGGATATTGGTAACTCAAGTTGCCAGTGCTTTTCAATATAGGCAATTTTCATCCAAACGGAATTGCCATCCATCATCAAAAACAAGATCGAATCCCAATTAAACGCGAGCAACGAGACCAGAATGGAGCCAATGAAGTGGCTTCGCAGCCGCCCGCTAATCGCACCAAAAAACTCTTTTATCACGTCCATATTAATACCCTGCAATGTTTCACCTTTAAGTAATGGTTGGGGCGGTGATAGTCAATTACGGGATGGGATTCACGCAGTGAAGCATTGAGAGTCCAGCTTGTCCGTGCGGCCAATCTCCATCCCCCCTTGACCCTTCCCAAAACCTCAATCATACCCTCCCCCATGACAGAGCTTAAAAACATCCGTAATTTTTCGATCGTGGCGCATATTGACCACGGGAAATCCACCCTTGCTGACCGGCTTATCCAGAGCACCGGCACGGTGGCTGACCGCGATATGCAGGCGCAGCTGTTGGACAGTATGGACATCGAGCGTGAGCGCGGGATTACCATTAAGGCCAACACGGTGCGGATCGAGTATAAGGCCAATGATGGCGAGACGTATGTGCTTAATCTGATCGACACCCCCGGCCA
>WTAL01000203.1 GCA_013139635.1 Paracoccaceae bacterium
CCGCAGGCATAAGGAGTTCGGAACGGTGGGTCATTTTGCATCTCTGGCTTGGGTAAGACACTGCCTTACCCGATTAGTCAGGAATTTCCAACCCCGCGAGCAAATGGCTGAATTGCGCGCCGTGCATATCTCTATCAAACCGGCTGCCTTGCGGGGCGCTGCGGGGAAAGCTGAACTTGATCACGTTTAGATGTTCGATCTCGAAGCGTTTTATGCTTTGGGGTGGCACGTTCACGGCCGTGGCGACGGCGTCGATTTTTAGCTTTGTGCAGAGCGTAGTAAACGCCGCCTCATCTTCGCAAAACACATCAATGCTAACCCAAAAAGGCCCCGCATTTTTCGAGCGGATTTTAGAAGCGAGGTCTCCCAGCTTCATGCCAGCACCTCGGTTTCCAGCCGAAATGCGTCCATTGGGTGGGTGAGGGGCATGGTGTGGTTTAGCGTAAACTCGTAAAGCGGGCCGCGGTCGGTTTGAGCGGGGGAATAGGGGAAGGCGAAGGTCGGGAGCTCTTCGTTTTTGGTGAGCGGGAAGTGCAGCAGATGCGGGTTGATGAACTTGGCGATTTCGGAGGCGGTTTCTTGGGTGTCGGCCGTGATAATGCCCAGCACGCCTACTTCATTTGGCGTGGCGGTGCCGGTTTCGAGCGCGCCTAACGTGGCGTCTAGCCCGATCAGGCGGAACTCTAGCGTGAAGGATTCGGGGAAGTGCGCTGTGATCTCAGTGTTAAGGAAGTCTTGCAGCTTGCTTGCCCATTCATGCGCCCGCGCCACATAGCGGGGGTCTCGCAGCAGGGCCAATACGGTGGTTTGGCAGCCAACCTTCGCCGCGCCCTCAAGCTTAACTGTGTAATCCGCGCTCGGCACCCACCTGCTACCCTCCACCCGGACGCGCCGCCCCTGCGCGGCGTATCGCGCTTGGGTCACATCTAGGTGGCCCCCGGGCTCATGCAGGATAAACGGGTCTGCGTTTTCATAGAGCATGTGGGCGGAAACCGTATGGGGGGTGCAGCGAGCGCTTTCTTCCATGGGTTCCACCGTGAATCCGGTTTCGTCAAAATCAATGATCACCACACCCGAGGTGGGGTTGGTGGAGCAGAGCGCGCCGCACTCGCCAATTTTGGCGCCGTGCCAAGCAGCACCTTTATGCGCGCCCCGCATTAGAGGCAGGGTGGAGATTACGGCGGTATCTGTCATCCGGCCAGCCAGCACAATATCGGCCCCCGTTTCCAAGGCGGCTTGCATTTGCTCGGCCCCTGCCAAGGCCACAATGTTGCCCCGTAGGGTGGGATTTACATCCCCAAGCGCCCGAAGCTCCGCAGCCCTCACCCGCTTTATCGGTTGATCACTATAAAGCCGTGCCACCTTCACCCTTTGCCCCAGCTCCAGCGCCAATTCCCGCGTGATATCCATCATCCAGTCGACCATCGTATCGGACCCGCAGGTGCCGCAAGAGCCGATTACTAGCGGCACGCCGAGCGCTGCGCGAGCGACCATTAGCTGTCGCCATTCAGCCTTGCAGGTGGCGCGGGCGTATTTACTGGTGCCGGTGCCGAGGTAATAGGGCCCGCTATCGGTGGAGCCGCCATCAATGCAGATGATATCGGGCTTGGCGGCCACGCCGTGCGCCAACGCATCACGGCTAAACCCAAGCCCGAGCACGCCTGAAGGGATGAGCACGCGGGTGCGCATTAGTCCGGCACGGCGTCTGGTTGTTTCAGGAATTTACGCAGGAACATCGGGGCCACAAAGCCCACCACGGCGGCTATCCATAGCCCGATGGCGATTTTGGAGCTGAACAGGTATTGCCACTCGCCGCCTGAAATCACCATAGCACGCTGGAGGGCGTCTTCCATATGCCCGCCCAGCAGGATGCCCAGAATGATCGGCACGGTTGGAATATCGAGCTTGCGCAGGAAGAAGCCGAGCGTGCCAAATCCGATCATCAACAGCAGGTCAAACCAGCTGCTGGAGATCGAATAAATGCCCACAAAGCTGACCATGGTCACACCGGGTAAAAGCACCCATGGCGGCACCATCAGGATTTTTACGAAGATTTTGACCATTGGGACGTTGAGAATGAGCAGCACCACATTGGAGATGAGCAGCGCAGCGATGAGGCCCCAAACCACCTCGGGCCGATCACTAAAAAGAGTGGGGCCGGGGGTGATGTTGAGGGTCATGAGCAGGGCTAGCAGCACAGCCGTAGTGCCGCTTCCGGGCACGCCGAGTGTGAGCATCGGCACCAGTGCGCCACCGGCGGCGGCGTTGTTGCCGGCTTCGGGGGCGGCCACCCCGCGCACATCGCCTTTGCCAAACTGGCTTTTATCTTTTGCATACGCTTTTTCGCCGGAATAGGCCAAAAAGCTGCCAAGGCTCGCGCCCGCGCCCGGTAAAATCCCGGCAATAAAGCCAATAACGGTGCCGCGCAGCATGGTGCCAAAGGTGCGGATAATATCGCGCACGGGTATGGTTATTTTATCAATTTTCACGCCTATGGCGGTGTTTTTGCCGCTGCTTTCGATAAATACAAATACCTCGGTCACCGCAAAAAGCCCGACAATGGCCACAAGGAAATTCACCCCGTCATACAGGTAGAGCGAGTCAAAACTAAGCCGCGGGGTGCCGCTTGAATTGCCGCCGATGGTGGCAATGGCAAGGCCAATACAGGCTGCCAAAACAGCTTTGGCTTGGTTGTTGCCGGTAAGCCCGCCAAGGGTGGAAAACGCTAGTAAATAAAGGGCAAAATACTCGGCTGGGCCGAATTTATAAGCAATACTCGCCAGAATCGGCGCCATAAGAATAAGCCCGAAGGTGGCCAGCAAGGCCCCTACAAACGAGGCCACGCCCGAGATCACCAGCGCGTCAGCCGCGCGGCCCGCTTTGGCCATTGGGTAGCCGTCTAGCGTGGTCATCAGGGCCGGTTCATCCCCCGGAATATTGAGCAAAATCGAGCTAATGCGCCCGCCATACATTGCGCCGTAATAAACGCTGGTCATCAGCACCAGCGCGGCTGTGGCATCTAACCCCAAACTAAAGGCCAGCGGAATAAGAATGGCGACGCCGTTACTTGGCCCCAGTCCGGGCAGTGCGCCAATAATGGTGCCTAAAATGCAGCCCGCCACGGCCAGCATCAGGTTTGTCGGGGTCAGCGCTACTGAGAAGCCCTGCCCAAGGAGTGTCATGGTTTCCATTTAGTTTAACCACCCTTTTGGCACGCCATAAAGGCCCAGCCCCAGTGCGAATTTGAAAATAATAAACAGCCCGCCGGAAAGGCCAACGCCTGTAAGGATGGCCTGCAATTTGCGTTGCTCAATTTGGTAGCTTAACAGCCCCGCCGCCAAAGCGGTGGGCATTAAAAACCCAAGCGGGCGTAGCGTCAGTGCATAGGCTATCAGCACAAGGCACGCCAAGCCGATATTGCCAAAAGCCATAAGGGCAGGCCATTCTGGCTCATCATCTGGCCGCAAAACCATGGCTAAGCCAGCCAGCACGGCGACAGCGCCAATAATGTATGGGAACCAGCGCGGCCCTAACGGGTCCACCAAGAAGGGCAGTTTAATTTGTGAGGCGCTCGCGATATATGCGAGCGCCACAACTATGGTAAGAGTGCCAAAAATCCGGTCACTCATCTTATAGGTTTTCATCCTACTCGATAACCCCGATTTCACGAGACAAGTCCGCGATCTCACCCATCAGGTTTGATACATAGATCTGGAAATCGTCACCCACGAAGTTAAACGCCGTCAGGCCATTTGCTTCCATAGCTGCTGCCCACTCGTCAGAGTCAGCCACAGCTTGCAGGGCGTTTGACCAACGCGCATATTCGTCGTCGGAGATGCCTTTTGGCACATAAAGCCCACGCCAGTTACCCGCTACCACGTCAATCCCTTGCTCGCGCGCGGTTGGGATATTGCCAAACTCGCCCGGAAGCCGGTCTTCAGTAAGCACCGCCAGCACCCGCACATCGCCAGATTTGATAAATCCAACAACTTCGGAAATATCACCGGTGATGGCCTGCACAAAGCCGCCAATCGCTTGGGTTACGGCATCTCCGCCGCCATCAACCCCAATGTATTTAACGGTGCGAATGTCTTCTAACCCTTGGCGTTTTAGCGCCATCAGCACTTTAAGGTGGTCAAAACCGCCCACAGCTGAGCCGCCAGCGAAGGTAACGCTGCTTGGGTCGGCGATCACCGCATCCAGTAGCTCATTCAGGTTTTGGAACGGAGAATCAGTTGCCACAGCAATAATGCCGGCATCTACCCCGATGGCACCGAGAAAGCGCACTTGGTCATAAGTCATGCCCGCATAAGCGTTTTGCGCGAGGCGCGTGGCCGTGGCGGAAGAGGCCGCCACAATCAGCTCGGCGTCATCGCTACGGTCATTGACCACGAGGCCATAGGCAAGGCCACCGCCGCCGCCTGCCATATTGGTCACTTGAATGGGGGCATCTACCGCGCCGATATCAAACATGATTTTGCCGATGGAACGGCAGGTGAAATCCCAGCCACCACCAGGATTAGCTGGCGCAATGCACTCAGCCGCCAAGGTTGGCGCGGCCATACCAAGGCTTAGCACCGCACCCAGCGTGAGGGATTTTAGGTTCAAATGTTTCATTATTTCCTCCGTGTTATCCGCCCGCTTGCTGCGAGCATTTTTGGCCTCGCTCCGGCTACCCCGAAGTCTCGCCCTTTGCTTAACCCGCCAAGCCTAGCCGCATTTTTACGATTCACGCAAGAAATCAGTTTCCCGTCGCGCGCGAAAGTGGTTAAGATTATGACAAATTGAGCAAAACCACCGTAATACTACGGTATGCCCAGCAACAGTGAGACCGTTGAGATGCCCTATATTTTGGCGATGGACCAAGGCACGACCTCCAGCCGTGCAATCGTGTTTGATGGCGATATGAAGCCGATTGCCAGCGCAGCCGAGGAATTCCCCCAGCATTTTCCGGCCTCTGGCTGGGTAGAGCACGACCCCGCCGACATTTGGCGCACCAGCCTGAGCACGGCTAAGGCGGCATTGGCAAAAGCGGGGGTTGAGCGGCCTGATGCCATTGGCATCACTAACCAGCGCGAAACGACTATTATTTGGGACCGCACCACCGGAAAGCCGGTTTATAACGCGATCGTCTGGCAAGACCGTCGGACTGATGCCACCTGTGCCGCCCTGCGAAAAGCAGGCCATGAGCCGATGATCACCGATAAAACCGGCCTATTACTGGACCCCTACTTCTCTGCCACCAAAATTGCGTGGATACTCGATAATGTGGACGGCGCACGGGTGCAGGCTGAAGCGGGAGCGCTGGCTTTTGGCACAGTTGATAGCTACCTGATTTGGCAGCTCACCGAAGGCAAAGCGCATCGCACCGATGCCACCAATGCGGCGCGTACGATGCTTTACAATATCCATACGGGTGAATGGGATGCAGAGCTGTGCGCCCTTCTTAACATCCCGATGTCGCTCCTGCCCGACGTGCGGGATTGCGCCGCTGAGTTCGGCCATGCCGAAGCGCTGGGCGCGCCGATTTTAGGTGTGGCGGGGGACCAGCAAGCCGCCACCATCGGCCAAGCCTGCTTTGCGCCGGGGATGATGAAATCGACCTACGGCACGGGGTGCTTTGCGTTGTTGAACACGGGGAAATCACCCGTGAAATCCACCAATCGCCTACTTACGACCATCGCTTATCAGCTAGACGGCCAGCCCACTTATGCCCTAGAAGGCTCGATCTTTATCGCGGGCGCTGTGGTGCAATGGCTGCGGGATGGCCTTGGCATTATTAAAGAGGCTTCCGAAACGCAGGCCTTGGCCGAAGCCGCCGACCCCGAGCAGCAGCTCTACCTCGTGCCCGCTTTCACCGGCCTCGGCGCGCCCTATTGGGATGCGAATTGCCGTGGGGCCATTTATGGCCTAACGCGCAATTCTGGCCCCGCCGAGTTTGCCAAAGCCGCGCTGGAAAGCGTGGCCTACCAAACCCGCGACCTCGTGGAAGCCATGCGAGGTGACTGGGCCGATGCAGGCAAAACCGTGCTGCGGGTAGATGGCGGCATGTGTAACAATGACTGGGCCATGCAGGCGCTGGCCGATATGCTCGGCGCTGAGGTGGACCGCCCGAAAGTGCTGGAATCCACCGCGCTCGGGGCGGCGTGGCTGGCGGGTATGCAGGCAGGGGTTTACCCCGATATGCAGGGCTTTTCCGAAAGTTGGGCCTTGGAGCAACGCTTCAAGCCGAGCCAGCCTGATAGCTGGCGCGAAACCAAATACGCCGGCTGGAAAGACGCCATCTCCCGCACATTAAGCAAGCCTTAGCGCGTGCCGCCTAACGCCCTGCGGGCGGCTTTTTCCCTTCGGAAAAAATGCGTGTGCGACGCCGTGGCGGCGCGTCTAGCATTGTGCTTGTGGCGAGGCCGCGCCCGCGCCGTGCTGTCACACTGTTCCATTTTCGCGAGGCATAATAGTCGGCAGGGGCTCGGCGCGCTCGCCTTTTTTACCACTTCGCCGGTAGTTACTCTGATACGCCCGCCGCTGCTTGGTAACTTCATATAGGACAATGCCCGAACTTGTCCCAAGATTGAGGCTTTCAATCATGCCAAACATCGGAATAGCCACGCACATCTCGCACCGCTCAACCGCTATTTTGCTAATCCCGCGCTGCTCATTACCAAACCAGACAGCCAGTTTTGTATGCTGCGTATAATCGCCTTCATGTAGGTAAACATTGGTTTTGCCCTTAACATGCGGGGACGTGACAGCCGAGACGAAGCCTTGCTTCTCAAGGTGCTCAAGGCACAACTCAGTGCTATCGAAGCGCTTTACAAATGTCCATTTAACGGCAGATACCGATGTTTTGGAAATTGACCTCCGCTCACGCAATTCCTGCCAGTCATCTGGGAGCGATTTTCGCGAATCAACAATATACACTTTCTCAACCCCGAGCGCATTTGCATTTCGAATGACGGTGCCGATGTTGCCCATATCCGTTGGGTCTTCGATCACCGCAATCAGATTCTTGCACCGAAAGGGCTTAATCGCCTCGGCGCGGTTACGAACCGAGGCTCTTTGTTTCTTAGGTTCAAGATTTTCCATAGGTATCAATACCAACACAAGTGAATTTTTCAAGTGCGCTTCACAACCGATGCCTTCGCAGCACGGCGCGCAAGGCAACCTCGCCAACCAAACCAATGTTGACGCGCCGCGATAGCCGAGCGAAGCGAGGCCACAGGGTTATCGGTTGGTGCCGAGAAGCAAGTCCAGTATCGTGCGGCTCCGGCGTTCTTCTACGGGCGTGTCCACCTGTTCAATCGGCCTTGGTTCTGGTGGGATAATCATGGGCAGTGGCCGCGGGGTGCGCCCCTCATGCACGCGCTGCATGGTTTCTTTCCATATTTGCGCAGGCAGGCCAGAGCCGGTAACGCCCGTCAGGGGCGTGTTATTATCATACCCCATCCACACACCCGCCACATAGTCAGCCGTAAACCCGATAAACCACGCGTCCTTCGCGCCTTGGGTGGTGCCGGTTTTACCACCCATCTGCCAACCATCAATTTGTGCGCGCGAAGCAGTTCCGTTTTCAACTACCTGATTAAGCATATATATCAAATAGCCGTCCGCCAGCTCGCTCAGCACCCGCCGCCCTTGGCTGGGGCGGCTAATGTTAAAGGGCCGAGAGCCATCACTCAGGGTTAGGTCCAGCATGCCAAATGGCTTGCTGAGCCGCCCGCCATTCAGGAAACCCGCGTAGGCGCCTGTCATTTCCAGCAGCGAAGTTTCGGTTACCCCCAGCGCCACCGCCGGCCCTGTGGCAATATCCGAGGTAACCCCGAAATCCATCGCCATGGCGCGCACCCGCTCGCGGCCAACTTCCTCAGAAACCCGCACCGCCACGGTGTTTACCGACTTGGCCATCGCCTCGGTCAGGGTCATCAATCCACGAAAGTC